>NZ_JBSFOK010000003.1:0-337922 GCF_053587635.1 Streptomyces sp. NPDC003635 | reverse complement strand
GAGCGGGCGCCCGAAGGCATCGCAGGCCAGGTGAATCTTGCTGGTCAGGCCGCCCCGCGAGCGTCCGAGGCCCGGATTGCGCTGCCCCCTTTTCGAGCCCCGGCAGCGTGCTGGTGGGCCCGCACCACGGTGGAGTCGACCGACACCAGCCAGTCGATGTCTCCGGCCGCGTCCGCCTGTGCCTGCGCGGCCCGCAGCATCTGCTCAAAGGTCCCGTCCAGGGCCCACCGGCGGAAGCGGGTGTGCAGCGTCTGCCACGGCCCGTACCGCTCGGGCACATCCCGCCAGGCTGTACCAGTGCGGAACTTCCACACGATCCCATTGAGGACCCTTCGGTCGTCCAACCGCTTCCGGCCCCGCAGGGACGCGGGCAGCAGCGGCCGGACGAACTCCCACTCTGCATCAGACAGTTCATGGCGACGAATCACCCGACCATGATCCACTAAGCAAGATCAATTGAAGACACGACCTAGTGCAGCTGATGGACCAGCGGATCGAACGCGAGGTCCGCCGCCACATCGAGATCGCCTCGAAGGACGCGCTCCAGAAGGAGCTGCGGACGCTGCGCAACCGCCAGCGCCCCCTGGAACTCTTCTTCGACGGCACCGGACGCGGCGCGTCCCGGCTGCCCTCCGCGCCCCATCTCAACCGCACGATCACGGAGCTGGAGCAGGCCGCGGGCGTCGACCGGCAGGCCGCCGAGCGCAACGTCGCCCAGGCCTTCCGGCTGCTGATCGCGATGGAGGCGCTCGGCGTCGGCCGGATCGCCGGCGGCACGATGAACATCGTCGGCAAGCTCTCCGCCGTCCCCCTGCTCGACCCGCCGAACGACGAGATCCTCGAGATCGGCACGCTGTACGGCATGTTCGGCGCCGCGCTCATCCGGATGATGGAGCGCGCCGGGCGGGCACCGAGCCTGACCATCGTCGACCCGCTCGCCGGCACCCAGCTCCAGCCCGGCGCGAGCATGGGCGCCGACGCCTCCGGCACCCCGGTCGACCTGGCCGCCGTACGCACCAATCTCGGCCTCGCCGGAGCGGCTGGCCAAGCCGCCCGCATCCAGCAGGGCTTCTCCGAGGACCCCGAGGTGCGGGCCCTGGTCGCCGATCGTTCCTACGGAGTGGTCGTCGTTGACGGCGACCACTCCGCCGCCGGTGTCGCGGCCGACCTGGAGTGGGCCGAGCAGATCGTCGCGCCGGGCGGCATCGTGGTCCTGGACGACTTCGGGCACCCCAAGTGGCCCGGTATCAAGGAGGCGTTCGAGAAGCACATGACCACGGGCACCCGGTTCACGTTCCTGGGCCAGGTGGCCCACTCGGGGTACCTGCGGGCCGCCTCAGCCTGATCCCGACCGCCTGCGGATCCTGGATCCCAGCCACACCAGCGGGTCGTACTTGCGGTCCACGGCCCGCTCCTTCAGCGGGATCAGCGCGTTGTCCGTGATCTTGATGCCCTCGGGGCACACCTCCGTACAGCATTTGGTGATGTTGCAGTAACCGAGGCCGTGTTCGTCCTGGGCGGTGCTCTTGCGGTCCAGGCCGGACTCGGCGGCGGCGTCCAGCGGGTGCATGTCCAGCTCGGCCACCCGCATCAGGAAGCGCGGACCGGCGAACGCCTGCTTGTTCTCCTCGTGGTCGCGGACCACATGGCAGGTGTCCTGGCACAGGAAGCACTCGATGCACTTGCGGAACTCCTGCGAGCGGTCCACGTCCTCCTGCATCATCCGGTACTCGCCGGGGCCCAGCTTCTCCGGCGGGACGAACGAGGGGACCTCCCTGGCCTTCCGGTAGTTGAAGCCGACGTCCGTGACGAGGTCCCGGACCACCGGGAAGGCGCGCAGCGGAGTGACGGTGATCGTCTCCTCCCGCCCGAACACCGACATCCGCGTCATGCACATCAGCCGCGGGCGGCCGTTGATCTCCGCCGAGCACGAACCGCACTTGCCCGCCTTGCAGTTCCAGCGGACGGCCAGATCGGGCGCCTGGGTGGCCTGGAGGCGGTGGATGATGTCCAGGACCACTTCGCCGTCGTTCACCTCGACCTCGAAGTCCTCCAGGCCGCCGCCGCCGACGTCACCCCGCCACACCTTGAAGCGGGCCTCGTAGCTGCTCACTCGTACAGCTCCTCTTCGGCGAGGTACTTGACCAGCTCCTCCTTGTCGAAGAGGGCGAGCAGGTCAGAGCGGATGGGGTCGGTGGTCTCCCGGGTGAGGTCGATCTGGCCGCGCACCGGGTCGGTGGCCGCGAGCCCGCCGGTGGGATCGGCGAGTCGGCACAGCAGGTTGACGTTGCGCCAGGTGCGCTCCATCGTCGGATGGTCCTCGCGGGTGTGGCCGCCGCGCGACTCGGTGCGCTCCAGGGCGGCCCGTGCCACGCACTCGCTGACCAGCAGCATGTTCCTGAGGTCCAGCGCCAGATGCCAGCCCGGGTTGAACTGCCGGTGCCCCTCGACCCCGGCCCTGCGGGCCCTGACCCGCAGCTCGGCCAGCTTCTCCAGCGCGTGCGCCATCTCGCCCTCGCGACGGATGATGCCGACCAGGTCGTTCATGGTCTGCTGGAGCTCCTGGTGGAGGGTGTACGGGTTCTCCGGCGCGGCCTCGTCGGGGCTCTCCGCGGAGAAGGGGCGCAGGGCCTCGGCCGCCGCCGTGTCGACCTGGACGTCGTCCACCTCGGGCCGCTCGGAGAGGGCCGCCGCGTACTCGGCCGCGTGCCAGCCCGCCCGGCGCCCGAACACCAGCAGGTCGGACAGGGAGTTGCCGCCGAGCCGGTTCGAGCCGTGCATCCCGCCCGCGACCTCACCGGCCGCGAACAGGCCCGGCACGCCGCGCGCGGCCGCGGTGTCCGACTCGACCGCGATCCCGCCCATCACGTAGTGGCAGGTCGGCCCGACCTCCATCGCCTCCGCGGTGATGTCGACGTCCGCCAGCTCCTTGAACTGGTGGTACATCGACGGCAGCCGGCGCTTGATCACCTCGGCGGGCATCCGCGTCGACACGTCCAGGAAGACCCCGCCGTGCGGGGAGCCCCGGCCCGCCTTCACCTCGGCGTTGATGGCGCGGGCCACCTCGTCGCGGGGGAGCAGCTCGGGGGGCCGCCGGTTGTTGTCCGGGTCCTCGTACCAGCGGTCCGCCTCCTCCTCGGACTCGGCGTACTTCTCCTTGAAGACGTCCGGGACGTAGTCGAACATGAACCGCTTGTCCTCGGAGTTCCGCAGCACCCCGCCGTCGCCGCGGACGGACTCCGTGACGAGGATGCCCTTCACCGACGGCGGCCAGACCATTCCCGTGGGGTGGAACTGGACGAACTCCATGTTCAGCAGGGGCGCTCCCGCGAGCAGCGCCAGCGCGTTGCCGTCGCCGGTGTACTCCCAGGAGTTCGACGTCACCTTGAAGGACTTGCCGATGCCACCGGTGGCGATGACGACGGCAGGCGCTTCCAGGACGAAGAAGCGGCCGGTCTCACGGTCGTAGGCGAAGACACCGGAGACGCGACCCGCGGCGGAACCGCTGTCGGATGCCGTGTCCTTGAGGACCCGGGTGACGGTGCACTCCTGGAAGACCTTCAGGCGGGACTCGTAGTCGCCGGTCTCCTTGAAGTCCTCCTGCTGGAGGGCGACGATCTTCTGCTGGAGCGTGCGGATGAGCTCCAGTCCCGTGCGGTCGCCGACGTGCGCGAGGCGCGGATACTCGTGGCCGCCGAAGTTGCGCTGGGAGATCCGGCCGTCCTTCGTACGGTCGAACAGGGCGCCCCAGGTCTCCAGCTCCCACACCCGGTCCGGGGCCTCCTGCGCGTGCAGTTCGGCCATCCGCCACTGGTTGAGGAACTTGCCGCCGCGCATGGTGTCGCGGAAGTGCACCTGCCAGTTGTCGTGCTCGTTGGCGTTGGCCATCGCGGCCGCGATCCCGCCCTCGGCCATCACCGTGTGCGCCTTGCCGAACAGCGACTTGCAGATCACCGCCGTACGGGCGCCCCGCTCGCGCGCCTCGACAGCCGCGCGCAGGCCCGCGCCGCCCGCGCCGACCACGACGACGTCCCACTCCTGCCGGTCCACCACGGACATCAGAACAACCTCGGATCGTCGAAGGCACCGGACGCGACGAGATAGACGTAGAAGTCGGCGAGCGCCACGCTCACCAACGACGACCAGGCGAGCAGCATGTGCCGGGCGTTGAGCTTCCCGACCCACTGCCACATCCGGTAGCGCACGGGGTGCTTGGAGAAGTGCTTCAGCTTGCCGCCGACGATGTGCCGGCAGGAGTGGCAGGAGATCGTGTAGGCCCAGATCAGCACGATGTTGACGAGGAACACGAGGGTGCCGAGGCCCATGTGGCCCCACTCGTAGTGCTCATCGCGGAAGGCCAGCACGGTGTCGTAGGTCAGGATTCCGGCGACCGGGATCGCGGCGTAGAAGAAGTACCGGTGGATGTTCTGCAGGATCAGCGGGAAGCGGGTCTCGCCGGTGTACTTCTTGTGCGGCTCGGCCACCGCGCAGGCCGGCGGGGACGCCCAGAAGCCCCGGTAGTAGGCCTTGCGGTAGTAGTAGCAGGTCAGCCGGAAGCCCAGCGGGAAGATCAGGATGATGATCGCGGGCGAGATGCCCCACCAGCCGCCGAAGATCTCCCAGTTGGGGCCGCCCCGCATCGGCTCGCAGTTCTCCGCGAGACAGGGGGAGTAGAACGGCGAGACGTACGGGGCCGCGTAGTAGTCGGCGTTGGCGAAGGCGCGCCACGTCGAGTAGACGATGAAGGCGAGCAGCCCGGCCGCGGTGGCGGCGGGCGCCAGCCACCAGCGATCGGTTCGCAGATGCGGGGCGCTGATGGCGGCGCGCGTAGGCGTACGCACGCCGCCGGGCGGATGGGGGTCGGTGTCAGGGGGTTCCGTACCAGTGGCCAACTTTTGACTCCGGTCGGTTCGGCTGAGGGTCAGTCGCCGGACAGACCCTCAGGGGGCTCGCCGGTCGCGGGCGCCGAGGCCCTCGTCGTCCGTGTCGATCCAGAGCGAGCCGTCGTATGGGGTGTCGGGGATCGTGACGAGGTCGGGGCGCCGCTGGGTCTGCTGGGCCCCGGGAGCCGAGGCCGCCGCGCGCAGCAGCGCCACGCTCTCGCGCAGGTGATCGCAGTCGGTACGGACGCGGCGGATGTCCAGACCGCCGCTGCCGAGCTGCTGTTCCAGACGGCTCACCGACCGGTTCAGATCGTCGAGACACCGCTGGACTGCCGTCAGGTCGTCGTGCACGGACATGACGTGACCTCACTTCCGTCGGCTCTGCGGCCGTGGGCGGCAACGTTCATGCGCCTGCGAGTGTTGCGCGTCACACCTGTCGCTGTGAAGGGACGTGCACCGATTGGCCGAGGCGCGTAGGTGCATCCCGTGGTGCGTTGCGCCGCACGGGTGGGCTTCCCGGCGTCCCCCGCCGTGTCGCCGCCCGCTGCCGAACCCTTTCCTCTTCAGTGGCCGCATAGATGTGATCAGCTCCATATACCGCCAAAAGTGATCATAACCCCCGCGGCTCCCGGAGGTAAGCAGAGATGTCCTACGACGGCCCCGGACCACGTGCTGTGACGCGTTCGGTCCTCTTCCTCACCGCCGGCGCGCTCGCGTTGGCCGGATGTGCCACCGAGGACCCCGCGGGCAGGCCGCTCGCCGAGCAGGACATCGCCCCCGCCGCCCGCTCCCTGGTCGCCGACGGCGGCTCCCTGCGCTGGGCCGTGGACGCCGTACCGGACACCCTGAACACCTTCCAGGCCGACGCCGACGCCACCACCACCCGCGTCGCCCAGGCCGTACTGCCCTCCCTGTACCGCCTCGACGGGACCGGGCGGCCGGAGCTGAACCCCGACTACCTGGAGTCCGCGAGGGTCGTCGAGACCGAGCCGAAGCAGGTCGTGCTGTACAAGCTGAACCAGCAGGCCGTCTGGAGCGACGGCCGGGAGATCGGCGCCGCCGACTTCGCCGCCCAGTGGCGGGCGCTGTCCGGCAAGGACTCGGCGTACTGGACCGCGCGCAACGCCGGTTACGACCGCATCCAGCGCATCGAGCGCGGCGAGAACGACCTGGAGGTCAAGGTCACCTTCGCCCGGCCCTACGCCGACTGGCGCTCGCTGTTCTCGCCGCTGTACCCGAAGGACGTCATGGGCACCCCGGACTCCTTCAACGACGGCGCCCGGCGCAAGCTCAAGGTCACCGCGGGACCCTTCGCCGTGCGCAAGGTCGACCGCAAGGACGACGAGATCACCCTCGCCCGCAACCCGCGCTGGTGGGGCGCCGCGCCCAAGCTGGACGAGATCGTGCTGCGCGCGGTGCCGCGTGACGAGCGGGCCTCGGCGCTGGCCGCCGGAAAGCTCGACCTCGCCGAGATCGACCCCGGGACGGTGCACCGCATCGGATTCTCCGGGCGGGCCGGGGGCAAGGGCACGGCCGCCCCGCTGCCCGGCCCCGCCAAGGGCGCCAAGGCCAAGGACCCCGCTTTCCGCGATGTCGAGGTGCGCCGCTCCCTGGAACCCGCCTTCACCCAGCTCGCCCTCAACGGCGCGGACGGTCCGCTCGCCGACGAGCGGGTCCGTCGGGCGGTGGCCCGGGCCCTGGACCGGGACAAGCTCGCCGCGGCCGTACTGAAGCCGCTGGGGCTGCCCGCCGAACCCGTCGGCAGCCACCTGGCGCTGGCCGGGCAGGCCGCCTACGCCGACAGCAGCGGGGCGCTGGGCGACCAGGACACGGCCGAGGCGCAGGCGCTGCTCGCCGACGCCGGGTGGGTGCTCGGTGGCCCGGTGAAGGAGAAGGGCGAGAAGGCGGCCGGGTCGGAGGGGGAGAAGGAGAAGAAGAAGGGCTCCGAGAAGGAGTCCGAGGGCGGCGAGGACGGCACCTACATCGTCGGCGAGGACGACAAGGCGCCCGCGGAGGCGGACCGGGAGAAGAAGCGGCACGACCTGAAGCAGGGCGGGGCGCCGGGCGCGTACGCGCCGAAGGGCACGGCCGCTCCCGCGGCGGCGGCGCCCGCGGCGCTGGCGAAGGACGGCAAGCCGCTGACGCTGCGGTTCGTGCTGCCCTCGGGGCCGGGCTCGGAGACGCTGCGGACGGTGGCGGAGCGGATCCGGCGGATGCTGGACCGGGTCGGGATCCGCACCGAGCTGTCGAAGGTCTCGGACGAGAGCTACTTCAAGGACCACATCGCCTCCGGCGAGTACGACCTGGCGCTGTACTCCTGGCCGGCCTCCGCCTTCCCGGCGACCGACGCGCGGCCGATCTACGCCAAGCCGGTCCCGGCGGCGGACGGCTCCCTGAACGTCGAGCAGAACTACACCCGGGTCGGCACGGACCAGGTGGACCAGCTCTTCGACCAGGCGATCTCCACCCTGGACGAGGGCGAGACCAGGAGCCTGATCCGCAAGGCCGACTCCCGGATCTGGGCGGCGGCGGGCTCCATCCCGCTCTACCAGCGCCCCCAGCTGACGGCTGCCAGGAAGAGCCTCGTCAACGCGGGCGCCTTCGGCTTCCGTACCCCGGTCTACGAGGACATGGGCTTCCTGAACAAGGGCGCGCGCCCGGCGGCGGGGCCCAGCAAGAAGTAGCGAGGCGGCCGGACGGCTCCAGGGGGTCCCGGGCCGGTCCGAGGGATCCCTCGGGTCCGCCCAAACCCCCTCCGACCTGCGCAGAAGGGACCCGGCGCGCCCCCGCTCCCGTAGCCCCGTACCATGGGGTGAGGCCGTGGCATGTCAAGCCCGGCAGGGCCCGCGTAGACACAGACGTACGCGCAGGCCGTCCTCACACTCCGGGAGAACGCCGCAATATGGCCACGCGCCACGACATTCGCAACGTCGCCATCGTCGCCCACGTCGACCACGGCAAGACCACCATCGTCGACGGCATGCTGAAGCAGGCCGGTGCCTTCGCCGCGCACCAGCTCGACTCCGTAGACGACCGCATGATGGACTCGAACGACCTGGAGCGTGAGAAGGGCATCACGATCCTCGCCAAGAACACGGCGGTGAAGTATCACCCCAAGGACGGCGGGGACCCCATCACCATCAACATCATCGACACCCCGGGCCACGCCGACTTCGGTGGCGAGGTCGAGCGCGGTCTGTCGATGGTCGACGGCGTGGTGCTCCTGGTCGACGCCTCCGAGGGCCCGCTCCCGCAGACCCGCTTCGTGCTGCGCAAGGCGCTCCAGCAGCGGCTGCCCGTCATCCTGTGCATCAACAAGACGGACCGCCCGGACTCCCGGATCGACGAGGTCGTCAACGAGACGTACGACCTCTTCCTGGACCTGGACGCCGACGAGGACCAGATCGAGTTCCCGATCGTCTACGCCTGCGGCCGCGACGGTGTCGCCTCGCTGACCAAGCCGGAGGACGGGACCGTTCCCGCGGACTCCACCAGCCTGGAGCCCTTCTTCTCGACGATCCTGGAGCACATCCCGGCCCCGAACTACGACGAGGCCGCCCCGCTCCAGGCCCACGTCACCAACCTGGACGCCGACAACTTCCTCGGCCGTATCGCGCTGCTCCGCGTCGAGCAGGGCGAGCTGCGCAAGGGCCAGACCGTCACGTGGATCAAGCGCGACGGCACCATGTCCAACGTCCGCATCACCGAGCTGATGATGACCGAGGCGCTCACCCGCAAGCCCGCCGAGATGGCCGGCCCCGGTGACATCTGCGCCGTCGCCGGTATCCCGGACATCATGATCGGTGAGACCCTCGCCGACCCCGAGAACCCGATCGCGCTCCCGCTGATCACGGTCGACGAGCCCGCCATCTCCATGGTCATCGGCACCAACACCTCGCCGCTGGTCGGCCGTGGCGCCACCGGCAAGGGCGCGGACGCCAAGGCCGTGGTCAAGGACCGCAAGGTCACCGCCCGTCAGGTCAAGGACCGCCTGGACCGCGAGCTGATCGGTAACGTCTCCCTGCGCGTGCTCGACACCGAGCGTCCGGACGCCTGGGAGGTCCAGGGCCGTGGTGAGCTCGCGCTCGCCATCCTGGTCGAGCAGATGCGCCGCGAGGGCTTCGAGCTGACCATCGGCAAGCCCCAGGTCGT
This sequence comes from Streptomyces sp. NPDC003635, assembly GCF_053587635.1. NCBI lineage: Bacteria > Bacillati > Actinomycetota > Actinomycetes > Kitasatosporales > Streptomycetaceae > Streptomyces > Streptomyces sp. NPDC003635. The sequence continues at coordinate 328,887 of NZ_JBSFOK010000003.1, read as the reverse complement.
CACCAAGGAGATCGACGGCAAGACCTACGAGCCCGTCGAGCGCATGACGATCGACGTGCCCGAGGAGCACATGGGCGCGGTCACGCAGCTCATGGGCGTCCGCAAGGGCCGGATGGACAACATGTCCAACCACGGTTCCGGCTGGGTCCGCATGGAGTTCGTCGTGCCCTCGCGCGGTCTGATCGGATTCCGGACGGAGTTCCTGACCCAGACCCGCGGCACCGGCATCGGCCACTCCATCCACGAGGGCTTCGAGCCCTGGTTCGGCACGCTCCAGACCCGGAACAACGGCTCGCTGGTGGCCGACCGGGCCGGCGCCGTCACCGCGTTCGCGATGACGAACCTCCAGGAGCGCGGTGTGCTGTTCACCGACCCCGGCACCGAGGTGTACGAGGGCATGATCGTCGGCGAGAACTCGCGCTCCGACGACATGGACGTGAACATCACCAAGGAGAAGAAGCTCACGAACATGCGGTCGTCCTCGGCCGACTCGTTCGAGGCGATCGTCCCGCCGCGCAAGCTCTCGCTGGAGCAGTCCCTGGAGTTCTGCCGCGACGACGAGTGCGTCGAGGTGACCCCGGAGGCCGTTCGCATCCGCAAGGTCGTACTCGACCAGCGGGACCGCGCCCGTACCGCGAGCCGCGCCAAGCACGGCTGATCCACCGCCAGGCGCACGCCTGGCACCGGCACTTGAGCCCGGGTCCCCTCATGGTGAGGGGATCCGGGCTTTTTGCAACCGGTTTTCCGACCCCTCAGTGTCCGAAATGCGGAGATCCTCGCCCGATAGCCATGTAACACGTCCGTTTCGCGCCCTTCTCGGGGCGAACAGTTTGTCCAGATTTTGGAAGGTCTACGCGCCAGCTGTGACTGAATTGAGATTTAAAGACAGTGGTCGGTAGTTGGCACATGGCAGATAGTTAGCCGCGTAGCGCTCGGGTCAATGGGTCTCGCGCTGTGGGGACAGCGCCGGCTCACGAGCACCAGGGGGTGTCTGACCCTCCGTCAGGGGTGTCGGAGGAAAGACACGTTTCCCCTCCAGTCGGTGAACGCGTTGAGTCACGAGGAGGAACCCATGTGCGGTGTCCTGTGCACCAGGTGGGTCATGCCGTCCGTTTTCGTCGCACCACGCTCCGCTCGGGGCAGTTGCCGCTGACATGGCCGTCGGCGGGCTAGAGCCGCCGCTCGCCTACGCGCGTCCGGCTGCGGATTTTCCGCAAGCCCCGGGGTGCCCCGACGTTTCTTCATGATCCGATCCGCGACCACGCACACCCTGCGCCGGTCGTGGGTTCGGCACACCCACACCTGTGAAACGGACGAACTGTGACAAGTCCTATCGACATCGAGGGCGGCGGGAGTTCGGTCCTCGTCGACGGCGAACCAGAGCCGAAGACGAAGCCCGAGGACGAGCAACTCGTCGGCCGTTCCCCCGGCCAGCTGATGTGGATCCGCTTCAAACGCGACCGCACCGGCGTGATCTCGGCCTACGTGGTCATCTTCTTCTTCGTGGTCGGACTGCTCGCCCCGCTGATCTCCAAGCTGTACGGCAAGGACCCGTACACGGTGTTCGCCGACGAGCGTCCGGAGCTGTTCGACAGCGCGGGTGTGCCGGTGCAGCCCAACGGCGGCATCAGCGGCGAGTTCTGGTTCGGCCTCGAACCGGGCAACGGCTACGACGTCTTCACCAAGCTGCTCTACGGCATCCGCAACTCGCTGGGCATCTCGCTCGCGGTGACCCTGGCCACCGTGCTCACCGGCATCGTCCTCGGTGTCGCGGCGGGCTACCTGGGCGGCAAGACGGACTTCTGGATCAGCCGGGTGATCGACTTCCTGCTCGCCATCCCCTCCCAGCTGTTCTTCATCGCGAGCATGCCGGTCGTGGTCTCCCTGTTCGTCAGCCCACGCGACGAAACCCCGGTCTACGTCCGGGTGGTGGCGCTGATCGCGGTGATGTGGGTGCTCGGCTGGATGAGCCTCGCGCGCATTCTGCGCGGCACCGCGCTCGCCCTGCGAGAACGGGAGTTCATCGAGGCCGCCAAGGTGAGCGGGGCGCCACCGGGCCGCATCATCCGCAAGGAGATCCTGCCCAACCTGGTCACCCCGATCCTGGTGCAGGCCACCTACATGCTGCCCAACTTCGTGACCGCGGAGGCGGGTCTGTCCTTCCTCGGAGTGGGACTCGTCGAACCGACCCCGGACTGGGGCCAGATGTTCTCCAAGGCGGCCACCGAGCTCGTCATGCAGAACGACATCACCTACATGTTCTTCCCGGGCATCTCGATGATCATCTTCATCGTGGCCTTCAACCTGCTCGGGGACTCGGTCCGGGACGCCTTCGATCCCAAGACGGCCCGCTGACCGAGCAATTGAGGGGCGTCCTCGCCCGAACCGGCCGACGGCACGACCGTCGGCGGGACAGCACTTCATCGGCACTGGTGAACACAAAGATGGGTGGGAATTGAGTGATGGGTAAGGGTGGACGCCACGCGTACGCCGCGATCTCCCTGCTCGCGGCGGGAGCTCTTGTGCTCACCGGCTGCAGCGAGGGCGGCAGTGAAGGCACCAACAACGACAAGCAGGACAAGGAGAACGCCGAGCGGCAGCAGTCCGGCATCGAGTTCGGCGACGAGAAGGCCTCGACCGGGCCCGCCGAGGAGGTCGCGGGCGCCAAGCCGGGCGGCACCATCACGGTGCTCCAGCGCGACAGCTTCGCGCACCTCGACCCCGGCCAGATCTACGTCTCCGACGAGATGGCGCTGTCGCAGCTGATCCACCGAGGGCTCACCGGCTACAAGGCCACCAGCGACGACGGCAAGGAGCACGAGGTCGTCGGCGACCTCGCCACCGACTCCGGTACCACCACGGACGGCGGCAAGACCTGGAAGTACACGCTGAAGGACGGGATCAAGTGGGCCGACGGCTCCGCGATCACCTCCGCCGACATACGGCACACCTTCGAGCGCCTGTTCGCGCCGTTCATCTCCAACGGCCCGACCTACATCCAGCAGTGGCTCGCCGACACCCCGGGCACCGACTACCGCGGTCTGCTCAAGGACGGTCCGTACAAGGGCAAGCACCTGCCGGACACCATCCTCGAGACCCCGGACGACAAGACGATCGTCTTCAAGTTCAAGACCGCCAAGCCTGACCTGCCGTACGCGCTGGCCATGGCGGGCTACTCGATCGTCTCGGAGAAGAACGACACCAAGGAGAAGTACGACAAGGAGCCGATGACGGCCGGTCCGTACAAGATCCAGGAGTTCAAGTCCGGCAAGTCGATGACCCTGGTGAAGAACACCAACTGGGACGGCAACACGGACCCGATCCGCCGGCAGTACGTCGACCAGTTCAACTTCCAGTTCAACAAGCAGTACGAGGACTCCACCAAGGCCATCCTCGACGACTCCGGCAGCAACGCCACCGCGGTCAGCTTCAGCAACCAGGTCGACGCGGGCAACCTGTCCAAGGTGCTCGGGGACGCCTCGCTGAAGAACCGTACGATCTCCGGCTACCAGCCGTACGTGGGCCAGATCAACGTCAACCTGTCCCAGAAGGAGATGCAGGACAAGACGGTCCGCGAGGCCATCGCCTACGCCCTGCCGATCACGCCGTTCGTGCGGGCCTACGGCGGCACCGACGCGATGGAGGTCGCCGGCGGTCTGATCAGCCCGACCGTCTCCGGCTACGACGCGAGCTTCGACCCCTTCGGCAAGAAGAAGAAGCCGGCCGGTGACCCGGAGAAGGCCAAGGAGCTGCTGGAGAAGGCCGGCAAGAGCGGTATGAAGCTGACCTTCGGCTACATCAACACCCCTGAGGGCCAGCAGTACTCCACCGCCATGGCGGCGGGCCTGGAGAAGGCCGGCTTCGACGTGCAGCGCCAGGACATCCCGGCCGAGACCTACTACGACCAGGTCTCCAAGGTGAAGAACAACTTCGACATCTTCCACACCGCGTGGGGTGCCGACTGGCCGAGCGCCTCGACCGTCATCCCGCCGCTGTACGACGGCCGCCAGATCCAGGACGGCGCCTCGAACTACTCGCACATCGACGACCCGAAGGTCAACGCGGACATCGACAAGGCCGGCACCATCACCGACCCGGTGAAGGCCGCCGAGGCGTGGAACGCGATCAACGAGTACATCGTCAAGGACGTCGTCTCCAACATCCCGACGGCGTACTACAAGCAGACCCAGATCGCCGGTTCCAAGATCGGCGGCTTCGTCTACGACGACGTCATCGGCGGCGTCGACCCGCGCCGGCTGTTCGTGAAGTAACCCCTTCCCGACCGCGGTGCCCGGTGCGCCCCGTCCCGTGACGGGGCGCACCGCGCCGCACGGCCTTCGAGTTCGAAAGCTGCCACTGAGATGCTGCGCTTCCTCTTCCGCCGGATCCTCGGCTCGATCGTGATCCTGATCCTGCTGACCGTCGTCGCCTTCCTGCTCTTCTTCGGCATGCCCCGAGACCCGGCGCTGCTGATGTGCGGCAAGACGTGTACGCCCGAGGCCCTGGAGAACATCCACCGCACGCTCGGCATCGACAAGTCGATCCCCGAGCAGTTCTGGATCTTCATCTCGGGGGTCGTCATGGGCCGCGACGACTTCTCCCAAGGCCCCTGCGACGCCCCCTGTTTCGGCTACTCGTACCACACCAACGAGCAGGTCTGGTCGACCCTGCTGGACCGGCTGCCGCTCACCGCCTCGCTCGCGCTCGGCGCCACCGTGGTGTTCCTCTTCGTCGGGCTCGGCACCGGCATGATCGCCGCCTGGCGGCGCGGAACGCTGGTGGACAAGTCGTTCACGGCGGGCTCCATGGTGCTCAGTTCCATGCAGATCTACTTCCTGGGCCCGCTGGCCATGGCCGTGCTGGTGTACCAGACCCATATCTTCGACGAGCCCCGCTACACCGAGCTCACCAAGGATCCGATCGCCTGGTTCACCGGGCTGATCATCCCCTGGGTCGTGCTGTCCACGATCTTCGCGGCGCAGTACACCCGTATGGCGCGCTCCTCGATGATCGAACAGCTCCAGGAGGAACACGTCCGCACCGCCCGCGCCAAGGGCATGAGCAGACGGTACGTCTTCTTCCGCTACGCCTGGCGTGGCTCGCTCATCCCGATCGTCACCATCCTCGGTATCGACCTCTCCTCGATGCTGGGCGGCGCGATCATCACCGAGTACACCTTCGGACTGCCCGGACTCGGACATCTGGCGGTGGAGTCGGTGCAGTTCAGCGACCTTCCGCTGCTGCTGGGCGTGATGCTGTTCGCCGCCACCATGATCCTGCTGTGCAACATCATCGTCGATGCCGTGTACGCCGTGATCGACCCGCGCGTGCGGCTTTCCTAGCCGCCCTTAGGAGCACTTCGTGACCACTTTGACCAAGGAGGCCGGGGCGCCCGTCCCGGCCGGCGCGGGCGCGTTCCTCTCGGTGCGGGACCTGCACGTCAGCTTCAAGACCGAGGACGGCGTCGTCCGGGCCGTCGACGGGCTCTCCTTCGACCTCGAACGCGGCCGCACCCTCGGCATCGTCGGGGAGTCGGGATCCGGCAAGTCCGTCACCAACCTGACCGTCCTGGGCCTGCACAACCCCATGTTCACCACCGTCGAGGGCGAGATCCTGCTGGAGGGGCAGGAACTCACGACGGCACGCGAGTCGGAGCTGGAGAAGCTGCGCGGCAACAAGGTCGCGATGATCTTCCAGGACCCGCTGACCGCGCTCTCCCCGTACTACACGGTGGGCCGGCAGATCGCCGAGCCGTTCATGAAGCACCGGGGCGCGTCCAAGCGGGAGGCCTGGGACCGGGCCGTGGAGATGCTCGGCAAGGTCGGCATCCCCAACCCCAAGGAGCGGGCGAAGGACTACCCGCACCAGTTCTCCGGCGGTATGCGCCAGCGCGCGATGATCGCCATGGCCCTGGTCTGCGACCCGGACCTCCTGATCGCCGACGAGCCGACCACCGCCCTGGACGTGACGGTCCAGGCGCAGATCCTCGACCTGCTCAAGGACCTCCAGCAGGAGTTCGGCTCGGCGATCATCTTCATCACGCACGACCTCGGGGTCATCGCCGACATGGCCGACGACATCATGGTGATGTACGCGGGCGGCGCGATCGAGCGCGGCTCGGCCCGCGAGGTGCTCCGGGCGCCGCAACACCCGTACACCTGGGGTCTGTTGAACTCGATGCCGCGGATCAGCTCGGACATCGGCGCACCCCTCGCGCCCATCCCCGGCTCGCCGCCCTCGCTGCTCAAGCCGCCCCCGGGCTGCCGGTTCCATCCGCGCTGCACCTTCCAGGGCCGGGTGGGCGGCAACCGCTGCGTCACCGAACGCCCGCTGCTGGGCCCGGACCGGGCCTCCGCCTGTCATCTGACGGCGGACCAGAAGCGGACCATCTTCATCGAAGAGATCAAGCCCCGGCTGGGCTAGGGCCAGGAGGACACGTCATGACAGAGGACCTCGTCCTCCCCGCTCCCCGGCAGGCCGTGACGGCCGGGGAGCCCCTGCTGAAGGTGGAGGGGCTGACCAAGCACTTCCCGGTCAAGGGCGGGTTCCCGATCCGCCGGACGGTCGGCCATGTGCAGGCCGTCGACGGCATCGACCTGACCGTGAACGTCGGTGAGAGCTTCGGCCTGGTGGGGGAGTCGGGCTGCGGCAAGTCGACGACCGGTCGGCTGATCACCCGCCTGATGGAACCGACCGCGGGCTCGATCGCGTACCGCGGCCAGGACATCACGCACGCCAACCGCAAGCAGCTCGCCCCCATCAGGTCCGAGATCCAGATGATCTTCCAGGACCCGTACTCGTCGTTGAACCCCCGACAGACGGTCGGCAAGATCATCGCGGGTCCGATGGAGATCAACGGCATCAACCCCGAGGGCGGCCGGGAGAAGCGCGTGCGCGAACTCCTGGAGATCGTCGGTCTCAACCCCGAGCACTACAACCGCTTCCCGCACGAGTTCTCCGGCGGCCAGCGCCAGCGCATCGGCGTGGCACGGGCCTTGGCGCTGGAGCCGAAGCTGATCGTGGCGGACGAGCCGGTCTCCGCCCTGGACGTCTCGATCCAGGCCCAGGTGGTGAACCTGCTCCAGAAGGTGCAGCAGGAACTCGGCATCGCGTTCCTGTTCATCGCCCACGACCTGGCCGTCGTACGGCACTTCTCGCAGCGCGTCGCGGTCATGTACCTCGGCAAGGTGATCGAGGTCGGCGACCGCGATTCGATCTACGCCCGTCCCCGTCACCCGTACACCCACGCCCTGCTCTCCGCGGTGCCCGAGGTGAACCTCGCGGAGGAGGAGGCGGCCCCCCGGGAGCGGATCCGCCTCGCCGGCGACGTCCCGTCGCCCATCTCCCCGCCCTCCGGCTGCCGGTTCCGCACCCGCTGCTGGAAGGCGCAGGACAAGTGCGCGGCGGAGGAACCCCCGCTGGTCCGCCTCTCCGGCAACCACGAGGGCCACCTGACGGCCTGCCACTTCCCGGAGGACCCGACGACCGAGGCGAGGGCGGAGGACATCGTCCTGGACCCGGCGCTGGCGGCGCTGGAGGAGCAGCTGGAGGAGGACTGACACCGTCCGGAGACGACAACGGGGCCCGTGCCGGGGAGGCACGGGCCCCGTCCCCTTGGAGCGGACGTTCGCGGGCTCGGGTCAATGGGCCATGCAAAGTCCGTTCCGGGGGCGACGGTTGACGAAAGGGGTGTGTCAGACCGCCGCCTCGGGGTCCTTGGACAGACGGGGCGCGGGAATGGTTCCCTCCGTCTCCGGGTAGTGGCACGCGGTCAGGTGACCGGGCTTGTTGCCCTCGACCTGGACCAGCGGCGGCGCCTCCGTGGCGCACTTCTCGGTCGCCTTCCAGCAGCGGGTGCGGAAACGGCAGCCGGTGGGCGGGTTGATCGGGGAGGGCACGTCGCCGGTCAGGCGGATGCGCTCGCGGGCGGGCTTGTCGTCCGCCGACGCCTCCGGTACGGCGGACAGCAGGGCCCGCGTGTAGGGGTGGCGCGGGTTGCCGTACAGGTCATCGCGGTCGGCGATCTCGACGATCTTACCCAGGTACATGACCGCGACGCGCTGCGAGAAGTGCCGTACGACGGCCAGGTCGTGGGCGATGAAGACGAACGCGATGCCGAGTTCGCGCTGCACCTTCTGGAGCAGGTTCACCACCTGGGCCTGGATCGAGACGTCCAGGGCGGAGACCGGCTCGTCCGCCACGATCAGCTTCGGCTCCAGCGCGAGCGCGCGGGCGACGCCGATGCGCTGGCGCTGGCCGCCGGAGAACTCGTGCGGGAAGCGGTTGTAGTGCTCGGGGTTGAGCCCGACGATCTCCAGGAGTTCGCGCACGCGCTTCTCCCGGCCGCCCTCGGGGTTGATGCCGTTGATCTCCATCGGACCCGCGATGATCTTGCCGACCGTGTGTCGCGGGTTCAGCGAGGCGTACGGGTCCTGGAAGATCATCTGGATCTCGGAGCGGACCGGCGCCAACTGCTTGCGGTTGGCGTGGGTGATGTCCTGGCCCTGGTAGGAGATCGTGCCACTGGTCGGTTCCAGCAGGCGGGTGATCAGTCGGCCGGTCGTCGACTTGCCGCAGCCCGACTCGCCGACCAGACCGAGGCTCTCGCCCTCGTGGACCTGGAAGTCCAGGCCGTCGACGGCCTGCACATGGCCGACGGTCCGACGGATCGGGAAACCGCCCTTGATCGGGAAGTGTTTGGTCAGCCCGGAGACGTCCAGGAGGGGAGTGGTGCTGCTCATGGTGGTGAAATCCCGTCTTGAGTACGTCAGTTGGCGCGGCTGCCGGCGAGGTCGGTGAAGAACTCACGGCGCTGTTCGGCGGTCAGGTGGCAGGCGGAGCCGCGTCCGTCGACGATCTCCAGCGTGGGCCGCTCGGACGAGCACAGCCCGCCCTCGACCTTCTCGGTGAAGGCGCACCGCGGGTGGAAACGGCAGCCCGACGGCGGGTTCAGCAGTGAGGGCGGCGAACCCGGGATCGGGTTCAGCGGTACGTCCACCGGACCGTCCAGGCTCGGCATCGAGCCCAGCAGACCCCAGGTGTAGGGGTGCTGCGGGTTGCGCAGCACCTCCTCCTTCGTACCGCGCTCCACGCACCGGCCGCCGTACATCACCAGCACGTCGTCGGCGACGTCGGCGATGACGCCCAGGTCGTGCGTGATGAAGATGATCGCGGTGCCGAACTCCTTCTGGAGGTCCTTGAGCAGGTCCATGATCTGGGCCTGCACGGTGACGTCCAGCGCGGTGGTCGGCTCGTCGGCGATCAGCAGCTCGGGGTCGCAGACCAGGGCCATGGCGATCATCGCGCGCTGGCGCATACCGCCGGAGAACTGGTGCGGGTAGTCGTCCACACGCACGTCGGGCTGCGGGATGCCGACCCGGGTCAGCATCTCGATCGCGCGCTTGCGCGCTTCCTTCTTGGAGCAGCCGGTGTGCTTGCGGTACGTCTCACCGATCTGCTGGCCGATGGTGTGGTACGGCGACAGCGAGGTCAGCGCGTCCTGGAAGATCATCGACATCTTGTTGCCGCGCAGCTTCTCCAGGGTCTTCTCCGGCGCCCCGTTCAGCTCCTCGTCGTCGAGGACGATCGAGCCCTCGACCTTGGTGCTGTCCGGGTTGTGCAGACCCAGGATGGTCAGGTTGGTGACCGACTTGCCGGATCCCGACTCACCCACGATGCCGAGCGTCTTGCCGCGTGCGAGGTCGAAGGAGAGACCGTCGACGGCCTTGACGGTGCCGTCCTCGGTCGAGAAGTGCACCTTCAGGTCCTTGATGGACAGGAAGGGCTGCTGTTCGGTGCTCGTCACGGGGACGCTCCAGTGAGGGGTGATGCGGGGTAGCTGGTGGGGGCGGCGGGTCAGGCGAGCCTGATGCGCGGGTCGATGAGGGCGTAGCAGGCGTCAACCAGGATGTTGGCGATCACCACGAAGGACGCGGTGAGGACCATGACACCGAGCAGCATCGGAAGGTCGTTGGTGAACACGGACTTCACCGCGAGCATGCCGATGCCCTGGAGGCTGAAGGTCTGCTCGGTGATCATCGCGCCGCCGAGCAGGACGCCCATGTCGATGCCGAAGATGGTGACGATCGGGCCCATCGCGCCGCGCCAGGCGAAGCGGAAGAACACGGTGCGCCGGGACAGGCCCTTGGCGCGGGCGGTACGGACGAAGTCCTCGTTGAGCGTCTCGACCATCTGGGAGCGCGTCATACGGGTGTAGTTGGCGGTGAAGATCAGAGCGAGCACCAGCCAGGGGAGCAGCAGTCCGCTGAACCAGGCGCCCGGGTTCTCGGAGAACGGCGTGTAGCCGGGCTGGTCCAGGATCTGCCACTGGTACACGAAGAAGTAGAGGGCCAGGGTGCCGACGAAGTAGATCTGCATCGAGGAGGCGACCAGCGAGGCGCCGGAGGCGAACTTGTCGATGGCCTTGCCCTGGTGGCGCGCGGCCAGCATGCCCATACCGACACCGAACACGACGAAGACCACGGCGGCCCCCATGCCCAGGGAGAACGTCGTGGGGAAGCGGTCCAGCACGGTCGCGAGCACCGGCTCGCGGTTGACGAAGGAGTAACCCAGGCACGGCGCTTCGCAGTTGCCGAAGCCGGGGTAGTTGCGGCCCATGAAGATGCCGGCCAGCCAGTCCCAGTACTGCTGCGGAAGCGGGTCGGAGATCCCCATGTTGTGGCGGATCAGCTCAAGCGTCTCCGGCGTGCACAGCTTGCCGCAGGCCATCCGTGCCGGGTCGCGCGGCACCGAGTAGAACAGCATGAACGTGACCGCGCTGATGATCAGCAGCGTGATCACGGCGCCGAGGAGCCGGCGCGTGAGGAAGCGAAGCATGGGGAGTGGCTTTCCTGGGAGGGCCGTCGTGCGGATCGGGCCGGGCCGGGGGTGACCGGTGGCCCGGGGGACACGTGCCGAGGGTGGGGGGCGGGGTGAACCGCCCCCCACCGCTCAGGTGCTGGATCAGGCCTTGACGTACATCTTGTAGAGCATGCTGCCGTCGAAGTTCGGGTCCATCTTCACGTTGCCGAGCTTCGAGCCGTGCAGGTAGATGCGCTTCATGTAGACGTCGGGGATGAAGGCACCGGTCTCCGTGACCTGCTTGTCCAGGGCGGCCCACATCTTGTTGGCCTTGTCCTGGTCGACCTCGGCGGTGGCGGCCTTGATGGCGGCGTCCACGGCCGGGTCCTTCAGGTGGGAGTAGTTCTGGCCCTGGTCCTTGACCTGGGTGGACTCGAACAGCGGCTGGAAGACCGAGTAACCGGTCGGCCAGTCGGAGGACCAGCCGCCCCAGTAGATGTCGAAGCCGTTGTCGAGCTTGCCGACCTGGTCGTACCACGTGGTGGAGTCGACCGCCTTGGTGACGACGTCGAAGCCGGCCTTCTTCAGGGCCTGCTCGACGACGACCTTGACCTTCGCGTTGGTCGGGTCGTTCTGGTAGGCGTAGACGACCTTGTAACCGGTCTTGCCGGCCTTCTCCAGGACCTTCTTCGCCGCGGCCGGGTCACCCGCCGGGTTCTTCAGCTTGCCCCAGACGTCCTGCGACTCGTAGCCGGCGACGAGCGGGCTCATGATGCCGGTCGCGTAGTCACCGCGGTTGGCGCCGCCCTGGAGCTGACGGATCTGGGCCGTCGGCCAGGCGCGGATGATGGCCTCGCGGACGGGCAGGTCCTTCACCCGGGTGGTGTTGATCCAGTAGACGCTGGTGCCGTTGGACAGGCCGGAGATGACCCGGTCCTTGGCCTCGGTGGTGGCCTTGGCGACGCGCTCCACCGGGACGGTGCGCCAGGAGGTGGCGTACTGGTCCTTGCCCGCGTCCGCGAGCAGGCGGTCGGCGGCGGTGAGCTGCTCGATGCCGAAGGTGAAGTCGAACTGGTCCGGGTAGGCGTTGCGGATCGGGTCCGTCGCCGGGTCCCAGTGCTCGTTGCGGACCAGGACCATCGACTTGTCGGTCGTGTGGCTCTTGATCTTGTACGGGCCGTTGGAGACCGGCTTCTTGTCGTAGTCCTGCTTGGTGTCCTTCTTCTCCGGGGTCGGCGCGTAGGAGTGCATCGCGAGGACGTAGTTGAAGTCCGGACGAGCCTCGGAGAGGTGGAAGGTGATGGACTTGCCGCTGGTCTCGATCGACTTCAGGTGCTTGCCCTTGTACGGACCCGTGTACGACTTGCGGTAGTCCGTGGAGCCGGTCAGCCAGGTCTGGACGTAGAAGGCACCCTCGGTGATGAAGGTGTCGAAGGCACGCTCGATGCCGTGGCGGACGTCATCGACGGTGACGTCGGAGCCGTCCTCCCACTTGACGCCGTCCTTCAGGGTGAAGGTCCACTTCTTGCCGCCGTCCTCCATCTTGCCCGTGTCGGTGGCGAGGTCGCCGACGAGGGTCTGGGAGCCGTCGTCCGCGATCTTGTAGCCGGTCAGGGTGCGGGACAGCACGACCGCCGCGAGCGAGTTCCAGGCGTAGTAGATGCGCTGCGGGTCGAGGTGCGAGAAGTCGTCGTCGTTCAGAAGGTAGACCGTGCCGCCCTTCTTCGCGCCGGAGACCTCGGGGGCCGGGCCCTTGGAGTCCTCCGCGGTGCCGATCTTGACCGTGGTCGCGTTGGCCTTGGCGGCCTCGGCCTTCCCGCCGCCGGAGTTGCTGGTGGAGTCGCCGCTGCTGCACGCGGTCAGCACGGAGCCGGAAGCGGCGGCCACACCGGTGGCTATCAGGAAGTTTCTACGCGAGAAGGACATCGCAATCCTGCCTAGGTAAGTGAGTGGATGAGAGAGAGGATCCGGCACCCCGGCACCTTCGCCGTGGTCCTGAAAAGGGCCGGAGTCAGCGCTTGGTCTTCGGGTCGAGCGCGTCGCGTACCGAGTCACCGAGCAGGTTGAACGCCAGTACGAAGATCACCATGGCCACGCCCGGGAAGAGCAGGAAGGTGATGTCGTCCTGGTAGAACTTGGCGGCGTAGCCGATCATGACGCCCCAGTCGGGGGTCGGGTCCTGAAGGCCGACGCCGAGGAAGGCGAGACCCGCCTCCGTGGTCACCATCGCCGGGAGCGTGAGGGTCGCCTGGATGAGGATCGGCGTCCACAGGTTCGGCAGCAGCTCCTTGAAGATGATGCGGGCCGGCGAGGCGCCGGTGACCTTGGCGGCCTCCACGAACTCGCGCTCACGCAGGGCCAGTACCTGGCCGCGCAGCAGACGGGCGATGGAGGACCAGCCGAAGAGCGTGAGCAGACCGATCAGACAGGTGACGGTCAGCCAGACCGGCGTGTTCTCGTCGGCCCCGACGAACAGGGCGATCACCACGGGGGTGAAGGCGACGAAGAACAGCTGGGACGGGAACGCCAGCAGGATGTCGATGACCCGGCCCAGGAACCAGTCCGTCTTGCCGCCCACGTAGCCCGCGGTCACGCCGATCACCACACCGACGATCACCACGAGGAGCGTGATGGCGGTGGAGATCAGCAGCGAGTTGCGGATCGCGTAGAGCAGGAAGGTGAAGACGTCACGGCCGAGCTGGGGGTCGATGCCGAACCAGAACTCGCCGCTCATGCCGCCGTTGGGGCCGACGGGGAAGCCGTTGTCCCCCAGCAGGCCGGGCGTGTTGATGCCGTACGTCTCGTACGGATTCTTCCCGTACAGCTTGGCGATCAGCGGGGCGCACAGGGCGACCACGAAGAACGAGATCACGATGCACGCGGAGGCGACGCCCGCGCGGTCCCGCTTGAAGCGACGCCAAGCGAGCTGTCCCGGGGACCTGCTCTCGTTGGCCGCCGGTGCGGGAGAAGTGATCGACTTCTCGACGCTCTCGTCGGTCGCCTCGAGCGGGGCAGCCGCTGATGGAGTTGGGGGGGTCATGGTGCTCCTGGCCCAGGGAGGGTCTGAATGACTCCGCAGGGCACTCCCCTACGGGCTACGCCGGACTTTTTCAACGCAATTCATTCAAGGTCAATAAATTCTCGGTCGGCTTGGTTGTCTCTTTACCTTCTTTACTCTGCCTTGACTGTCTCGTAGCTACGCGGGTAGCTCAATGTGATCGAGTTGTGCCTTGACTCGGACCAACTGGACTAATCGGGCAAGGAGTTCGTTATGCGGACGCCGTAGTGTCGAAATGCGTACATCGGCGCGTCCCAATCCAACGGTTCGGCATCGGATGCCAAAGATCCATTGCGCTCCACCGTGAAGATCCATTCGCGCGGGTCCGAATGGGTAACCGCGGCCCCCGAACGGGGGGCTAGGTGTGCGGATTGCCGCTTTTGCCTCGATATTTGCCGGTAACGGATCAGCGCCGCGGCGCTGGAGGCACAGCGCAGTCATGAGGAGGCACTCCATGCGTGGAGCCACGCACGCCAAATGGGCCGCTTGCGCGGCGGCGGTAGCGCTCGCGGCGACGGCCTGCGGAGGCGGGGACGGCGACAGCGGAGGTGACACCAGCGCGGTGCTGAGCTCCTCCTGGGGCGATCCGCAGAACCCGTTGGAGCCGGCGAACACCAACGAGGTGCAGGGCGGCAAGGTCCTCGACATGATCTTCCGCGGGCTGAAGCGCTACGACCCGGAGACCGGCGAGGCGCTGGACATGCTCGCCGAGAGCATCGAGACGACCGACTCGCAGAACTTCACCGTCACCATCAAGGACTGGACCTTCAGCAACGGTGAGAAGGTCACCGCCCAGTCCTTCGTGGACGCCTGGAACTACGGCGCGAGCCTGAAGAACAACCAGAAGAACGCGTACTTCTTCAGCTACATCGAGGGCTACGACAAGGTCCACCCCGAGGACGGCTCCAAGCAGAGCGCCGACACGCTCTCCGGTCTGAAGGTCACCGGCGACAAGACGTTCACCGTCAAGCTCAACCAGAAGTTCTCGACCTTCCCCGAGACGCTCGGCTACCCGGCCTTCGCCCCGCTGCCGCAGTCCTTCTTCGACGACCACGACGCCTGGCTGAGCAAGCCCGTCGGCAACGGCCCGTACACCATCGACTCCTACGCCAAGGGCTCGCAGATGTCCCTGCGCGCCTGGGACGGCTACCCCGGCGAGGACAAGGCCCAGAACGGCGGGGTCGACCTCAAGGTCTACACCGACAACAACACCGCCTACACCGACCTGCTGGCCGGCAACCTCGACCTGGTCGACGACGTCCCCGCCTCCCAGCTCAAGAACGCCCCGGCCGACCTCGGCGACCGCTACCTCAACACCCCCGCCGGCATCATCCAGACGCTCGCCTTCCCCTTCTACGACGACGACTGGGACAAGCCCGGTTCGGAGAAGGTCCGCACCGGCCTGTCCCGGGCCATCGACCGCAAGCAGATCACCGAGACCATCTTCCAGAAGACCCGCACCCCGGCCACCGACTGGACCTCCCCGGTGCTCGGCGAGGACGGCGGCTTCCAGGACGGTCTGTGCGGGGACGCCTGCGAGTACGACCCCGCGGCGGCCAAGCAGCTCATCGAGGAGGGCGGTGGACTCCCCGGCGGACAGGTCAAGATCACGTACAACGCTGACACCGGCTCGCACAAGGACTGGGTGGACGCCGTCTGCAACTCCATCAACAACGCCCTCGACAACGAGAAGGCCTGCGTCGGCAACCCGGTCGGCACCTTCGCCGACTTCCGCAGCCAGATCACCGACCTGAAGATGAGCGGGCCCTTCCGGGCCGGCTGGCAGATGGACTACCCGCTCATCCAGAACTTCCTCCAGCCGCTCTACTACACCAACGCCTCCTCCAACGACGGCAAGTGGTCGAACAAGGAGTTCGACGACCTGGTCGACCAGGCCAACGCCGAGACGGACACCACCAAGGCCGTCGAGACCTTCCAGCAGGCCGAGGAGGTCGTCCGGGACAACATGGCCGCGATCCCGCTCTGGTACCAGAACGGCAGCGCCGGCTACTCGGAGCGGCTGTCGAACGTCAAGCTCAATCCCTTCAGCGTGCCGGTGTACAACGAGATCAAGGTCGGCTGAGGCGGCGCCATGGGACGGTACGTCGTCCGGCGGCTGCTTCAGATGATCCCGGTCTTCATCGGGGCGACCCTGCTGATCTTCCTCATGGTGAACGTGATGGGCGACCCCATCGCGGGACTCTGCGGTGACCGGCAGTGCGACCCGGCGACGGCCGCCCAGCTGGAGAAGGAGTTCGGCCTCGACAAGCCGGTGTGGCAGCAATACCTGACGTACATGGGGAACGTCTTCACCGGCGACTTCGGGACCGCCTTCAACGGGCAGCCGGTCACCGAGCTGATGGCCTCGGCGTTCCCGGTGACCATCCGGCTGACGATCGTCGCCATCCTCTTCGAGATCGTGATCGGCATCACCCTGGGCGTCATCACGGGCCTCAAGCGCGGCCGGCCCGTCGACACCGGGGTCCTGCTGATCACCCTCGTGGTGATCTCGGTGCCCACCTTCGTCACCGGTCTGCTGCTCCAGCTGCTGCTCGGCGTCGAGTGGGGCTGGATCAAACCGTCGGTCTCCACCGACGCCACCTTCGACGAGCTGATCGTGCCGGGTCTGGTCCTCGCGTCCGTGTCGCTCGCCTACGTGACCCGGCTGACCCGTACCTCGATCGCGGAGAACAAGCGCTCCGACTACGTCCGTACGGCCGTCGCCAAGGGCCTGCCCCGGCGCCGCGTGGTCACCAGGCACCTGCTGCGCAACTCACTCATCCCCGTGGTCACGTTCATCGGCACCGACATCGGCGCGCTGATGGGCGGCGCCATCGTCACCGAGCGGATCTTCAACATCCACGGTGTGGGCTACCAGCTCTACCAGGGCATCCTGCGGCAGAACACCCAGACGGTGGTCGGCTTCGTCACCGTCCTGGTCCTGGTCTTCCTGGTCGCCAATCTGCTCGTCGACCTTCTCTACGCCGTACTCGATCCGAGGATCCGCTATGCCTGAACCACCTCGCGAACCCGAGGGCGTCATCGCCTCGACCGGCATGGGAGGCGCCATGGATCTGGCGACGTCGGAGGGGGAGAGCCTGGAGAAGACGCCCGGTGGGCCGGAGGGCACCGGCCCCCAGGAGAAGCCCCGCTCCCTGTGGTCCGACGCCTGGCGCGACCTGCGCCGCAACCCGGTCTTCATCATCGCCGGCCTGGTCATCCTCTTCCTGGTCTTCATCTCCCTGTGGCCGGGCTCCATCACCTGGATGAGCCCCCTCAAGTGCGACCTGGCCAAGGCCCAGCAGGGCTCCCAGCCCGGTCACCCGTTCGGCTTCAACGGCCAGGGCTGCGACGTCTACACCCGGACCGTCTACGGCGCCCGTACGTCCGTGGCCGTCGGCGTCTGCGCCACGCTCGGGGTGGCGATCCTCGGCAGCGTGCTCGGCGGGTTCGCCGGATTCTTCGGCGGGGCGTGGGACTCGGTGCTGTCCCGGATCACCGACATCTTCTTCGCGATCCCCGTCGTCCTCGGCGGACTCGTGCTGCTGTCGGTCGTCACCAACAACAGCATCTGGCCGGTCATCGGGTTCATGGTGCTGCTGGGCTGGCCGCAGATCTCCCGGATCGCCCGCGGCTCGGTCATCACCGTCAAACAGAACGACTACGTCCAGGCCGCCCGCGCCCTCGGCGCCTCCAACTCCCGGATGCTGCTGCGGCACATCACGCCCAACGCGGTCGCCCCGGTGATCGTCGTGGCGACCATCGCGCTCGGCACCTACATCTCCCTGGAGGCGACCCTCTCCTACCTCGGCGTGGGCCTGAAGCCGCCGAGCGTCTCCTGGGGCATCGACATCTCCTCGGCCTCCCCCTACATCCGCAACGCGCCGCACGCCCTGCTCTGGCCCTCCGGCGCCCTGGCGATCACCGTCCTGGCCTTCATCATGCTCGGCGACGCCGTACGCGACGCCCTCGACCCGAAGCTGAGGTGAGTCGTGCTCCTCGAAGTGCGTGATCTGCACGTGGAGTTCCGGACCAGGGACGGTGTCGCCAAGGCGGTCAACGGCGTCGACTACGCGGTCGACGCGGGGGAGACCCTCGCCGTGCTCGGTGAGTCCGGCTCCGGGAAGTCGGTCACCGCGCAGACCGTGATGGGCATCCTCGACATGCCGCCGGGCCGGATCACCGGCGGCGAGATCCTCTTCCAGGGCAAGGACCTGCTGAAGCTGAAGGAGGAGCAGCGGCGGAAGATCCGCGGCGCCGAGATGGCGATGATCTTCCAGGACGCGCTGTCCTCCCTGAACCCGGTGCTCTCGGTCGGCGACCAGCTCGGCGAGATGTTCACCGTGCACCGGGGGATGTCGAAGAAGGACGCCCGCGCCAAGGCCGTGGAGCTGATGGACCACGTCCGCATCCCCGCCGCCAAGGAGCGGGTCAAGCAGTACCCGCACCAGTTCTCCGGCGGGATGCGCCAGCGCATCATGATCGCGATGGCGCTGGCCCTGGAACCCGCCCTGATCATCGCCGACGAGCCCACCACCGCCCTGGACGTCACGGTCCAGGCCCAGGTCATGGAACTCCTCGCGGAGTTGCAGCGCGAGTACCACATGGGGCTGATCCTCATCACCCACGACCTCGGCGTGGTCGCGGACGTCGCGGACCGGATCGCCGTGATGTACGCGGGGCGGATCGTGGAGACGGCCCCCGTGCACGACATCTACAAGTCGCCCGCCCACCCCTACACCCGCGGCCTGCTCGACTCCATCCCGCGCCTGGACCAGAAGGGCCAGGAGCTCTACGCCATCAAGGGCCTGCCGCCGAACCTGATGCGCATCCCGCCGGGCTGTGCCTTCCACCCGCGCTGTCCCATGGCCCAGGACGTGTGCCGCACCGACGAACCTCCCCTGTACGAGGTCGACGAGGAGCGGGGCAGCGCCTGCCACTTCTGGAGGGAGTGCCTGCATGGCTGAGCCGATCCTCCGGATCAACGGTCTGGTCAAGCACTATCCGCTGACCACGGGCATCCTCTTCAAGAAGCAGGTCGGCGCGGTGAAGGCCGTGGACGGCGTGGACTTCGAGGTGGAGCAGGGCGAGACGCTCGGCATCGTCGGCGAGTCCGGCTGCGGCAAGTCGACGGTGGCGAAGATGCTGGTCAACCTGGAGCGCCCGACGGCGGGTTCGATCCAGTACAAGGGCGAGGACATCACCACGCTCTCCGGCAAGGCCCTGAAGTCGGTGCGCCGCAACATCCAGATGGTCTTCCAGGACCCCTACACCTCGCTCAACCCCCGGATGACCGTGGGCGACATCATCGGAGAGCCCTACGACATCCACCCCGAGGTGGCCCCGAAGGGCGACCGGCGCCGCAAGGTGCAGGACCTGCTGGACGTGGTCGGCCTCAACCCCGAGTACATCAACCGCTATCCGCACCAGTTCTCCGGCGGCCAGCGCCAGCGCATCGGCATCGCCCGGGGACTGGCGCTGCGCCCGGAGGTCATCGTCGCGGACGAGCCGGTCTCCGCGCTGGACGTCTCGGTGCAGGCCCAGGTGATCAACCTGATGGACCGGCTCC
This sequence comes from Streptomyces sp. NPDC003635, assembly GCF_053587635.1. Lineage (NCBI taxonomy): Bacteria > Bacillati > Actinomycetota > Actinomycetes > Kitasatosporales > Streptomycetaceae > Streptomyces > Streptomyces sp. NPDC003635. Next base: position 309,460 of record NZ_JBSFOK010000003.1, on the reverse strand, counting down.
AGAACGACTTCGACCTGTCCTACATCTTCATCGCCCACGACCTGTCGATCGTCCGGCACATCTCCGACCGGGTCGGCGTGATGTACCTGGGCCGGATCGTGGAGATCGGCAAGGACGCCGAGATCTACGACCATCCCACCCACCCCTACACCCAGGCGCTCCTCTCCGCGGTCCCCGTCCCCGACCCCGAGGCCCGGGAACACCGCGAGCGGATCATCCTCGCCGGAGACGTGCCCTCCCCGACGAACATCCCCTCGGGCTGCCGCTTCCGCACCCGGTGCTGGAAGGCGCAGGAGCGCTGTGCGGTGGAGGTCCCCCTGCTCGCGGTCCCGCCCCACCTGCGCACCCTGAAGGGTCCGGCGGCCCATGACTCGGCCTGTCACTTCGCGGAGGAGAAACAGGTGGTCCCGCCGGAGGAGCCGGAGTAACACGGCGGCAACTCCCCTGTCGCCGTTCCGATATACGGACGCGCCAGTCTGAACACCGTACGGCCGTGCGGGTGCCGTAAACGGGCCGGGGGCGCCATGTCTCCCGGCCCGTTGCCGTGTCTACATCCGCAACGACCGCTTCAGGAAGTCCACTTGGAGCAGCAACAGGTTCTCCGCGACCTGCTCCTGGGGCGTCATGTGGGTCACCCCGGTCAGCGGGAGCACCTCGTGCGGGCGGCCCGCGGACAGCAGGGCCGAGGACAGGCGCAGGGCGTGCGCGACCACCACGTTGTCGTCGGCGAGGCCGTGCACGATCATCAGCGGGCGGTGCTGCTCGGCCGGCTCCGCCAGCCCTTCGTCGGTGACCAGGGAACTCCTCGCGTACGACTGCGGACGCGTGGCCGGGTCGCCCAGGTACCGCTCCGTGTAGTGGGTGTCGTACAGCCGCCAGTCGGTGACCGGGGCGCCCGCGATGCCGGCGTGGAAGACGTCCGGGCGGCGCAGTACCGCGAGGCCCGCCAGCCAGCCGCCGAAGGACCAGCCGCGGATCGCGACGCGGGACAGATCGAGCGGGTACGTCTTCGCGAGGTCGTGAAGGGCGTCGATCTGGTCGTCCAGCGTGACCGTCAGATCGTGGTGGATCTCCTTCTCCCAGGCGGGCGAGCGTCCCGGCGTGCCCCGGCCGTCCGCCACGATCACCGCGAACCCCTGATCGGCGAACCACTGGGAGGTCAGGAGCGCGTTGTGCGCGGCCACCACCCGCGGACCGTGCGGACCGCCGTAGGGGTCCAGCAGAACCGGCAGGGAGGTGTCACCGCGGTAGTCCGTCGGCATAAGCACGGCGCACGGGACGCGCCGTGCGCCCCCCTCGGTGAGCGTCACGCGCGGGGACAGACCGGGATCTTCCGCGTACGAGGGGACAGTCGCGAGCTGCTTGCCGTCCCGGAAGACGCGTACCCGCGCCCCCGGCCGGTCCAGTGACGCGGAGACCAGCACGGTCACGCCCCCGGCGCGCACCGCCGAGTGCACGCCGGGCTCCTGCGACACGCGCTCCACCCCGAGCTCGTTCACCCGGTAGACGTGCACCTCGCCGATCTCCGGCTCCGCCGCCCTCTCGCCGGCCGAGGCCGAGACCAGCACGTCGTGGTCGGAGACGTCCAGCACCGCGCGGACGTGCAACTGCGCCCCGGTCAGCGGGCGTTCCCCCACCGCGAGCACCCGCGCCCCGCCCTCGTCGGCGATGCGCACCAGGCGTCCCGAGGGGGTCCAGCACGGCACCCCGGCGAAAAGTTCCAGCCAAACTGGATCTTCGTCCGCGTGCACCATCCGGGTCGCCCCCGACTCCGGGTCCACGGCCAGGAACAGCTGGCTGCGCTGGTCGCGCGCCTGGACGAGCAGAAGCGGGGCCCCCGCCGCTGACCAGTGCACATGCGCCAGATACGGATAGCGGGCGCGGTCCCACGCAACCTCCGTGCGCCCTCCGTCGAGGCCGATCACGAACAGCCGTACATCCGCGTTGGGGGTGCCCGCCGCCGGGTACGGCACGTGCTGTGGGTCACGTTCCGGATGGGCGGGGTCGGAGATCCACCACCGGCTCACCGGCGTGTCGTCCACCCGCGCCACCAGCAGCCGGTCCGACTCCGGGCCCCACCAAAAGCCCCGCGAACGCCCCATCTCCTCGGCCGCGATGAACTCGGCGAGCCCGTAGGAGACTTGCTCCGAGTCCTCCTCGGCGAGCGCGCGGTCACCCTCGCCCTCGGCACCGACCACGTGCAGGGCGCCCTGGGTGACGTAGGCGACATGACGCCCGTCGGGGGAGGGGCGCGGGTCGATCACCGGGCCCTGCACAGGGAGTTCACGCGCCGTCCCGGCCCGCAGCTCGGCCACGAAAAGCCGCCCTGACAACGCGAAAGACGCCAACTCCACGGCGGCGTCGGTGGCGTAGCCGACGATGCCGGCGCCACCCTCGCGGCTGCGTTCGCGCCGGGCGCGCTCCTGCGGGGAGAGACGCTCCGCCGTGCTCCCCAGGAGGGTGCGCGGGTCTGCCGCCACGCGCTCCCGGCCGCTGTCGGGGTCGAGCACCCACAGCGCGCCCGCCCGGTCGGTGCCGGAGGAGGAGCGCAGGAACGCGACTCGCGAACCGTCGGGCGCCACGGTGAAGGCCCGCGGCGCGCCGAGCGTGAAACGCTGGGTGCGGGCGTGCCGTCGGGGGAAGGAGTCAGACCTCGTCGTCATGCCCCGACCATATTGGCCATGCGCCCCCTTGTGCGGCCGTGCGCCGATCGATGCGCGCGTACGGATAGTTATGATCGTTAGCGCATAGTGGGTATGAACCTGCTGGCCGTTGTATGGATTTATCTGCCCCCTTAGTTCCGTCCTGTCCGACCCCCCACGTCCCTGGGTTCTTTGGAGGTGAGCCGCCGTGGCACTCTCGATTTCGGCGGTGGTGCTGCTGGCGATCATCGTCTTCCTGCTCATCAAGAAGTCAGGACTGAAGGGCGGGCACGCGGTCGTCTGCATACTGCTCGGCTTCTATCTCGCCTCGTCCACGATGGCGCCCACGATCAGCGACCTGACCACGAGCGTGGCCAGCATGATCGGCAGCATCAAGTTCTGATCACCCCCGGGCCTCACGTTTAGGGTGGGGCCCATGACGGAACTGCCTGCCCGGCGTCTGCTGCTCGTGCACGCGCACCCGGACGACGAGTCGATCAACAACGGCGCGACGATGGCCGCGTACGCCGCCGACGGTGCCCACGTGACCCTCGTCACGTGCACGCTCGGCGAGCGCGGCGAGGTCATCCCGCCCGGCCTCGCCCACCTGTCCGGCGCGGCTCTCGGAGAGCACCGCCTGCGCGAGCTCACCGCCGCCATGCGTGCCCTCGGCGTCGACGACTTCCGTCTCCTCGGCGGCCCCGGCCGCTACAGCGACTCGGGGATGATGGGACTGCCCGACAACGACGACCCCGACTGCTTCTGGCAGGCCGACGTCGACGAGGCCGCCGGTCACCTCCTGGAGGTGATCCGCGAGGTCCGCCCCCAGGTCCTGATCACCTACGACGACAACGGCGGCTACGGCCACCCCGACCACATCCAGGCCCACCGGGTCGCCATGCGCGCCGCCGAGCTGGCCGCCGACGCGGGCCTGCCGATCGCCAAGGTCTACTGGAACCGGGTCCCGCGCACCGTCGGCGAGCAGGCCTTCGCCCGTCTGCGGGCCGCCCTGCCCGACCTGCCGTTCACCACGGCGGCCGCCCTCGACGACGTCCCCGGAGTGGTCGACGACGAGCGGATCACCACCGTCGTCGACGGCACCGCGCACGCCGCCGCCAAGACCGCGGCGATGGCCGCCCACGCCACCCAGATCACGGTGTCCGGCGAGTACTTCGTCCTCTCCAACGAGCTGGCGCAGCCCGTCTTCACCACCGAGTACTACGAGTTGGCGCGCGACGAGCGAAGCGAGAGGGGGGTCCCCCCGGCCGAAGGCCCAGGGAGGGCCGCGGCGCCCGAGACCGACCTGTTCGCGGGAATCGAGGACATGCCATGAAGACCGACCTCGCCCAGCCCCTGGCCCTGCCCTCCGCCGCCCGGATCGCCCTGTTGTTCGGGCTCCTCGTGCTCGGCGCGGTCGTCGGCGCCGCGGGCGCGCTGATCCAGAGCGCCTGGTTCCCCGGCGGGCTGCTGCTCGCGCTCGCCGGCGAGATCGGGCTCTGCCTCGGCGGCGCCCTCCTCGTCCGCGGCCGGGCCGGGGCCGTCGCTCCGGCCGGCGGCTGGATGGTCGCCGTCATCCTGCTCACCGCCAGCCGACCCGAAGGCGACTTCGTCTTCGCCTCGGACGGCGGGTCCTACCTCTTCCTGCTCGGCGGGATGGCCGCGGCTGTGATGTGCGCCACCCTGGCACCGACGCGGCAACCGGACGGCGACGGCGTCCGACTTGGCAAGTGACGTACCACTTCTCCGCGCCGCGCACGTGCGAGTCCCGTGTGGGTTTCCCCGGCGGTCGTGGGATACGCGCCAGAAGTGGCCAGTATGGTGGTGCGCGCCGCCGCCGCCCGAAGCAGTGAGGTCGAAACGGGCGGCGGAGCCAACCGGGAGAACCTGCCTTGAGTCGTGAAACTGAGAGTCCGTCCTCCGGGCCCAACGGGCGCGGCGGAGCCGCATACCCCTCGGGCACGCCGCCGTACGGGACGCCCGCGGTTCCCGACGGCGGTACGGATGCGGGCCGTTCGGCCGCGCGGCCGGAGGAGCGCAAGACCGAGACCACGCTGACGACCCGGATCCGGATCAACATCCCCGGATCACGGCCCATTCCGCCGGTCGTCGTGCGCAAGCCCGTCGGGGACGCCGACAGTTCCGAGGGCACCTCCGACAAGGAGCCGCCCGCGCCGGGCGCCGCCACCGCCACGCGCGCCCCCGAGCCGTCCCCCGAGGCGGCGGCACCGGCCGCTCCCGCCGAGGAGAAGCCCAGCGACTGGTTCGCACCGCGCAAGTCCTCGGCCCCCAAGGCCGGTCCGGGCGGCGGCCAGAGCAACGGCGCCGGGACGCCGGGTGGTTCGGGCCCGGCACCGGCGGGCGCTTCGGGCGCCGCTCCCTCGGGTACGGCGCCGTCCGGCGCGCGTCCGGGCGCCGCGCCCTCGGCTCCGCGACCCGGCGGGGTCGTCGGCTCCATGAACACACCGGGCGGCTCGCGCCCCGGCGCCGGCAACGGCTCGGGCGTCGCGGGCGCGACCGGCGGACCCGTGGCGCCCGGACACGGCGGCGGCACCGGCTCCTTCGATGTCACCGAGGCGCTGGCCGCGGGCCCGCTGAGCGGCGGCTCCCGCCCCGGCGACGAACCGCGCCGCGACGACCTGCCGTACTTCTCCGAGAACTTCCCCGACAACGGCGGGCCGAACGGCTACGGCGGCCCGGGCCTCCCCGGCGGGCCCAACGGCGGACCCGGTGGCCCGGGCGGTCCCACCGGCTTCAACGGCCCGGGCGGACCCGGTGGTCCCGGCGGCCCGGGCGGCCAGCACGGGCCCGCGGGCCCGACCACCGGTCCGGTGACCGGGGACGGCCCGCTGGTGCCCCCGGTCGGCGGCGGCCCCGGCCCGATGGGCGGCCCCGCGGTTCCGGGTGCGCCGGGGATGCACGCCCCCGGTGGGGGCCTGAGCGACGACACCGCCATCCTCACCCCGCAGAAGCCGGCCCCCGAGCCCGGCACCCCCGGCTACGGCAATCCCGCGGACAACGTCTCCGGGCACACCGTCACCAGCGGTATCCCCGTCGTGCCGCCCCCCGCGCAGAACGCCCCGTTCGGGCCGGGCGCGCACCCCGAGGGCCCCCTGCCGCACACGCCCCCGAAGCTCCCCGAGCCGGTCGCCCGGCCCGCGGCTCCCGCGCCGAAGAAGAAGGGCCGCGGCAAGCTCGGCCTGCTCACCGGCGGAGTGATCGTGCTGGCCGGCGGTCTCTACGGCGCCGGGCTGCTGATGAACCACTCCGACGTGCCCAAGGGCACCACCGTGCTCGGCGTCGACATCGGCGGCGGCACCCGCGACGACGCGGTCAAGAAGCTCGACGACGCCTTCGAGAAGCGGATCAACCAGGAGCTGAAGCTCTCGGTCGCCGGTGAGACCGTCGCGCTCAAGCCGGACCAGGCCGGGCTCCAGTTCGACGCCACGGCCACCGTCAGCGAGGCAGCGCAGAGCGACTACAACCCCATCTCCGTGGTCGGCTCGCTCTTCGGCCAGGAACGCGTCGTCGAGCCGGTCATGCCGGTCGACGAGGAGAAGCTGCAGGCCGCGCTGAAGAACGCCGCGGGCGGCTCCGGCTCGGTCACCGAGGGCACGGTCTCCTTCAAGTCCGGCAAGGCGGTCGCCGTCTACGGCAAGCCCGGCCAGGGCATCGACGTGGCCAAGTCGACCGACGCGGTCGAGGAGGCGTACCGCGCCCAGGTGGAGACGGGCACGGCCGCCCCGGTGAAGGTCGCGACGACCGCCCAGCAGCCGACGGTCTCCGACGCCGAGGTCGACCGGTTCATGAAGGAGTTCGCCGAACCGGCGATGTCCCAGAACGTCACCGTGCAGACGGACGCGGCGCACAGCATCCCGTTCGGCTCCCTGTCCCTGCCGAAGATCCTCGGCGTCAAGGCGGTCGACGGAAAGCTCGTCGACACCTACGACCTCGACGCGCTGAAGAAGGCGTACGGCAGCACCTTCGACGGCGTGCTGATCACCCGGGCCACCGGGGACAAGACGCCCGTCACCCCGCAGGACGTCGCCGGGGCCCTGAAGCAGGCGCTGCGCGGCAAGACGGCGGCGGAGCGCGTCGGAGTCATCGACACCGACCCGAGCTGACCCGGCCCGCTGTGCCGCATGACATCTGCCGTGCGGCACAGCGGTCGCCCGATAAGGAGTGCGGGCGCGACCAGCCGTGGCGCACCCGCAGACCCCTGCGGTCGGTCGGTCAGTTCAGCATCGCCCGCGCGGCCTGAGCCTGCTGCCGGACGCGAGCCGAGGTCGCCTCGTCCACCGCGTCGACCACCTCCGCGTACGCCTCCAACTCCACCGCACCCCGCAGGAAATCCCCCCGCTGCACGAGCAACTGAGCCCGCTCGTACCGCAGCCGAGCCGGATGCGAGGGCAGCAGCAACGCCAGCTCGACCGCCCACAGAGCCACATCCGACCGCTCGGGCCGAGTCGCGGCCCAGGCCCGGATATTGTTGAGGATCCGCGACACCACCTCCAGCGGCGTCGCGGGCACCAGCATCGACGGCTGCAGCGCCGCCCCCGTCGCCCCGGCCACCAACAGCTCCGCGTCCGCCCCGGTCAGCGCGCGCCCCCCGTTGAACGGATCCGCGAGCACCTGCTCCTCCGGCTCCCCGAACCCGACCACGAAGTGCCCCGGCAGAGCCACGCCGTACACCGGAGCCCCGGCCCTGCGCGCCACCTCCACCCACACCACCGACAGCAGGATCGGCAGCCCGCGCCGCCGTCGCAGCACCTCGTGCAGCAGTGAGGACTCCAGCCGCTGGTAGTCGCCCGGCGCGCCCCGGAACCCGAGCCGGTCGCCGAGCAGTTCCCGCAGGGACACGGCCCAGGAGCGCGGCCCGCCCGGCCGGAACGGCAGCTGCCCCGCCAGCCGGTCCAGTTCCATCTGCGCCGCGTCCATGCCCGCCTCGTCCAGCGAGCCGTCCGCCTCGGCGCCCACCAGCAGGCACAGCGTCGACAGATCGGGCCGCTCGGAGCGGGCCTCCTCGGCGAACCTCAGGCGCAGTTCGGTGGAGCGTTCGGGAGACGGGGGATTGGGGGGAGGCATAGCAGGCTCGTGCCCTCTCACGGCGATCGGTTACCGGCCGGAGCCGGAGTTCCCCGGCGCGCGGTAGTGGTGGTACGCGTGGTGCGCGGCGAAGCCCATCCTGGCGTACAGCGCCCGTGCTCCCGCGTTGTCCGTCTCGACCTGGAGCCAGGCCGCCGACGCGCCCTCCTCCAGGGCCCGCCCCGCCAGCGCGGCCATCACGGCGGAGGCGAGCCCCCGTCGCCGTAGCGCCGGATCGACCTCGACCGCGGCGAAGCCCGCCCAGCGTCCGTCGACGACACACCGCCCGATGGCCGCGGGCATACCGCCCTCACCGGGGACGCTCGCGAACCACACCGAGGCCCCGCTGCCCAGCACCTTCAGGGCCACCTCACCGACGCCCTTGCGCTGGTAGCGCGCGAGCCACGCCTCGTCCGCCGTCCGGGCCAGCACGACCTCGGCCGGCTCCTCCCGGTCGGCGAGCGGGGCCAGCGCCCCGACCCACAGCTCGGCGGACACCTCACGCGTCCAGCCCCGCCGCTCCAGCTCCGCGCACAACAGCTCCTGCGTGCCCTCGGCGCCGGTCGCGGTCTGGATGTACGCGGGCAGCTCGCGTGCGTCATACCAATGGCGTACGGCGGACAGGGCCTCGTCCAGGGGGGTGCCCGGGTCGCCCAGCGGGAGCACGGAGTTGGCGCGCCGGGTGAACCCGGCGGCGGCCCGCAGCTCCCAGTCGCCGAGCCGCTCGCTCTCCACCGGCCGCCAGGCGCGCGCGGTCACCCGCGCCAGTTCCTCGTAGGAGGCGGCGGGCCCCCGGCGGCGGGCCGGAGCGCTCGGCACCACCTTGCCCGCCACCAGCGAGGATTCCGAAATACGGACGGTCTCGCCACTCTTCCGTGTGATCAGCAGCACACCGTCGTCCCATGATGCGAGAACACCCACCGTGTCGGTGAACTTCTCACCCCCGCGCGCCGGATCGTTCAGGCGTCGCACCGATACCCGTTTGCCCACGTCAGCAGCGGTGATACGGACCTCAAGGCGCCCCGTCGCAGAGATTTCCACAGGTCAGTTCACCCCTCCTGTTCGGATCATGCCCAAGAACGGAGATACTAGGGGCGGGCATCGACGACGCCGCGCTCCCGCGCGCCAGGCGGCGGAGCCTGTGGAGGCCCGCCAGCGCCCTATCGAGGAGGAACGACAGCGTGACCTACGTCATCGCGCAGCCTTGTGTCGACGTCAAGGACAAGGCGTGCATCGAGGAGTGCCCGGTCGACTGCATCTACGAGGGCTCCCGGTCCTTGTACATCCACCCGGACGAATGCGTCGACTGCGGTGCCTGTGAGCCGGTCTGCCCGGTCGAGGCGATCTTCTACGAGGACGACACTCCGGAGGAGTGGAAGGACTACTACAAGGCGAACGTCGAGTTCTTCGACGAGCTCGGCTCCCCCGGCGGCGCCAGCAAGCTCGGTCTGATCGAGCGGGACCACCCCTTCATCGCCGCGCTGCCGCCGCAGAACGGCTGAGAGCGGCCTGCATCATCGCGCCGCCTCGGTCCCGCACGGCCTGATCGCCTGCGGGACCGGGGCGTTTGCCGTACGGACGAGAAAGAGAGCCAGATCCCCGTGTCCGCAGTCTCCGACCGTCTCCCCACGTTTCCCTGGGACAAGCTGGCGCCGTACAAGGCGACGGCCGCAGCGCACCCGGGCGGCATCGTCGACCTGTCCGTCGGCACGCCGGTCGACCCGGTACCCGAGCTGATCCAGAAGGCGCTGATCGCGGCGGCCGACTCGCCGGGCTATCCGACGGTCTGGGGCACGCCGGAACTGCGTGACGCGATCACGGGCTGGGTGGAGCGCCGGCTGGGCGCCCGCGAGGTCACCCACCGGCACGTCCTCCCGATCGTCGGCTCCAAGGAACTCGTCGCCTGGCTCCCCACCCAGCTGGGCCTCGGCCCCGGCGACCGCGTCGCCTACCCCCGCCTGGCCTACCCGACCTACGAGGTCGGCGCCCGCCTGGCCCGCGCCGAGTACGAGGTCTACGACGACCCGACCGAGCTGGACCCGAGGGGCCTGAAACTCCTCTGGCTGAACTCCCCGTCGAACCCGACGGGCAAGGTGCTGTCGAAGGAGGAGCTGACGAGGATCGTCGCCTGGGCCCGCTCCCACGGCATCCTGGTCTTCTCCGACGAGTGCTACCTGGAGCTGGGCTGGGACGCCGACCCGGTCTCGGTGCTCCACCCGGACGTGAACGGCGGATCCTACGACGGTCTCGTCACGGTGCACTCGCTCTCGAAGCGCTCGAACCTGGCGGGCTACCGCGCGGCCTTCCTGGCAGGTGACCCGGAGGTGCTGTCGCCCCTCCTGGAGATCCGCAAGCACGGCGGCATGATGACCTCCGCCCCGACCCAGGCCGCCGCGATCGCGGCCCTGGGCGACGACGAGCACGTCAGGATCCAGCGCGAGCGGTACGCGGCCCGCCGCGACGCCCTGCGCACGGCGCTGGTCCACCACGGCTTCCGTATCGAACACAGCGAGGCCAGCCTCTACCTCTGGGCCACCCGCGGGGAGTCCTGCTGGGACACGGTCGGCCACCTGGCCGACCTGGGCATCCTGGTGGCCCCGGGCGACTTCTACGGCGAGGCGGGCGGACAGCACGTCCGCGTGGCCTTCACGGCGACGGACGAGAGGGTGCGGGCGGCCGTTGCCCGCCTCTGACCGGCGCCCGGCGCCGGACACGGACCCAGAAACGCCGACGGGACGCAGGGAGCTGCGAGCTCCCTGCGTCCCGTCGGCGTTCAAGCGGGCGTCAGCCGCCCAGCGGGAGGCTCCCGACCGGCAGGGACTCCGCCGCCGGCAGCCCGCCCTTGGTGAGGGACTCCGTCGGCAGCCCACCCTTCGTCGCGGTGGACGTCGTGTCACCCACGATGTCCCCGGCCGAACCGGCCGCGTCACCCGCGGTCCGCTGCGCTGCCGGAGCCGCCTTCTTGACGGCCTTGCCACCGGTCTTGCCCGCGGCCGGCACCGACTTCTCGACCGCCTTGCCGCCGGTCTCGCCCGCGAGCTCGCTGACGTTCTGCGCCGCTCCGTCGACCGTGTTGCCCATGTTCGCCGCGTCCAGGGCGGTCAGACCGCCGAGGTTCTTGGCGGCGGGCAGTTCGGGGGCCGCGCTGGCGGAGCCGGCCGCACCTACCCCGGCGGCCGCTCCCGCAGCTACGAGCAGCGCGGCACGGGCGATCCGGCGGGTCAGGGGGAGGGTCATGATGCTCCTTCGACGGGTCTGTTGGGTGAGAACGGTGTTTCCGTCCGACCGGAGGTGATCTCCGGCCTCGGACGCAGTGACTACCGCTCGAAGTCCGCGAAGGTTGCGGCGGAGTAACGTAAAGAGTTGGTAATGCGTCGCATTATCGGCTGTGGATAAAAACGGGCAAAGAGTCCGGGCCCGGAAAGCCTGCCGAATCCTTACAGCCCTTTGCCGGCAAGGGTTTTGCGCGATGAGGGGACGTGGGCCCCAAAACCCCTGTACATCGTCAGGCGCCGCAGCCGCCGGTAACCCTCGCGGAGGACCTCCCGCACTACTGCGCGGTGACGATCCGGACGGACCCGGTGTTCTTCTCCGCCCCCGACGCGCCCTCGGACTCGCTCTGGCGCCACTGACTGTCCGTGTTCCCCGCGGTCCACTCACGCCCGGCGTACGCCACGCGTTCGATGCGCAGGGCGGAGGCATTGGCCACGGCCCAGTGCGCGAGCTGCCAGCCGCGCTGGGTGACGCCGAGCTTGCCGGAGCCCCCGGTCACCGGCAGCGTGAGGCTCCGCCCGCCGCTCGCGGTGCTCGGGGAGGGCGTGGCGGCGGACTCCCGCTCGCCCACGACCGCACCCGCCGACTCCAGCACGTCCTGTCCGAAGTCCCGCGCGAGCGCGGTGCGCACCGCGTCCGGCCCCGCCACCGCGGCCGCGCCCGGGCGGCCGTCGCAGGTCAGCGTGGCGGCCGCGCGGCCGGTCAGAGCGGCGGCGAGCAGTGCGGCGTCCGGCTCGTGCTTGGCGTACGCGTCCGGGAAACCGCTGCGCTGCACGCGCTGCGCGGCGACGGTGAGCGGCAGCTCCGTGTAGCCGTCCACCTTGACCAGGTGGTCGTAGAAGATCCCCGCCGAGTAGGTCGGGTCCATGATCTCCTTCTCGGTGCCCCAGCCCATCGAGGGCCGCTGCTGGAACAGGCCGATCGAGTCCCGGTCGCCGTGGTCGATGTTGCGCAGCGTCGACTCCTGGAGCGCGGTGGCGAGCGCTATGGTCACGGCCCGCTCGGGCAGGCCGCGGCCGGTGCCCACGGCGGCGATCGTCGCCGCGTTGACGGCCTGCTCCGGCGTGAACTCGTACCTCGCCCCGTCCTCCTCGGCCGAGACGACCTCACAGCCCGGCGCCCCCGCGCCTCCGGTGACGTACTGCACCACGAGATAGCCCGCGACGGCGAGCAGGACCACGAAGGCCGCCCCGAAACGGAAGAGGCGGCCACGACGTCGGGAAGTGGGGGACGGCTCTGGCACGCGTACAAGGTACTGGAGAGTAGAGCGCTCTCCGAGACCGGTGGGGAAACTGGTTCGAGGGCCCACGACCCAGGAGCGCTAGGGTCGAGGACATGCCCGATACCGCGCTTGACCTCACCCTGGACGCCGCGCGCCTGACCGCGCGGCTCGTCGACTTCCCCTCCGAGAGCGGATCCGAGAAGCCGCTCGCGGACGCGATCGAGACCGCCCTGAGGGCCCTGCCGCACCTGACGGTCGACCGGTACGGCAACAACGTCGTGGCGCGCACGAACCTCGGCCGCGCCGAGCGGGTGATCCTCGCCGGCCACATCGACACCGTCCCGATCGCGGACAACGTGCCCTCCCGGCTCGACGACGACGGCGTCCTGTGGGGCTGCGGCACCTGCGACATGAAGTCCGGGGTGGCGGTACAACTGCGGATCGCCGCGACCGTCCCCGCCCCCAACCGGGACCTGACCTTCGTCTTCTACGACAACGAAGAGGTCGCCGCACACCTCAACGGCCTGCGGCATGTGGCCGAGACCCACCCCGACTGGCTCGCCGGTGACTTCGCGGTGCTGCTGGAGCCGTCCGACGGCCAGGTCGAGGGCGGCTGCCAGGGCACCCTGCGGGTGCTGCTGAGGACGAAGGGCGAGCGGGCGCACTCGGCGCGCGGCTGGATGGGCTCCAACGCGATCCACGCGGCGGCCCCGATCCTGGCCCGCCTCGCCTCGTACGAGCCGCGCTGGCCGGTGATCGACGGTCTCGAGTACCGGGAGGGCCTGAACGCGGTCGGCGTCTCGGGCGGGGTGGCGGGCAACGTGATCCCCGACGAGTGCGTGGTGACCGTCAATTTCCGGTACGCCCCCGACCGGACGGAAGCGGAGGCGCTGGCCCACGTCCACGAGGTGTTCGCGGACTGCGGGGTGGAGGAGTTCGTGGTGGACGACCACAGCCCCGGCGCGCTGCCCGGCCTCTCCCACCCCGCGGCCGCGGCCTTCATCGAGGCGGTGGGCGGGACGCCGATGCCGAAGTACGGCTGGACCGACGTGTCCCGGTTCTCGGCCCTCGGGGTTCCGGCGGTGAACTACGGCCCCGGCAACCCGCACCTGGCGCACAAGCGCGACGAGCGGGTGGAGACGGCGAAGATCCTCGACGGCGAGGAGCGCCTGCGGTCCTGGCTCACGGCGTAGGGCGCTTTCGGGGCCGGGGAACGCCGGTCACGCCGATGTCCCCCGTCCGTAACCCGCGTAGATCTACGCTGAGGTGGAACAAACGCAAGCGGAGGGAGCGCACATGGCTACCGGGAACCCCGAGGGCAAGAAGCAGCCGCCGGAGGAGCAGCGCCTGGGACCGGTCCTCCGACGGCGGGACCAGGTCACGGCGAGCACCACGGACCAGCGGCTGCTGGACGCGGGCGGTCCGTCGGACTGGGTCCACACGGACCCCTGGCGCGTCCTGCGCATCCAGTCGGAGTTCATCGAGGGCTTCGGCACGCTGGCCGAACTGCCGCCCGCGATCAGTGTGTTCGGCTCGGCGCGGACGCCGGTGGACTCCACCGAGTACGAGGCGGGGGTGCGGCTCGGCCGCGGCCTGGTGGAGGCCGGCTTCGCGGTGATCACGGGCGGTGGCCCGGGGGCGATGGAGGCGGCGAACAAGGGCGCCTGCGAGGCGAAGGGCATCTCGGTCGGGCTCGGCATCGAGCTCCCCTTCGAGCAGGGCCTCAACCCCTACGTCGACATCGGCCTGAACTTCCGCTACTTCTTCGTCCGCAAGATGATGTTCGTGAAGTACGCGCAGGGCTTCGTGGTCCTGCCCGGCGGCCTCGGCACCCTGGACGAGCTCTTCGAGGCCCTGACGCTGGTCCAGACCCAGAAGGTCACCCGCTTCCCCATCGTCCTCTTCGGCACGGAGTACTGGGGCGGCCTGATCGACTGGCTCCGCAACACCCTGGTGGCCCAGGGCAAGGCCTCGGAAAAGGACCTGCTCCTCTTCCACGTCACGGACGACGTGGACGAGGCGGTGGCCCTGGTCTCGAAGGAAGCGGGCCGCTAGCGCGGGGCCCCGGCGGGGGGGGGAGGGCCTACGCCAGCCCCCGCCGGGCGACCGCCGGAGGGCGATGGCCGGCGATGGACGCCACCATGTCCACCACCTGCCGTGTCTCCGCGACCTCGTGCACCCGGTACACCTGCGCCCCCAGCCACGCCGACACCGCCGTCGTGGCCAGGGTCCCCACCACCCGCTCCTTCACCGGCCGGTCCAGCGTCTCTCCCACGAAGTCCTTGTTGGACAGGGACACCAGCACCGGCCACCCCGTCGCGACCATCTCCGACAGCCGCCGCGTCGCCTCCAGACTGTGCCGCGTGTTCTTCCCGAAGTCATGCCCGGGATCGATCATCACCGACTCCCGGGGAACCCCCAGCGCCACGGCCCGCTCCGCCAGCCCCACGGTCACCCGGAGAATGTCCGCCATGACGTCGTCGTACGTCACCCGATGCGGCCGCGTACGCGGCTGGGCCCCGCCCGCGTGCGTACACACCAGACCCACCCGATACCGCGCCGCCACCTCCGCGAGCCGGGGATCCACCCCGCCCCACGCGTCGTTCAGCACATCCGCCCCGGCCTCGCAGACCGCCTCGCCGACATCGGCCCGCCAGGTGTCCACCGAGATGACGACGTCGGGAAACCGCCGCCGCACCTCCGCCACGAACCCCACGGTCCGTCGCGCCTCCTCGGCCGCTGACACCTCTTCCCCGGGCCCGGCCTTGACCCCACCGATGTCGATGATGGCGGCCCCCTCCGCCACGGCCTGCTCCACGCGCGCGAGGGCCGGTTCGTCCTGGAACGTGGCCCCCTGGTCGTAGAAGGAGTCCGGGGTCCGGTTCACGATCGCCATGATCACCGGCTCGTGCGTGTCGAACTCACGCCTGCCCAGCCTGAGCATCCCCTGTGAACCTCTCCCGTACGTCCTGATCATCGGCCGCCTGCGACCCTAACCGTCAGAGTCGCATGGCACGATCGGACCCTGACACAATCGCACCGACCGTGGGGACCTCAGCGATGGTTATGTTCTTGTTCCTGGTCGTCGCGCTCGCCGTCGTGGTCGCCGCGGTGACCCTCGCGGTGGTGGGCGGCGGCGAGGGCGGCGGCCCGCTGCCGGAGGCCGCGCCCGAGCGCCTCCAGGACCCGCTCCCGCTCGACCGTCCGGTGAGCCGCGCCGACGTCGACGGCCTCCGCTTCCCCCTCGCCGCCCGCGGCTACCGCATGGCGGATGTCGACGACGCCCTCACCCGCCTCGGCGCGGAGCTCGCCGAGCGCGACGCCCGTATCGCCGACCTGGAGTCCGCCCTGGCCGGTGCCCGGGCGGGAGCCCACGTCTCCATGGAGAAGCGCGCCGAGGAGGACCAGTGACCGACGGCACGGCCCTCGCGGGTCCGGACGGCGTCCTGCGCTGTCCCTGGGCCCTGTCCACGCCGGACTACGTGACGTACCACGACGAGGAGTGGGGCCGCGCGGTCCACGGCGACGACGCCCTGTTCGAACGCCTCTCCCTGGAGGCGTTCCAGTCCGGCCTGTCCTGGATCACGATCCTGCGCCGCCGCCCCGGCTTCCGCGCCGCCTTCGCCGAGTTCAGGATCGAGAAGGTCGCCGCCTTCACGGACGAGGACCGTGAGCGCCTGCTCGCCGAGCCGGGCATCATCCGCAACAGGGCCAAGATCGACGCCACCCTCGCCAACGCGCGCGTGCTGGCCGACTGGGCCCCGGGCGACCTGGACGACCTGATCTGGTCCCACGCCCCCGAGCCGGGCCCGGCCCCGAAGTCCCTCGCGGACGTCCCGGCGGTCACTGCCGAGTCGACGGCCCTGTCGAAGGCCCTGAAGAAGAAGGGCCTCCGATTCGTGGGCCCGACGACGGCGTACGCGCTGATGCAGGCCTGCGGCCTGGTGGACGACCACCTCGCGACCTGCGGGGCCAGAAACCGGTCCTAGCGGCTCCTCGAAGCCCCTACCGCCCCAGGTACTTCGGCTTCTCCTTGTTCACGAAGGCCTGCACGGCGATGGCGTGGTCCTCGGACGCCCCCGCCCGGGTCTGGAGCTCGTCCTCCTTCTCCAGGGTCTCGGCCAGCGAGTGGGAGAAGCCGAAGGCCACCGCCTCCTTGATCGCCGCGTACGCCACCGTCGGCCCCTCGGCCAGGGCCCGGGCCACCTTCTCGGCCTCGTCCCGCAGCTCGGCGCTCGGCACGACCCGGTTGGCGATGCCCAGCTCGTACGCCTCCTGAGCCTTGACGCTGCGGGGGAAGAGCAGCAGGTCGGCGGCCCGCCCGGGGCCGACCACGCGAGGCAGCGTCCAGGAGATGCCCGAGTCCGCGGTCAGCGCCACCCCGGCGAAGGACGTGTTGAAGGCGGCCGAGTCGGCCACGACCCGGTAGTCCGCGGCGAGGGCGAAGCCGAACCCCGCGCCCGCCGCGACTCCGTTCACCCCGGCCACGACCGGCTTGGCCATCTCCGTCAGCGCCCGGGCGATCGGGTTGTAGTGCTCACGCACCGTGCTCATCACCTGTCCGGACCCCTCGGCCAGCAGTCCGATGTGCTCCTTGAGGTCCTGCCCCACGCAGAACGCCCGGTCACCGGCCGCGGTGAGCAGCACGGCCCGTACCGAGGAATCCGCGCCCGCCGCCGTCACGGCCTCCCGCAGCGCGACCTTCGTCTCGATGTTCAGCGCGTTCATCGCCTCGGGGCGGTTGAGCGTGATCGTCGCGAGCCCGTCGCTCACCTCGTAGAGCACGGTGTCGGCCATGGCGTATCCCCTCCGGTGTCGCGGTTGACGTCCGCGGCCGCTGTCCGGCCGCCGCCTGAGGAACAGCATGGCGGAGATCGCCGGGAGCGCTCGTGTGACCTGCGTCTAAGAAATCGGGCCCGTTTCCGTTCGGCGGACATGCGAGCGGCGGCGCAGTATCGCAGTCACATCGCCGAATTGAGTGGTTTTGCTCGCGCGCGTTGCCCAAGCGATGCCGACCGATGTTGGTCATCGGGTCCTGCGATGCGGGATAATGGCTTGGAAGCAATGTGTTCGATGCCGGTGTCGCGTGTCCTTCCGGGACCGCGCATGCCCTCCATGGGGCCGTCGGCTTTGACTATGAGCTGGTTTCAGGAAGGGGAACGAGCATGGCGGCCATGAAGCCGCGGACGGGCGACGGCCCGCTCGAGGTGACCAAGGAGGGGCGGGGCATCGTCATGCGCGTTCCGCTCGAAGGCGGCGGTCGGCTCGTCGTCGAGCTGACCCCTGACGAGGCCGACGCGCTCGGCGACGCCCTCAAGAAGGTCGTCGGCTGACGCGCAAGCGACCATACCCTTTCAGCTGCCCCGGCATCCCATGAGGTGCCGGGGCGGCTGTTTTCCCGGGTGTGTGCCCTAATGGCTCAGCGCTTGACCGCGCACAGCAGCCCGTCGCCCACCGGCAGCAGCGACGGCACCAGGTCCTGGCTCTCGCGCACCGCGCGCAGCAGCTCGCGCAGCCGCAGCACCTCGGTCGGCTGCGGGCCCGAGTCGACCGTACGGCCGTTCGCGAAGACGCCCTCGAAGACCACCAGGCCACCCGGACGCAGCAGGCGCAACGATTCAGCGAGGTAGTCGAGGAACTCGAGCCGGTCGCCGTCGCAGAAGACGAGGTCGTAGCCGACGTCCGCGAGCCGGGGCAGGACCTCCAGCGCCCGGCCGGGGATGAACCGGGCCCGGTTGCTGGCGAAGCCCGAGGCGCGGAAGGCCTGCCGGGCGAACTGCTGGTGCTCCGGCTCGGGGTCCACGGTGGTCAGGACGCCGTCCGGGCGCATGCCGTGCAGGAGGTGGATGCCGGAGACACCGGTGCCGGTACCGATCTCCGCGACCGCCTTCGCGTCCACGGTGGCGGCGAGCATCCGCAGCGCGGCGCCCGTGCCGGGGGACACCGAGCGCAGGCCCGCCTCACGGGCCCGGTCCCGGGCCCAGCGCAGGACGTCGTCCTCGGCGACGTAGGCGTCGGCGAACGCCCAGCTCGTCTGCCGGTTGCCGGTAATGACCCTCTCCTGTCCCCGTGGTTGCCTGGGCGTGACTGTATCCGTTGCGCCCGGGAACCCGCAGATGGGACCAGGCGTTTAGAAGGGTGGGAGACGCGAGGGGGGACACGGTTGGATCACGACGGCGGGCCGGAGGACGAGCACATGCTGACGCAGTCGCATGAGCCGTATCAGCCCAGATCAAATTCTCGTAAAACCGCTTATCCGGAGCTAACGGGCGAGGTGGCTATGGTAGGGGCTCCACTGGACACCACCAGAGCCGACAGGGGAGGTGCGGCTGCGCCTGTGGATCGGGGAGGAGTGCTGAGGCGCTTTCTCGGATCGGCGGGCAGGCCGAAATCCGTGAACGACACCGCTGCTGACCACCACGCCGACGACTACGCCCAGACCGCGACCTTCTCCACCGACGCGGACGGGCAGGCGTGGACTCCGCCCACGTGGGAGGAGATCGTCAGCACGCACAGCGGCCGCGTCTACCGCCTCGCGTATCGCCTCACCGGCAACCAGCACGACGCCGAGGACCTCACCCAGGAGGTCTTCGTCCGCGTCTTCCGCTCGTTGTCCACCTACACGCCGGGCACCTTCGAGGGCTGGCTGCACCGCATCACCACCAACCTCTTCCTGGACATGGTCCGGCGCAAGCAGCGCATCCGCTTCGACGCCCTCGGCGAGGACGCGGCCGAGCGCCTGCCCAGCCGCGAGCCGTCCCCGCAGCAGGTCTTCAACGACGCGCACTTCGACGCCGACGTCCAGCAGGCCCTCGACACCCTCGCGCCCGAGTTCCGGGCCGCGGTCGTCCTGTGCGACATCGAGGGCCTGTCCTACGAGGAGATCGCCGCGACCCTCGGCGTCAAGCTCGGCACCGTCCGGTCCCGGATCCACCGCGGCCGCTCGCAGCTGCGCAAGGCCCTCGCGCACCGCTCCCCGGAGGCCCGGGCCGAGCGCCGGTCCTTCGTCCCACGGGTGCCCGCCCTGGGGGGAGGGGGCGCGACCGCGTGACTGGATCCCGACCCGAACCCGCCGAGCGACGCCTCGCGGAGCAGCATCTTGGGGACCGACTCTCCGCCCTGGTGGACGGAGAGCTCGGTCATGACACGCGCGAGCGGGTCCTCGCCCACCTGGCCACCTGCGCCAAGTGCAAGGCGGAGGCCGACGCCCAGCGCAGGCTGAAGAACGTCTTCGCGGAAGCGGCCCCGCCGCCTCCCTCCGAGAGCTTCCTGGCCCGCCTCCAGGGGCTGCCGGGAGGCGACCCCGGCAGCGGCTCGGCGCTGGGCGGGGGCCCGTTCGGCGGGCTCTCCGACCAGCCCGCCGCCGGCGCCTTCGGAGTGAAGCGGGGCGAGCGCTTCGAGTTCGGTTACGTCCCCGCCCGCCCGCACACCTCCGCGCTCACCGGCTCCCCGGCCGGCGGCGGCTTCCGTGTGCACCCCGTGGGCCGCACCGACGCCGACCGGCCCTCCTCGCGGGGGCTGCGGTTCGCCTTCGTCGCCGCCGGAGCGGTGTCGCTGGCGGCCATCGCGCTCGGCGGCGTCACCACCGGTGTGCCGACCGAGACCGACGCGCGCGGCTCGGGCGCGGGCAGCAAAGTGACGCCGACGCGCACTCAGGGCACGGGTGCCGCGACAGCCCCCGAGAACCAGCGCCGTCGTGGCGTCGGGCCCCTGCTCGTCCAGGGCCAGGGCCAGCGGGCGCTCGGTGACACCCCGGCCGCCGCGACCTCGGTGTCCGCGCCGCTGCTGCCCGGAGTGCCCGCGTCGGGCGCCGGTCGGCTCCAGGAGTCGGCCACGCCGGTCGTGGCGGGAGCGACCGTCACGTCACCGCTCATACGTCCGCTCAGCGCGACCCCGCCGCTCACCCTGACCTCCTGGCACACCGCCCCGGAGGTGGCCACTCCGGGCCTGCTCGCCGCACCCGTCCCCGACCCGACCGCGTCCCCGTCCGCCTCCGCCACCTCGTTCACCACCGGCCGCTGACCGGGCCTCTGCGCGGCGGCCCACGAACCTGGTTGAATCCAGGGTGGGCCGCGCCCACGGCAGAAGCCGGGTGCGGCGGCGGAGTTCGAGGAGCCGTGGCCACCGCCGATGAGTCGTGCCGCGGCCGGCTGTGGGGAGAGCATGGACGAGGGGAAGCCCACGAAGGCGAAATGGTGGAGCCGTCCTCGGCTCCAGGGGCCTTCGGGCCGGACGGACGGGGCGACGACGGAGGCGCCGCCGCCCGGACCCACCCCGGCCCCGAACGCCGACGGTGACTTCGAGCTGGAGCGGCCCCTCGCGGACGGCGCCGCCACCGAGGGCGACTACGAGCTGAGCCGACCGACGGACCAGAGGGCACCGAAGGCCCCGGCCGACTCCGGTGCAGGGGACGCGCTCGCGGTTGCCGAGGTCCCGCCGGTTGCCGACTCCGGCGCCGCGCCCGCCGTGGACACCGTTACGTCCGCCGCCGCCGAGGAGGCCGCGGCGCCCCCCGAGCGCCCGCGCCCGCTGCACGACCCCGACCCCTACAGCACCCCGCCCTACGGCGAGCCAGGCCCCTGGGCCCCCGCCCCTCCGGTACAGCACCCGGCGACGACCCCGGCCCACGGCACAGCCCTACCGGCGCCTGCCCCGGCACCAAACCCGGCCCCGGTGCCTGCGTCCGCGCCGCCCTCAGGAACCGCCCCGGCGCACACCCCGCCACCTGGGACCGCGCCCGCCCCCACCCACGGCCCCCTGCAAGCGGCTGCCCCCGCCCCCTGGCAGAACTACGACCCCTGGGCCCCGGGCCCCCTCGCCGGTCCCCTCCAGCAGAACGGGGCCGTCGTGCCCAGTGAGGGGCAGCGGCGCAAGCGGGCCAAGAAGCTGCTGCTCGTCGGGGTGCTGCTGCTCGCGGTCGTCTCCGGTGGCGTCGGAGGCGTCGTAGGGACGTATCTGGAGCGGAACGGCGGGGTGGGGGACGTGGAGCTGCCGCAGGCCGCCGCCGAGCCCGCCGGGCGGGCTCCGGACAGCGTCGCCGGGATCGCCGCGCGGGCGCTGCCCAGCGTGGTGACCCTGCATGTCTCCGGCGGCGGGGAGCAGGGCACCGGCACCGGCTTCGTGCTGGACGACCGGGGCCACATCCTGACCAACAACCATGTCGTGGAGCCCGCCGGATCCGGCGGCGAGATCTCCGTGACCTTCCACAGCGGCGACACCGCCAAGGCCACCGTCGTCGGACGGGACAGCGGCTACGACCTCGCCGTGGTGAAGGTGAAGGGCGTCAGCGGGCTGACCCCGATGACGCTCGGCAACTCCGACAACGTCCAGGTCGGCGACCCCGTCGTCGCCATCGGCGCCCCCTTCGACCTGGCCGGCACCGTCACCTCCGGCATCATCAGCGCCAAGGAACGGCCCATCACGGCCGGCGGCGAGAGCGGGGACGCCAGCGATGTGTCCTACGTCGACGCCCTCCAGACCGACGCACCCATCAACCCCGGCAACTCCGGCGGGCCCCTGCTGGACGCCAAGGCCCGGGTCATCGGCATCAACTCCGCGATCCGCTCCGCCGACAGCGGCTCCGAGCCGGACGGCGGACAGGCCGGTTCCATAGGACTCGGGTTCGCCATCCCGATCAACCAGGGCAAGCGGGTGGCAGAGGAGCTGATCAACACCGGCAAGGCGACCCATCCGGTCATCGGCGTCACCCTCGACATGGACTACTCCGGCGACGGCGCGCGGGTCGGCACGAAGGGCAGCGAGGGCGGCTCGCCGGTCACCTCGGGCGGTCCCGGCGACAAGGCCGGTATCGAGCCCGGGGACGTCATCACCGCGATCGACGGCCAGCGGGTGCACTCCGGCGAGGAGCTGATCGTCAAGACCCGCGCCCACCGCCCCGGCGACCGGCTGGAGCTGACCCTGCGGCGGGACGGCGAGGAGCTCACCCTCTCGCTGGTCCTCGGTTCCTCGGCCGGCGACTGACAGAAACCTCACAGGTGCGGGCGCGTACCGCCTCCCACAAGGCAAACAACCGGAAAACCCTCGATCCGCGCACACTCGGAACCGGCGGGACAGTACCGGTCGTACGGGAACGGCAGGTACCGTGGACCCGGCCCGGATCGCAAGGAGCTTCAGGTGTTCAATGACATAGGACCGCTCGAGCTGGTGACGCTCATCGTCCTCGCCGTGCTCGTCTTCGGTCCGGACAAGCTCCCGAAGGTCATCCAGGACGTGACGCGGACGATCCGTAAGATCCGCGAGTTCTCGGAGAGCGCCAAGCAGGACATCCGGCAGGAACTCGGCCCGGAGTTCAAGGACTTCGAGTTCGAGGACCTCAACCCCAAGACGTTCATCCGCAAGCAGCTGGACAACGACGAACTGGGGCTCAAGGAGATCCGCAACGGCTTCGACCTGAAGAAGGAGATGGCCGAGGTCACCGACGCCGTCCACGGCCGCGACTCCGACTCCTCCTCTTCCTCGGGCGACCGCGTCGACATGACGAAGAAGCCCGACGAGCGTCCGCCCTACGACGCGGACGCCACCTGAGCCGTACGCGAGACACGCGACGCACGCGTGCGGACGTGACGCGTTTCATAGCCTTCACAGGCGCCCGAGCGGCCTGAACGCGTCGCTCGGGCGCCTCGTGCGCCGGGCGCTTTCCCGGCTGCTCTCAGCGGTGTGGATATGCTGCCGTGTTGTTGTGCGGACCGTACGCCAAAAAGCGAGGCCGCCCGAAGGGGGGCGGGCCGCCCCGGTCCGCCGAGAGCGAGGAGGCGTCCGGGCACATGGAGACGACGAGTCAGGCGGTCGCGCAGGCGCCGGCCGCGGAGGGCGGACAACAGGTCCCCTCCGCCCGGCGTACGGTCGACGGCTACCTGCTGGCGCCCTTCCCTTGGTACGGCCTCGACGAGGCGTTCACGGGACCGCGCTGGCTGATGCAGGTCGGTACGGCGGCCGACGGGGCCGTCGAGCACGGGTCGATCGGACACGGCGACGAGCCTTCGGTGCGCAACGAAGCCACGGAGGACCGGGAGAAGTTCGCGGTCGTGGTGACCGTCGCGGCCAGTCCGTCCCGCCGCAGCGCCGACGGCACGGGGCTGCTGGAGGCCACGTCCGTCTCCTCGGCGGCCTGGCTTGCGGGGGTGGGGCTGCTGTCCTTCACCTGGCCCGGGCAGATGGACCACTCGCTGCGGGACGACTGGCTGGAGCAGCAGACGGAGACCGCGTGGGCGCTGGCCGACGACCTGGAAGGGGCCGAGTGGTCGACGCTGTCCCTGCCCGTCGACGGGGTGCCCACGCCCTTCCACTACCGGGAGTCCGAGTTCGGCTGGGTGCTCGCCGGGTCCACGCAGGAAGGCGTGCACGTGGGGGCGTACGGCAGAGGGATGAGCGCCTACGGTCTCGGCTTCGCCATGATCAAGGACATCGCCGAGTACGCGTGATCGCCGCGTACGCATGACAAAGGGGCGCCGCACGGAAGCGGCGCCCCCCACGCCTTGATCGCGTTCTTCGGAGCGGGACTAGAACTTGTTCTTCGGAGTGATTCCCAAGGACAGTCCCGAAAGGCCTCGCTGCCGACCGCCCAGCTTGCCGGCGATCGCGCGCAGCGCGCTGCCGGCCGGGCTGTCCGGGTCCGTCAGGACCACCGGCTTGCCCTCGTCGCCGCCCTCGCGGAGACGGACGTCGATCGGGATGTTGCCGAGGACGGGGACCGTCGCGCCGGTGGTGCGGGTCAGGCCGTCCGCGACCAGCTGGCCGCCGCCCGTGCCGAAGACGTCGACCATCTCGCCGCAGTGCGGGCAGGGCAGGCCCGACATGTTCTCGACCACGCCGACGATCTTCTGGTGGGTCTGCACGGCGATGGAACCGGCCCGCTCGGCCACCTCGGCGGCCGCCTGCTGCGGAGTCGTCACGACCAGGATCTCGGCGTTCGGCACCAGCTGGGCGACCGAGATCGCGATGTCACCGGTGCCGGGCGGCAGGTCCAGGAGCAGGACGTCCAGGTCACCCCAGTACACGTCCGCCAGGAACTGCTGGAGCGCGCGGTGCAGCATCGGGCCGCGCCACACCACGGGTGCGTTGCCCGGCGTGAACATGCCGATGGAGATCACCTTCACGCCGTTCGCGGACGGCGGCATGATCATGTTCTCGACCTGGGTCGGACGGCCGTCGGCGCCCAGCATGCGGGGCACGGAGTGGCCGTAGATGTCGGCGTCCACGACACCGACCTTCAGACCGTCCGCGGCCATCGCCGCCGCCAGGTTGACCGTCACCGACGACTTGCCCACGCCGCCCTTGCCGGAGGCGACCGCGTACACGCGGGTCAGCGAGCCCGGCTTGGCGAAGGGGACCTCGCGCTCGGTCTGGCCGCCGCGCAGCGCGGTCGCCAGCTCCTTGCGCTGCGCGTCGCTCATGACGTCCAGCGTGACGTCGACCCGGGTGACGCCCTCCACGCGGGAGACCGCCTCCGTGACGCGCTGCGTGATCGTGTCCCGCATCGGGCAGCCGGACACGGTCAGGTACACGGTGACCGCGACCGCTCCGTCCGCGCCGATCTCCACCGACTTGACCATCCCGAGTTCGGTGATGGGGCGGTTGATTTCGGGGTCGTTCACCGTCGACAGTGCTTCGCGCACCGCGTCTTCCGTAGCCATAAGGACGATGGTACGGCGATTCCGGGGGCCTTCGGGATGCCCGTCAGCGGTCGTCTGCGTCACGTCCGGTGGACCGTTCTGCCGGGAATACGACATGGCCGTCCGCGCGGTGGCCGTCCAGTTCCTTGAGCACGTCCTGGAGCTCGGAGCGGATCCAGTCGCGGGTGGCGACCTCGCCGAGGCCGATCCGCAGGGCGGCGATCTCCCGGGTCAGGTACTCGGTGTCCGCGATCGACCGCTCGTTCTGCTTGCGGTCCTGCTCCAGGTTGACGCGGTCGCGGTCGTCCTGCCGGTTCTGGGCGAGCAGGATCAGCGGGGCCGCGTAGGAGGCCTGGAGCGAGAGCATCAGGGTCAGGAAGATGAACGG
Source organism: Streptomyces sp. NPDC003635 (assembly GCF_053587635.1). Taxonomy (NCBI): domain Bacteria; kingdom Bacillati; phylum Actinomycetota; class Actinomycetes; order Kitasatosporales; family Streptomycetaceae; genus Streptomyces; species Streptomyces sp. NPDC003635. The sequence goes on along the minus strand of NZ_JBSFOK010000003.1, from coordinate 284,221 downwards.
GTACTCGTCGAACTTCAGGTCCTTCGGCGCGAACACGTTCCACAGCACCCAGACGATGATGACGACCGTCATCCAGACGATGAACCGCCCGGTGCCGAGGAAGCGCGCGATCCGCTCCGAGAGCCGTCCGAAGGCCTCCGGGTCCCATTCGGGCAGGATCCGCCGGCGCGGCGGCCGCGGCTGGTCCAGCCGGGCGCGCGGCCGGGTGGCGGCCGTCGCCCCGGACACCGCGCGCTCGCGTCCGCCCTCCCGCTCAGGAGCCATGCGCCGCCCCCTCGCCCGCGGTCTCGTCCTCGTCGAGGTGGAACTCCGTCTCCCGCCAGTCCTCGGGCAGCATGTGGTCCAGTACGTCGTCCACGGTGACCGCGCCCAGCAGCGACCCGGACTCGTCGACGACGGGCGCCGCGACCATGTCGTACGTGGCGAAGAACCCGGCGACCACCGGCAGCGCGGCGTCCGGGTCGAGGGCCTGGAGGTCGTCGTCGATGATCGCGCTGACCAGCGTGTACGGCGGATCGCGCAGCAGACGCTGGAAGTGGACCGTGCCGAGGTACTTGCCGGTGGGTGTCTCGTCGGGCGGGCGGCAGACGTAGACCTGGGCGGCGAGCGCGGGGGAGAGGTCGGGGTTGCGGACCCGGGCCAGGGCGTCGGCGACGGTGGCGTCGGGCCGCAGCACGATCGGCTCGGTGGTCATCAGACCGCCGGCGGTGTGTTCCTCGTACGCCATCAGCCGCCGCATGTCGGCCGCGTCGTCCGGCTCCATCAGGCTCAGCAGCCGCTCCTGGTCGTCCTCGGGCAGCTCGGAGAGCAGGTCGGCCGCGTCGTCGGGGTCCATGGCCTCCAGGACGTCGGCGGCCCGTTCCTCCTTCAGCTTGCCGAGGATCTCGATCTGGTCGTCCTCGGGCAGTTCCTCGAGCACGTCGGCGAGGCGGTCGTCGTCGAGGGCGGCGGCGACCTCGGCGCGCCGCTTGGGGGAGAGGTGGTGCAGCACGTTGGCGAGGTCGGCGGGGCGCAACTGCTCGAAGGTGGCGAGCAGGCTCTCGGCGCCCTGGCCCTTCTCCTCCAGCGAGAACCCGGTGACGGCGGACCACTCGACGGTCAGCGACTCGCCCCGGGCGCGCCGGAGCGGCCCGCTCTTGCCGCCCTTGCGGACGAACACCCGGTCGATCTCCCAGTCCCGCCGGGCCGGCAGCTGCTGCACCGACAGATCCAGGACGGTGACCTCCTCGCCGGTCTCGACGAGCGTGACCCGGCGGTCCAGCAGCTCGCCGAAGACCAGCCGCTCGGTGGGCCGTTGCTCGAAGCGGCGGACGTTGAGCACGCCGGTGGTGATGACCTGGCCCGACTCGATGCTGGTCACCCGGGTCATCGGCAGGAAGATGCGGCGCCGGGTGGCGAGTTCGACGACCAGACCGAGCAGGCGTGGGGGACGGCGGCCCACCCGCAGCATGACGACCAGGTCGCGGACCCGCCCCACCTGGTCGCCGTTCGGGTCGAAGGCGGCGACGCCGGACAGGTGCGAGACGAAAACCCGGGGCGTGCCCCCTGCCATGACCGCACCTCCTTGTCCGCCTTAGCCTGTTCTGTCCCGCTCGGATGGGCTTCAGGCTAGCCCGTCCGGATCCGATACGCCCTGGTGAGCGGTCCGGACGGACTGACTCCGCCGCGCTCTCCGGACCCCGGTACGCTGCCGTACGCCGGTCAGGACCCCCGTCAGAAAGGCAGCGCCACCTGTGACTGCGAGCACCCGCAGGGCTGTGCTGATGAGCGCGCTGTGCGCCCTGGTCGTGACGGGCCTGACGGGATGCAGCAGCGAGGATCCCGACGCGGGGACGAACGGGGTCGGCAAGCTGTCCGCCGACCAGATCCAGCGCAAGACGCTCACCGCCGCCGGGGCCGCCGACGCCGTGCACCTCGCGGGGAACGTCGTCACCAGTGGCCGCACCTACAAGCTCGACATGCGGCTGAAGGCCGACGGCGGCATGGGATCGGTCACCGCCGAGGGGGCGACCTTCCGGCTGCTGCGGATCGACGAGCAGCTGTTCCTGATGGCGGACGCGGACTTCTGGAGCGACGGGGACGCGGACGCGGCGGCGGCAGCCAAACTCAACGGCAAGTACGTGAAGGTGCCCGCGGGGGATCCCTCGTACAAGAAGTTCAGCGGGTTCACGGACATGGACGTGCTCCTCGACGGGCTGCTGACCCTGCACGGCAAGGTCGAGACCGACGGACGTCATGAACAGTCCGGCGTCCGCACGGTCCGCATCACCGGCGACCAGGGCTCCGGCGGCTCGCTCGACGTCTCCCTGGAGGGCACGCCGTACCCCCTGCGCCTGGTCCGCGGCGGCGGCGCCGGCACCCTGACCTTCTCCTCCTGGGGCGAGAACTTCACCCTGGAGGAGCCGAAGAAGGACGAGACGGTCGACTACGGCAAGCAGCTGCCGACGTCCTAGGCGTTCTTCTTCCGCCCGCGCCCCTTGAACAGCAGCTTCGGCAGACCCGCGGGGATCGGGCGGCGGGTGGTCGCCGGGGACGGCAGCGGCGCCGCGGACAGGTCGGCGTCCGGCAGCGGAGCGGTGGACCCCGTCGGCTCCAGGCGCAGCACCCGGCACTCGCGGCCCCAGCGCTCCGGCATGGCCTCGCCGTCGGGCGCGTTGAGCCGCTTGCCCTTGAGCTCCGCGACCGTCGCCTGCCACTGCTCGGACCCCGAGGCCAGCTCCACGACCTTCGCCGACCACGAGACCAGCCGGCCGCCTTTGTCCTTGCTGCGGACGGTGACCTCGGCCGCGCCGCCGTCGGAGAGCCCCGGCAGCGGCTGTTCGCCGGGCCCGTCGCCGACGACACAGGCCGCGCCGTCGTGCCACACGTGCCACAGCGCCCGGGCGGGGACCGAGGGCCCCTTGACCCAGATCAGCCCGGACTTCTTCGTGGCCTCCTCGACGAGGGCCTGATCGAGCAGCTCACTTGTCATGAGCCCAGCCTAGCCAGCGCCGCTAGAGCCGCCCCTAGAGCCAGCCGTTGCGCTTGAGCGTGCGGTGGATGCCCAGACAGATCGCCACCGTCACCCCGAGCACCAGCGGATAGCCGTACTTCCAGTGCGTCTCGGGCATGTGGTCGAAGTTCATGCCGTACACACCACAGACCATCGTCGGTACGGCGATGATCGCGGCCCACGAGGTGATCTTCCGCATGTCCTCGTTCTGCGCCACGGACGCCTGCGCGAGGTTGGCCTGGAGGATCGAGTTGAGGAGCTCGTCGAAGCCGACGACCTGCTCCTGGACGCGGGCCAGGTGGTCGGCGACGTCCCGGAAGTACTTCTGGATGTCCGGGTCGATCAGCCGCATCGGCCGCTCGCTCAGCAGCTGCATCGGCCGCAGCAGCGGCGACACCGCCCGCTTGAACTCCAGGATCTCGCGCTTGAGTTGGTAGATCCGGCCGGCGTCCGTACCGCGCGGGCTGCCCTTGCGGCCCGGCGAGAAGACGTCCGTCTCCACGTCGTCGATGTCGTCCTGGAGCGCGTCGGCGACGGCGATGTAGCCGTCCACGACATGGTCGGCGATGGCGTGCAGCACCGCCGAGGGGCCCTTGGCGAGCAGCTCCGGGTCGTCCTGCAGCCGGTGCCTGAGCGCCCGCAACGAGCCCTGCCCGCCGTGCCGGACGGTGATGAAGAAGTCCCGGCCGGTGAAGCACATGACCTCGCCGGTCTCCACCACCTCGCTGGTGGCGGTGAGTTCGTCGTGCTCGACGTAGTGGACCGTCTTGAACACGGTGAACAGCGAGTCGTCGTAGCGCTCCAGCTTGGGCCGCTGGTGGGCCTGGACGGCGTCCTCGACGGCCAGCGGGTGCAGCCCGAACTCGGCGGCGATACCGGCGAATTCGGCCTCGGTCGGCTCGTGCAGGCCGATCCAGACGAACCCTCCGTCGCGCCGCACATGGCGCATCGCCTCGTGCGGGCTGAGCTGCCGTCCGCTCTCGACGCGCGCGCCGTCGCGGTAGACGGCGCAGTCGACGACGGCGGAGGGCGTCGCGGGGTCACGGGTGGTGTCGTACGGGCCGCTGCTGTCCAGGTGGATCCCCTTGCGCAGCGAGGTACGGGTCGGGCGGACCGCGGCACGCAGGTCACGGATCATCGACATGGCAGGCTCCTTCGCGAGCAGGCAACGAAAGGCCGCTGCGACGGGTGGAACTACCCGGAATGGGGACGTCCAGGCCTTTGATGTTTGGCACGTCCACAAAGCGGGGAGCACCGCACCGTCGCGGTGGCGAGCTTCGCTGCTGGTTCAGCTACTGCTGCTGACTGACAGATCAGGCGAAACGAAACGAAGGCTCTTCCACGGTGAAAGGCAGGCGAGAGGTGGCAGCCGGCTAGAAGCAGAGCAGCTACGTCAGCGGCGGGAAGAGCGGGTGCTACTGCACGGGCGACTTCGATCCATTGCAGCCCCACCTCCTCCGGCCGGTCCCCCGTAGGGGAGTGTCGTCGGCGTCGGGGCCTGACCGCTACGCTTCTGCGTGCTGCCCCGAACCACCGGGCAAGAGTATCAGCCGACTGAAGTGTCAAGGCGCTGCTTTGCCCGGTACTGACGAGTTCTATGCTCGCCGCATGGCTGATGTTCTTCCTCTGGTCGAGGCCCGGTTGCGCTCCGCGCTGGGCGAACCGGACGCCCGCGCCGCGGTCACCTTCCTCGGCACGGACCGCGTCGAGGTACTGCGTTTCCACGAGGACGACATCGTCCGCTACGCCACCCTCGGCATGTCCGCGCACCCCATGACCGACCCCACCGCCATGGTCGCCGATCCCGTCAAGGGCCCTCGCGCCGAGCTGGTCATCTCGGTCCGCGCGGGCCTCGCCGACACCGACAAGGTGCTCCGCGCCCTCGCGGTACTGGCCGCGTCCCCGCAGGTCGAGGGCGTCGTCGTGGCCCCCGGCGCCTCGCTCGACGTGGGTGAACCCCTGTGGCCCGGGGCGCCGTTCACCTCGGTCCTGGTCGCCGAGCCCGGCGGTCTGGTCGAGGATCTGGAACTGGACGAGCCCATAAACCCCGTCCACTTCCTGCCGCTGCTCCCCATGACGCCGAACGAGGCCGCCTGGAAGCGCGTGCACGGCGCCCAGGCGCTCCAGGAGCGCTGGCTGACCCACGGGACGGACCTCCGGGATCCGTCCCGCGCGTCGGTCTCCCTGGCGTGAGCAACGTCACCAATCAGCCACCGCCACAGGTCAGTTGGCAAAGACGGCGACACCGTCCTCGATCGCGTGCCGCGGCTCCGGCTCCTCGGCCTCGCTCGTGAGCGCCTTGCGCCGTACGACGACCACGCCCGCACCCAGGACGGCGGTGACCGCCGCCACCACGAACGGCATGTGGACGTCGGTCCACTCCTCGATCTTCGGCGCGAAGTAGGGCGCCGCGGCGGCGGCGAACCAGCGCACGAAGTTGTAGCCCGCGCTCGCCACCGGGCGCGGGGCGTCCGACACGCCGAGCGCCAGCTCCGTGTAGACGGTGTTGTTCACCCCGATGAAGGCGCCGGACAGGATCGTGCAGACGACGGCGGTGGTGTGGTCTCCGTAGCCGAGGACGAGGACGTCGGCCGCGACCAGCACCAGCGAGCCGCCGAGCACCTTCAGCGAACCGAACCGCTTCTGCAGCCGCGGTGCCACGAGCACCGAGAAGACGGCGAGCAGCACACCCCAGGCGAAGAACACCGCTCCCGACTTGTACGGGGTCATGTCCAGCACGAACGGGGTGAAGGCCAGCACGGTGAAGAACGTGTAGTTGTAGAAGAACGACGAGACCGCGGCGGAGGCCAGGCCGCCGTGGCCGAGTGCCTTGACCGGGTCGAGCAGTGAGGTCTTCCGGGCCGGCTTGGGCTGCTCCTTCAGGAACGCCGTGATGCACAGGAAGCCGACCGCCATCAGGAAGGCCGTGCCGAAGAACGGGTAGCGCCAGCTGGCGTCGCCGAGCAGGGCGCCCAGCAGCGGGCCGCAGGCCATGCCGAGGCCGAGCGCGGACTCGTAGAGCAGGATCGCCGCCTCGCTGCCGCCCGCCGCCGCGCCGACGATGACGGCGAGGGCGGTGGAGACGAAGAGCGCGTTGCCGAGGCCCCAGCCCGCGCGGAAGCCGACCAGTTCGGCGACCGAGTCCGAGGTGCCCGCCAGGCCCGCGAAGACCACCACGAGGGCGAGGCCGAGCAGCAGTGTCCTGCGGCCGCCGATCCGGCTGGAGACGAAGCCGGTGACCAGCATCGCCACGGCCGTGATCAGGAAGTACGAGGTGAACAGCAGGGAGACCTGGCTCGCCGAGGCGTCCAGGCCCCGGGCGATCGACGGCAGGATCGGGTCGACGAGGCCGATGCCCATGAAGGCGACGACGGACGCCCCGGCCGTCGCCCACACGGCCCTGGGCTGCCGCAGGAGACCGCCGGTTCCCGCGTTGAAGGGGTCCATGGTGACTCCAATCCCGGAGATTCCCCGGGTCGAGATGGTTGGTGTTTACACATGATAAGTTAGCTCGGCTAATTAATGTAAACTACATCTAGTTTGGCGTCGGTCCGGCGGTTCCGTCCGGACGGGTGATCGTCCTTGACGTGGCGGAGAAGGGGTAGGACCGTGGAGCCCTATGAGGGGCGAACCCAGTTGCCCGAAGTGTGGTGGCCGGGTCAGGGCTCCCGGACTCTTCGCCGATTCCTGGCAGTGCGATGTGCACGGCACTGTGCATCCGCTGCAGCCCGTGATCCCGCCCAGCGTCGAGGCCCTCAGCGTCGTCGTGCATCGCACGCAGGTTCCGGTGTGGATGCCGTGGCCGCTGCCGGTCGGCTGGCTGTTCACGGGGGTCGCGTGCGCGGGGGACGACCGCAGCGGGGGCCGCGCGACGGCGGTCGCCTGCACCGGTCCCGGCCCGCTCGGCGGGATGGGCGAGCTGATCCTGGTGGCCGAGGAACTGGGCGTCGGGCTCGGCGCGCGGTACGCGGGGATCGACGGGCCGGATCCGGGTCCGTACATGAACGTCGAGAAGCCGCCCCAGGCGAAGGTGCTCGCGGCGGGCCGGCCGACTCCGCTCTGGCATGTCACCGGCTCGCCCGACGACCGGGCCGTGTTCGCCGGTGAGGCGCGAGGGCTGTGGCTGTGGGCCGTGGTGTGGCCCGAGCAGACGGGCCTGCTGATGTACGACGAACTGGTGCTGACGGATCTGCGCGACGCGGGGGCGGAAGTGGATCTGGTGCCGTGCGGTGCCTTGTCGCCGCGCTTGCTCGAGCCGTAGAAGCCCTGGCGGGTGGGGGCGCGCGGCGTCGGGCGGGGGCGGGCTCGTCGTGGCTGCTCGCGCAGTTCCCCGCGCCCCTGCCGGAGTCTCACACGGCGAGTTCGTAAGAACCGAAACCCCATGACGGGTGTGACAGGACCCCTTCCTTTTGACGCTATCCTTGGCGTGTCCGCTTTCCGTCCGTCCCCGTTGGAGTCCGCGCGTGCGTATCGATCTGCACACCCACTCCACCGCTTCCGACGGCACGGACACGCCCGCCGAGCTGGTGCGCAATGCCGCCGCTGCCGGGCTCGACGTCGTGGCGCTCACCGATCACGACACCACCCGTGGGTACGCCGAGGCCGTCGCCGCGCTCCCCGAGGGGCTGACGCTGGTCACCGGGGCCGAACTGTCCTGTCGTGTCGACGGGATCAGCATGCACATGCTGGCCTACCTCTTCGACCCCGAGGAGCCGGCGCTGCTCGCCGAGCGCGAGCTCGTGCGGGACGACCGGGTGCCGCGGGCCAAGGGCATGATCGCCAAGCTGAACGCGCTGGGCGTGCCGGTGACCTGGGAGCAGGTCTCGCGGATCGCCGGTGACGGCTCCGTCGGACGGCCGCACGTCGCCTCCGCGCTGGTCGAGCTGGGGGTCGTCCCGACCGTGGGCGACGCCTTCACCCAGGACTGGCTGGCCGACGGCGGGCGGGCCTACATGGAGAAGCACGAGACGGATCCGTTCGAGGCGATCCGGCTGATCAAGGGCGCCGGCGGAGTCGCCGTGTTCGCGCACCCGGCGGCCGCCAAGCGGGGCCGTACCGTGCCCGAGTCGGCCATCGCCGAGCTCGCCGCGGCCGGACTCGACGGCATCGAGGTCGACCACATGGACCACGACCCGGACACCCGGGCCCGGCTGCGCGGCCTCGGCAAGGAACTCGGGCTGCTGACCACCGGCTCCAGCGACTACCACGGCAGCCGCAAGACCTGTGTCCTCGGCGAGTACACCACCGACCCCGAGGTGTACGGCGAGATCACGCGCCGCGCGACCGGTGCCTTCCCCGTCCCGGGGACCGGCGGAGCCTGAGCCCTCACCCTCGCGCTCACCCGTACGTTTCTCAGCAAGGCCCTTCACTGATGTTCGACGTTGCCGTCTTCGGCTCTCTCTTTCTGACCCTTTTTGTCATCATGGATCCCCCTGGGATCACCCCGATCTTCCTGGCGCTCACCTCCGGCCGGCCCGCCAAGGTGCAGCGGCGGATGGCGTTCCAGGCCGTCTGTGTGGCCGGCGGTGTGATCACCGTCTTCGGGCTGCTCGGGCACCAGATCCTGAACTACCTGCACGTGTCCGTGCCCGCGCTGATGATCGCGGGTGGGCTGCTGCTCCTGCTCATCGCGCTCGACCTGCTCACCGGCAAGACGGATGAGCCGAAGCAGACCAAGGACGTCAACGTCGCCCTCGTACCGCTGGGCATGCCGCTGCTCGCCGGACCGGGTGCGATCGTGTCCGTCATCCTGGCCGTGCAGAAGGCCGACAGCGTGACCACGCAGGTCTCGGTGTGGACGGCGATCCTCGCCATCCATGTCGTGCTGTGGCTGGTCATGCGGTACTCGCTGCTGATCATCCGGGTCATCAAGGACGGCGGCGTGGTGCTGGTGACCCGGCTCGCGGGCATGATGCTCTCCGCGATCGCCGTGCAGCAGATCATCAACGGCGTCACGCAGGTGATCCAGGCGAGCTGACCGCCGCCGCGGACACGCGCAGGGCCCCGTACGGCGTTTCCGTACGGGGCCCTGAAGCTTGGTGGGTGGGATCCGGGTTACGAGGCGGAAACCTCGGCCGGGCGGATCCACAGCCGCTGTCCGATCGCCGCGGCCTGCTGAACGATCCGGTTGACGGAGGCGGCGTCCACGACGGTGCTGTCCACGGTCGTGCCGTTGACCTCATCCAGTCGCATGATCTCGAAGCGCATCGCTTCTCCCTTCGTCTGGTTCCTTGGTACGTACGAGTCAACGGTTTGCTTGTTACAAACATTCCCTACGCTAAGGAAATTTTTCGAACGACTAATTACTGACCGGTAAGCGGTGGTCGTGAGACCGAGCGGGACCGGTTGTGTTCGCAGCGTGACCGCCGGGACAATGGAGCTGATGAACGACGACCTCGCGGCGCTCGGCGCCCGTATCGACCGCACCAACGAGTTGCTCCAGCGCATGCTCGCCGAGGTGGCGAAGACACCCTCGACCCATGCGATCTTCGTCGACGCGGGATATCTGTACGCGGCCGCGGGCCGGCTCGTCGCCGGCACCGAGGACCGGCGCGCCTTCGACCTGGACGCGGAGGGACTGATCGAGGCGCTGATCGACCGCGCCCGCACGATCTTCGCGGACAGCAGACTGCTGCGCGTCTACTGGTACGACGGCGCCCGGCGCCGTATCCACACCGCCGAGCAGCAGTCGATCGCCGAGCTGCCGGACGTGAAGGTGCGGCTCGGCAACCTCAACTCCAACAACCAGCAGAAAGGCGTCGACTCGCTGATCCGCACTGACCTCGAGTCGCTCGCCCGGCACCGCGCCATCAGCGACGCGGCGCTCCTCGGCGGCGACGAGGACCTGGTCTCCGCGGTCGAGGCGGCCCAGGGGTACGGCGCCCGGGTCCATCTCTGGGGCATCGAGGCCCCGGAGGGGCGCAACCAGGCCGAGCCGCTGCTCTGGGAGGTCGACAGCCAGCGCACCCTCGACCTCGACTTCTTCAAGCCGTACGTGTCCCGGCGCACCGCCGCCTACGAGGTGCCGGTGGCCCGGCCCACCCGCGAGGACGTGCGGTTCGTCGGCGCCCAGATCGCGGCGAAGTGGCTCGCGGCGAGGGGCCGGGAGTCACTGGTGGAACTGCTGCCGGGGCATCCGTACCTCCCGGGCTCCGTCGACCAGGACCTGCTGGTGGAAGCGGAGGGCCTGCTGCAGTACTCGCTGCGCGGCCAGGCGGATCTGCGGCGGGCGCTGCGGGACGGGTTCTGGGAGCACTTGCAGGCGCAGTACTAATTCCGGTCCCAGAAGTCGGCGAGGGCTTCGGCCGTGGGGCCGGGGCGGTCCGTGTTGGGGGAGTGCTCGGCGCCGGGGACGACCGTGCGGCGCGCGTGCAGCCGTACGGCCATCTCGTCCAGGATGCGCACCGGCCACGTGTCGTCCTGCTCGCCCGACAGGACGTGGAACGGCAGGGGTGCGGCGGCCAGTTCGGCGACGCGGTCCGGCTCGGTGCACAACTGCCGACCGGTCGCTTTGAGTTGGGCGGGTTTGTTGCCCAGCCAGCGGCGGCGCAGGTGGTCGAGTCCGCCGAGTCCGCGTGCCGGGCCGCCGACCTCCTCGGGCGGGCCCATGGCCAGGATCGCGTCCCAGACCTCCGGCATCGTCATCACGGCGAGCGCGTCGCTCAGCAGCTTGACGCGCTGCTGCTGGGGGACGGAGATCTCGGCGGGGCCGGACGCGACGAGGGTGAGGGACCGGAAGGGGGAGGGGTCGAGCAGGACGGCGGCGCGGGCGATCTGACCGCCGAGGGAGTGCCCGACGAGATGGACCGGGGCGCCCAGGGCTTCCGTCTGCGCGAGCACGTCCTTCGCCAACTCCCCTTGAGCGTAGGCCGATTCGTCATCGGCGGGCCCGTCGGACTCGTACTGTCCCCGCCCGTCCACGGCGACCGTACGGTACCCGCGTGCGGCGAGCGGCACATGCAGCAGACCGAAGTCCTCCTTGCTGCCGGTGAACCCGGGCAGCAACACGGCGACACCCCGCCGCGCGACGCCGTCCGGCACGGGACAGTCGACGACGGCGAACTCCCCGCGCGCGGTACGCAGAGAGTAGGCGCGGGCGCCGGGGGGCGGGGTGAGCGGGGCGGGGGCGGGGGTGGTCACGGGGGTGAGGGTAGCGGGGGACGGGGAGAGGAGGGCGACCGGCCGGTGCGCGGTGCGCGGTGCGGGAGGTGGGCGGGGTGGAAGGGGTGCCGGGCGGGGGTGCTGGGCGGGCCTGGAGGGTGGGTTTGGGCCGGGCGGCAGGGGTGGGTGGGGTGAGGAGTCCGGGGTCCGGGCGGTCGTGGGTCGTGGCGCGTGGGGTGGGCGGGGTGGAAGGGGTGCCGGGCGGCAGGGGTGGGTGGGGTGAGGAGTCCGGGGTTCGGGCGGTCGTGGGTCGTGGCGCGTGGGGTGGGCGGGGTGGAAGGGGTGCCGGGCGGCAGGGGTGGGTGGGGTGAGGAGTCCGGGGTCCGGGCGGTTGTGGGTCGTGGCGCGTGGGGTGGGCGGGGTGGAAGGGGTGCCGGGCGGCAGGGGTGGGTGGGGTGAGGAGTCCGGGGTTCGGGGTCCGGGCGGTTGTGGGTCGTGGCGCGTGGGGTGGGGGCCGGGATCCGAGCTGGGCCGGGGCGCGTCGGGCGAGTGGTCCGGCGGGCCGGGCAGGGGTGTCGGGGCAGATCCGACGGGTGGTTGTGGGCCTGCGCGTCGGGGGCGGCTCGTCCTGGAGGCGGGCAGGGTGTTGGGCGGGTCCTGAGACGGCGAACGGCCCGTCCCCCTGTGGGTGGGAACGGGCCGTTCGGTGCGGAGATCAGCTCTCCGTGGGCTCTGCGGCGACCGTGGCCTTGCGGGTGCGGCGCGGCTTGGGCTCCGCCGCCTCCTCGGTGGCTGCCGTCGCCTTCCGGGTCCGGCGGCGCGGGGCCGTCGGCTCGTCCGCGGCCTGGGCCGGGATCTCGGCGGTCGCGGCGGTGGCCGCGGCCTTGCGCGTCCGGCGCGGCTTGGCCACGGCGGCGGCCTCCGTCGACTCCGGCGTCGGCTCCGCCGTCTTGCGCGTCCGGCGCGTCTTCGGCGCGGCCTCGGCGGTGTCGACCGCGGTCTCGGCGGGCGCCGCAGCCTTGCGGGTGCGGCGCGGCTTGGCCTCGGTCGCCTCCGACTCCGGCGCGGCCTCGACGGCCTTGCGCGTCCGGCGGACCTTCGGCTTCGCCTCCGTGCCCTCGGCCGTGTCGACCGCGGCCTCGGCCGCGGCGGTCGCCTTACGGGTCCGCCGGGGCTTGGCCTCGGCGGTCTCCGGCTCCTGGGCCGCCTGGGCCGGGATCTCGGCGGTGGCCGTGGCCTTGCGGGTGCGGCGCGGCTTGGTCTCGGCGGTGTCGACCGCGGTCTCGGCCGGTGCCGTGGCCTTGCGGGTGCGCCGGGGCTTGGCCTCGGTCGCCTCCGCGGTGTCCACCGCGGCCTCGGCGGCCTTGCGGGTCCGGCGACGCGGCGCGGCCTCGACGGCCGCCTCCGTCGACTCCGGCGTCGGCTCGGCGGCCTTGCGGGTGCGGCGCGTCTTCGGCTTGGCCTCTACGGCCTCGGCCGTGTCGACCGCGGCCTCGGCGGCTGCCGTCGCCTTGCGGGCGCGCCGGGGCTTGGTCTCGGCGGTGTCGACGGTGGTCTCCGTCGCCGCCGTGGCCTTGCGGGTGCGGCGCGGCTTGGCCTCGGTCGCCTCCGCGGTGTCCACCGCGGCCTCGGCGGCCGGCTCGGTCGCCTTGCGGGTGCGGCGGCGCGGCTTGGCCTCGGTTTCCGTGGGCTCCGCCGGCGTCTCCACGGCGTGCTCGGCCGCGATCTCCGTCGGCTCGGCCGCCTTAGGCGTACGGCGGCGCGGCCTGGGCTCGGCCTCCGTGGGCTCGGCGAGCGGCGCGGGCGTCTCGGCGACCACCTGCTCGGCCGCGATCTCCGTCGGCTCCGCGGACTTGCGGGTACGGCGGCGGCGTGGCTTGGCCGGGGCCTCCAGGGACTGCGGGGCCGCCTCCGCCGTAGGAGCCGTGCCCTCGGCGGTGTCGACGGCGGCTTCCGCCCACTCCGTCGCCGTGGGAGTCGTCGCGACCGACTCGGGCGCGGCTCCGCCGCGGGTGCGACGGCGGCGGCGCGGGGTGCGGGTCGTGGCGGACTCGTCCGTGGCCGACTCGGTGGTCTCCGCGGCCGGCGCCGTGGTCGCGTCCAGCGCGGCACCGCCACGGGTGCGGCGGCGGCGGCGAGGCGTGCGCGCCGGGCGCTCGCGCTCGGCCGTACGGGACTCGTCGCGGCCGTCGCCACGACCGCCCCGGCCACCGCGACCGCGCGCACCGCGGCCACCGGTCTCGCCGAGGTCCTCCAGCTCCTCCGCGTCCAGACCCGCGCGCGTACGCTCCGAGCGCGGCAGGACACCCTTGGTGCCCGCGGGGATGCTCAGCTCCTCGAAGAGGTGCGGGGAGGTGGAGTACGTCTCCGGCGGATCGCTGAAGTTCAGCTCCAGCGCCTTGTTGATCAGCTGCCAGCGCGGGATGTCGTCCCAGTCGACGAGCGTGATCGCCGTACCCGACGCGCCCGCGCGGCCCGTACGGCCGATGCGGTGCAGGTAGGTCTTCTCGTCCTCGGGGGACTGGTAGTTGATGACGTGCGTCACGCCCTCGACGTCGATGCCGCGGGCGGCGACGTCGGTGCAGACGAGGACGTCCACCTTGCCGTTACGGAAGGCGCGCAGCGCCTGCTCACGGGCGCCCTGGCCCAGGTCGCCGTGGACCGCGCCCGAGGCGAAGCCACGCTGCTTGAGCTGGTCGGCGAGATCGGCCGCGGTGCGCTTCGTACGGCAGAAGACCATGGCCAGTCCCCGGCCGTCGGCCTGCAGTATGCGCGCGACCATCTCGGGCTTGTCCATGTTGTGCGCGCGGTACACGTGCTGCGCGATGTTGGCGACCGTCACGCCCTCGTCGTCCGGCGCGGTGGCGCGGATGTGGGTGGGCTGGGACATGTAGCGGCGCGCGAGACCGATCACCGCGCCGGGCATGGTCGCCGAGAACAGCATGGTCTGGCGGCGGGCCGGAAGCATGGCGATGATCTTCTCGACGTCGGGCAGGAAGCCCAGGTCGAGCATCTCGTCGGCCTCGTCGAGGACGAGCGCCTTGACGTGCTGGAGGTTGAGCTTCTTCTGGCCCGCGAGGTCCAGCAGTCGGCCCGGGGTGCCGACGATGACGTCGACGCCCTTCTTCAGGGCCTCGACCTGAGGCTCGTAGGCCCGGCCGCCGTAGATCGCGAGAACGCGGACGTTCCGCACCTTGCCGGCGGTCAGCAGGTCGTTGGTGACCTGGGTGCACAGCTCGCGGGTGGGGACGACGACGAGCGCCTGCGGGGCGTCGGTCAGGTCCTCGGGCTTGGCGCGGCCGGCCTCTACGTCGGCGGGGACGGTGACGCGCTCCAGGAGCGGGAGACCGAAGCCCAGCGTCTTGCCGGTACCGGTCTTGGCCTGGCCGATGACGTCGGTGCCCGAGAGGGCGACGGGGAGCGTCATCTCCTGGATGGGGAAGGGGTTGACGATGCCGACGGCCTCCAGGGCCTCGGCGGTCTCGGGAAGGATTCCGAGCTCTCGGAAAGTCGTAGTCAGGGTGCTGCCTCTTCTGTGAGCGCGGTGCGAGGCGAGCGCGGGGGTCTTGACGGACCGTGCCGGGGACGTCGGCTGCCTTACGGGCGAAGCCGTAGGGCACGGGACCACTGCCGACGCTCTAGCGCTCGTACCGCTGAGGGTGTCCCCCCGGGAATCCGTACGCACAGTGCCGTACGGACGAGGGGCTGTCGGGTCGGAGCCGATCGGGCCACCGACCGGGCATCCTCATACGTGCGGCCCGTCGAATACTCGGCAGGCGCATTACCACCATACCCCGGAATCACGCACACGTGATGGCCGATTTGGTCACGTAGCCGTCGTCACACTGATTGACCAGGGACTTCCGTGGCACGGCGAGCGGACTATTGTGCGCTTCATGACGACGCCTGACAACACCTCTGACGCACCCGCCGAGCACACCGGAGTGGCCGCCCGGGACTGGGCCCAGGCCTCCGCCGACCCGCAGTACCAGGCCGCGGTCGTCGATCTCCTCGGCGCGCTCGCGTACGGCGAGCTCGCGGCGTTCGAGCGGCTCGCGGAGGACGCCAAGCTGGCGCCGACGCTGGCGGACAAGGCGGAGCTGGCGAAGATGGCGTCGGCCGAGTTCCACCACTTCGAGCAGCTGCGCGACCGGCTGACCTCGATCGGTGAGGAGCCGACGGCCGCGATGGAGCCGTTCGTCGCCGCGCTGGACGGCTTCCACAAGCAGACGGCGCCGTCGGACTGGCTCGAAGGGCTCGTCAAGGCGTACGTCGGCGACTCGATCGCCAGCGACTTCTACCGGGAGGTCGCGGCTCGCCTCGACTCGGACACGCGCGAGCTGGTCCTGGCGGTGCTGGACGACACCGGCCACGCGGGGTTCGCGGTGGAGAAGGTGCGGGCCGCCATCGACGCCGATCCGCGGGTGGGCGGGCGGCTCGCCCTGTGGGCCCGGCGGCTGATGGGCGAGGCGCTGTCGCAGTCCCAGCGGGTGGTCGCCGACCGTGACGCGCTGTCGACGATGCTGGTCGGCGGGGTCGCCGACGGTTTCGATCTCGCCGAGGTGGGGCGGATGTTCTCCCGGATCACCGAGGCGCACACGAAGCGGATGGCCGCGCTGGGCCTGGCGGCGTAGCGCTTCCCGAGGGCGGCTCGGGGCGTTGCGCGGCTCGCGGTCGTGTGTGGCCGGTCGCGCGGTTCCCCGCGCCCCGGGGCGTTATCGCTTCACGCCGTCGCCCGACGGCCCAGTCTGCCCCCCGAAGGGCGGAGCAGGAGCGAGAGGGATGCCGCCGAGAGCGCCGCGGCTCCCACGAGGATCAGGAACAGGTTGCCCAGGTCCAGCGCCGTGTGGGTGACGAAGGCGCCGAAGAGGGCCCCGGCGACTCCCGTCGCGAAGACGAGGGAGCGGGCGGGCAGACGGTGTGGCAGTCGGGCCGTCGCCGCCCATGACAGGGCCAGGCCGAGGATCGCGGCACTCAGCGCTTCCAAGAGCATGTTGGGGTCCCTCCCAATGGCCGGCCTGCTCGGTACGGTCGTCGTCCGTCATACCCCTGACCTGCGGAATCCAATCCTCCCCTGTGTTGGACTTGTGCTCCATCCGTGAAGGAGGGCGGGTGGGGACGGAGTCGAGGAACGACGAAGGGCCCGGCGGTTCGAAACCGCCGGGCCCTTCTGTGCAGCTGCCGCTTACAGCGCGCCGAAGCCCACCTTGCGCGGGGCCGCCTCGCCGAGCTCGACGTACGCGAGACGGTCGGCCGGGACGAGGACCTTGCGGCCGTGCTCGTCCACGAGGCTCAGCAGCGCCGACTTGCCGGCCAGCGCCTCCGACACGGCCCGCTCGACCTCCTCGGCGCTCTGACCGCTCTCCAGAACGATCTCGCGGGGCGCGTGCTGCACGCCGATCTTGACCTCCACGGCTATGTCCCTCCGACGGTCAGTGAAGTGCGCGACAGTCCGCGCCGTACCCAGCACACATTAGCCCGGTGAGGGGACGTACACGCTCCGCCCGGGAACGCCAGGAGCGAACACCGGGTGGGAACAGAACGTCGGGGAGCCGCTTCTCAGTGGTGCTGGTCGGTCCCGTGCAGCGGGAAGCCCGCGATGCCCCGCCAGGCGAGCGAGGTCAGCAGCTGCACCGCCTGGTCGCGCGGGACGCTGCGGTCGCTGTGCAGCCACGAGCGGGCCACGACCTGGGCGAGGCCGCCGAGTCCGGAGGCCAGCAGCATCGACTCCGCGCGGGACAGGCCCGTGTCCTCGGCGATGACGTCGCAGATCGCCTCGGCGCACTCGTTCGTGACCTTGTCCACGCGCTCGCGCACGGCGGGCTCGTTGGTCAGGTCCGACTCGAAGACCAGCCGGAAGGCGCCGCCGTCGTCCTCGACGTAGGCGAAGTAGGCGTCCATGGTCGCGCGGACGCGCTGCTTGTTGTCCGTCGTCGACGCGAGCGCGTTGCGTACCGACTGGATCAACGACTCGCAGTGCTGGTCCAGCAGGGCGAGATAGAGGTCGAGCTTGCCCGGGAAGTGCTGGTAGAGCACGGGCTTGCTGACGCCGGCCCGCTCGGCGATGTCGTCCATCGCGGCCGCGTGGTAGCCCTGCGCCACGAAGACCTCCTGCGCGGCGCCCAGCAGCTGATTGCGTCGGGCACGGCGCGGCAGGCGCGTCCCTCGCGGGCGTGCCGCCTCTGTCTGCTCGATGGCTGTCACGCCGCCTCCCAAAGTCGTCCACATGCGGTGTGCGCCGCGCCGCCATCGTACTTTTCGGTAACCCGGGTGTGCGCGGTGCGAGCGCAGAATTTCACGGACCGGACGGTGACGAAAGCCGTGCGGAAGGTTTCAAAGCCGGGTGAGCGGGGCAAAAACCGGCCTCCCTTCTGCTCAGTGGTGCCCTTCGGCATCACCGGTCACCGATAGTCGTCCTCGTCGTGCGAGACGACCCGGGCCTGTTCCGCCAGGTCGGCGACGTTGGCGCGGTCCTGGTTGAGGTCGGTCAGCGGGTCGTCGCGGTTCGGCGCGATGTCGGCGTGCTGCTCGGCGGCGTCCGCCGGCGGCGCCTCGACGTCGAACTCCTCGGCTTCCTCGGTCTCCTCGGCCTCGAACGTCTCGGGGTCGGTGGGGTCTACGGCCATGGTGGGCTCCCTTCCTTCGAACGTCCCTGGGGAAAGCAGGGGCCACATCCGGGTGCCCTCTGTATGAGGTTAGGAGACACCCGATTCGGACGCTATGCGATCCGCGTCCGTGACGTCACTCCCCGCGCACCCGCCCCCGTAGCGTCAACCACGGGGACACACGGCCCTCTTGTGACGGCGAACACATGAACCACTGCGTGATCGTCTCGTAACATTGCCGCATGTCTTCGACCGAGCTGCCGTCCGCCGCACCGGCGGCCAACGTCCTGCCGAAGGTAACGCCCGTCAGGGTCGCGGAGGGCGAGCGGCTGCGCTCGGTCGGGCTGCCGGGGATCACCCTGACGGTACGGTCCAGGCCGCCGGCCCGCGAAGGGCTGCCGCCCGCGCTGTTCGTCCATGGACTCGGCGGTTCGTCGCAGAACTGGTCGGAGCTGATGCTCCAACTGGAGGCCGTCGTCGACGGCGAGGCGGTTGACCTGCCCGGCTTCGGGGACTCGCCGCCGCCGGACGACGGCGACTACTCGATCACCGCCCACGCACGGGCGGTGATCCGTTATCTCGACGCCTCGGGGCGCGGCCCCGTCCATCTCTTCGGCAATTCGCTCGGTGGCGCGGTCGCCACGCGCGTCGCCGCCGTACGGCCCGATCTCGTCCGTACCCTCACGCTCGTGTCGCCCGCCCTTCCGGAGATCCTCGTCCAGCGCACCGCCGTGCCGACCGCGCTGCTGGCGCTGCCCGGAGTGGCCACGCTCTTCACCCGGATCACCCGCGAGTGGTCGGCGGAGCAGCGGGTCCGCGGGGTGATGGCGCTCTGTTACGGCGACCCCGGGCGGGTGACCCCCGAAGGGTTCCGCAACGCCGTCGAGGAGATGGAGCGGCGGCTGCGACTGCCGTACTTCTGGGACGCGATGGCGCGCTCCGCGCGGGGCATCGTCAACGCCTACACACTCGGCGGCCAGCACGCCCTCTGGCGCCAGGCCGAGCGGGTCCTCGCCCCGACGCTCCTCGTCTACGGCGGGCGGGACCAGCTCGTCGGCTACCGCATGGCGCAGCGGGCGGCCCGCGCGTTCCGCGACTCCCGGCTGCTGACCCTGCCGGACGCGGGACACGTGGCGATGATGGAGTACCCGGACGTGGTGGCCCGGGCCTTCCGTGAACTGCTCGCGGAGAGCGAGGGCGGTGCCGATGCCGTCCCCGAGGACAGAGGAACCCTGACCGAGACCACGGGGAGCTGAGGCGCGCGTGGGACGCCACAGCCGGCGCGGGCCCGCGCCCAAGGCCCCCAAGGGCGACGCCGCCGCCCGGCGCGGCACTCCGGCCCCGCAGCCGATTCCCCGTCCCCCTGACGGGACGCCCGCGCGCGGGGGCCCCCGGTTGCCGGACGGGACTGCGGCGCATGGGTTTCCTCGGTTGGCGGACGGGACCCCGGCTCATGGTCTTCCGCTGCTTCCCGATGGGACACCCGCGCGCGGGGTTCCCCGGTTGCCGGACGGGACTGCGGCGCATGGGTTTCCTCGGTTGCCCGAGGGGACTCCGGCGCATGGTTTTCCACGGTTGGCGGACGGGACCCCCGCTCATGGCAGCCCTCGCCTTCCCGACGGGACGCCCGCGCACGGCTTCCCGCCGGTGCGTGGGGGGCACCCCGAGCAGCGTGAACGCGGTGGTGGCTGGGGGGAGTTGAGGCGCGGGCCGGTGGCGCCGGGTGCCGAACCGGCGGGGGTCGGGATACCGCGTCCGCGGCCCGCCGGGCTCAGGAGCGGACCCCGGCAGGAGTATCTCGACGCCTTCGGTGCGGACGTCGACGTCTTCACGCCCCGTACCTCCGCCGATCCGTACGCCTCCGTCACCGACTGGTCCGCCGATGGTGCCGGTGTTCCCAGCCGGACGGGGTACGACGATGCGCCGCCAACGGGTGCACCCGCCGTGGGCAAGGGCTCCAAGGGGCGCGCCTTCGCCGGTATCGCGGCCGCCGCCGTCACCACCGTGCTCGCGGTCGTGGTCGCCGGGCAGGTCACGTCCCGCGGCGACGACGCCGACGTACAGCCGCAGGCCGCCACCGACCAGGCGCGGGACGCGCGTG
The DNA here is from genome assembly GCF_053587635.1 of Streptomyces sp. NPDC003635. Classification (NCBI taxonomy): domain Bacteria; kingdom Bacillati; phylum Actinomycetota; class Actinomycetes; order Kitasatosporales; family Streptomycetaceae; genus Streptomyces; species Streptomyces sp. NPDC003635. The sequence goes on along the minus strand of NZ_JBSFOK010000003.1, from coordinate 264,423 downwards.
ACCCCGCCTCGCGGAGCGACGGGCGGCCGACGCCGTCCGAGCCGGCGGTGGTGCCGCTGACGTACGAACAGAAGATCGGCCAGAGGTACGAGCTCAGCGCCACGCTCGACGGCTCGGGGGAGTTCGACGCGGTGAAGGGTGTCGACAAGGCGCCCGGCAAGGGGCAGAAGTTCACCTACCGCGTGGACGTGGAGCAAGGGCTCGGCCTGGACGGCGAGCTGTTCGCGCAGGCCGTGCAGAAGACGCTGAACGACGACCGGAGCTGGGCGCACAACGGCGCCCGAACCTTCGAGCGTGTCTACTCGGGCAAGCCCGATTTCGTGATCACTCTGGCCAGCCCGGGGACCACCGCCGAGTGGTGCGCCAAGTCGGGCCTGGACACCACCGTGGACAACGTCTCCTGCGACTCGGCCGCCACCGAGCGGGTGATGATCAACGCCTATCGGTGGGCGCAGGGGGCGGAGACGTACGGCGACGAGATCCACGCCTACCGGCAGATGCTGATCAACCACGAGGTCGGCCACCGGCTCGGCTTCAGCCACGTCACCTGCGACAAGGACGGCGACCTCGCGCCGGTCATGCAGCAGCAGACCAAGTTCCTGGACCACGACGGGATCAGCTGCCGTCCCAACCCCTGGGCCTACCCGGGGAGCTAGCCGCCTCCTGACGAAGCGTGATCGCTTGATCCCGTAGCGCGACCGAACGTTACCCGCGCGGGAAAGTTACGACCGTTCACCCCTTTTGGTGGCGCGATGGACAACCGTCCGTCGCGCCACCGCCTTGTCCGCATACGTTCGTCCCGCTGCGAGCCGCCGGCCCAACGGCGGCTCCCCTTACGGGAGATCGGGGGTGCACTCGTGCGGATCGGACTGCTTACGGAGGGTGGCTATCCGTATGTGAGCGGTGACGCCAGGCTCTGGTGCGACCGGCTCGTGCGCGGGCTCGGGCAGCACGAGTTCGACGTCTACGCGCTCAGTCGCAGCGAGCGCCAGGAGGACGAGGGCTGGGTTCCGTTGCCGTCGCAGGTCAGGCGGGTGCGGACGGCGCCGCTGTGGAGCGCCCCCGATGACGGGGCGGTGTTCGGGCGGCGGGCGCGCCGGCGTTTCGTGGAGCATTACGGCGCACTGGTGGGGGCGTTGTGCGCCGGAGCCGATGACGGGCGTGCGGATGCTGTCGCGGCTCGCGAGGGTGCGTCGTCCGCCGGTGCGTTGTCCGCGGGTGCGTTGTCCGGGGGTGCGTCGTTCGGGGGTGTCGCGGCCGCGGGTGTGTCGTCCGCGGCCCCGTCCGATGATGTGGCGGACCGTTTCGGCAGTGCCCTGTACGGGCTCGCCGAGCTCGCCCGCGACGAGGGCGGCCTGGCGGACGCACTCCGCTCCGAGACCGCCGTACGGGCGCTGGAGCGCGCCTGTCGTGCGCCGGGCGCCCTTCGTACGGCGCGCGAGGCGCGCGTGCCTGATCTGCTCACCGTCGCCGCGCACCTGGAACGCGCGCTGCGCCCCCTCTCGCTCGACTGGTACGAGGACGACGGCCTGGGCGAGGTCGACCTCTGTCACGCCGCATCCGGCGGCACGGCGGCCCTGCCGGGGCTGCTCGCCCGGCACTTCTCCGGCGTGCCCCTGCTGGTGACGGAGTACGGCGTGCGGCTGCGTTCGCACTACCTGGCGGCCTCCGACGCCCCGCCCGCCGTACGGGCGCTGCTCGCAGCCTTCCACGGCCGGCTCGCCGCCGAGATCTACGGCCGGGCCGAGATCGTCACCCCCGGCAACGCCCATGCCCGCCGCTGGCAGGAGCACTGCGGCGCCGACCGCGCCAAGCTGCGCACCGTCTACCCCGGGATGGACGCCTCCCGGTTCGCGGAGGTCGGCGAGGCGCCACAGGGCGCGGACCCGGACACCGTTGTCTGGGTCGGCCGGGTGGAACCCGCCAAGGACCTGGTGTCCCTGCTCCACGCCTTCGCCGAGATCCGCAAGGAGGAGCCGAAGACACGGCTGCGCGTCGTAGGCGCCCCCGCCGGTGCCGAGGGCGAGGCCTATCTCGGCCACTGCAAGGCGCTGGCCGCGCAGCTCTTCCCCGACGAGGCGGACGGGCTGCACACCGTCGGCGACAACCCGGTCTCCTTCGAGGAGATCGGCGGTCCGGAGCTGCCGACGCTCGCCGAGGCGTACGCCGCGGGCGCCCTGACCGTCCTGTCCAGCGTCGTCGAGGGGTTCCCGATCAGTCTGGTCGAGGCCATGTTCTGCGGCCGTGCCACGGTGTCCACGGACGTCGGGGCGGTGGTCGAGGTCATCGGCGGCACCGGGCTCGTCGTGCCCCCGCGCAACCCGCGGGCTCTCGCGGAGGCGTGCGTGGCGCTGCTGCGCGACCCCGAGCGCCGTGCGCGCCTGGGCGCGGCGGCACGCGCGCGTGCCCTGGAACTCTTCACCGTCGAGCAGAACATCGCGGCATTTCACGGCATTTACCTGGAGATCGTCGCGCGCTGCCCGGTGCGCCGGGTCGTCCTCGACGAGACCGGCGAGCCCCTGCCGTTCGCCGTCCCCGCCGAGGCGCATGTACCCGGCCGCTGGACGGGTCCTGTCGCGCGGCTGATCGGTCGCGGTGGGCCCGGCGGACCCGGCGGACCCGCTTGGGCCGCGGGCCCGCCTGTACGGGCCACTCCCCACGTGGCCGCGGAGGGAGCGCGATGAGCGGACTCGGCGAACTGGACCACCCCGGCACTCCGACCAGCCCCGGGGGCTGGGACGCGCGGTCGCAGGGGTGGCTGGGGGCGGAGACGGACGGCTCGGGGGTGGGGGAGTCGGACGTGCGGAAGCCGGACGTACGGAAGCCGGTCGTAGGGGAGTCAGGGGTACGAAAGCCGGTCGTAGGGGAGTCGCCGGAGTCGGAGTTCTCGGCGCCGGAGTCGGGCGGGCCGGATTCCCTCGTACTGGAATACGGCGTACCGGATTCACCCGCCCCCGGGGCGGACGCGCCGGGTTGTGCGCCCTCGGTGGAGCGGACGCGCCAGGCCTCCGCGCCCGCGCGCCGAACCGCCGTGGACCCCGTGAAGGCGCTGATGCATCGTCATCGCGAGCTGTGCGAACGGGCCGTGGACCCCCTGGAGATCGCCGCCGGACTGGAGGCGCACGGTGTCACCGACCGCACCGCGGCCCGCTTCCGGCACCGGGACGTCTTCTCCCTCGCGGAGGAGATCTACGCGCGCGTGCCCCGCGACCGGGACACCGAGGCGCCCACCACGACCCCGGCGCCTCCCCGCGCGCGGGCCGACTGGGCCGTACTCACCCTGCTTCCCGGAGTCCTGTGCGCCGCCGCCGTCACCGCACTGCGGCACACCGACGGGCAGGCGCGCCTGGCCGTCGCCGTCGTGGGCACCGTGGCCGTGGCCGGGGCGGTGCGCGCGGCCCTGTCGCGCGGACCCCTGCGCGGCGCGGACCGCGGCCGGCGCCCCACCGCCGTCTGGGTCTGCTGGCTGATCGCCTACGCGGCCCTGGGCGACGGACTGCTCCGCTCGGCCCTCTCCGGCGGCCCCGACACCCTGCCCACCGGGTCGCCCGACGACGGCTGGCCCCTGGCCACCGCCGCGGTCCTGGCCCTCGCCCTCGCCTGCGCCCCCGCCGCCTGGTGTGCCCACCTCTTCGCCGTCCGCGCCCGCCGCAGACTCGCGGCCAGCCGGGGCCTGCAGGAGTACGCCACCTCCGTACAGCCCCTGCTGCTCGGCGTGTTCGCATTGTTCCTGGGCTCCCTCACCGCCCTGCTGGCCCTGTCCGCCGTCACCCTGGACGAGCCCGCCGCCCCCGCCCAGGTCCTCTCGCTGGGCGCCCTCCTGCTGCTCGCCCGCCTCCTCGCCGCCCACGGCTTCACCCACGCCCCCGCGGCCGTGCTCGCCGTCGCGGCGGCCGCCGAGGCCGGTGCCCTCGCCTCGGTGTTCGCCGCCCGTCTGCCCGGGTGCGGCTTCCTGGCCGGCCCCGTGGAGTCCCTCGTCAGCGCGTGGGGCTCGGGGGCCGTCCCCGCGCTCGTCTGCGGGACGGGCGCACTGACCCTGATCGTCCATTCCTCCCGCACCCTCACCCGGGCCTCGGCCCACGCCACGCCGGACGCGCCGTGCTGACCCGGCGAGCGAGCGCGGGCTCCCTCCCCGCGCCGAGCCTCCCGACCAACCCTTCGAAGGAGAACCGCACATGATCACCTCCCGACCCGAGACCTCGGCCCCGGGAGCCGCGCGATGAGAGTCCTGCTGATCGGAGCCAACGGCTACCTGGGCCGCTTCGTCGCCGACCGCCTGCTCGCCGACCCCGCCGTCCAGCTCACCGCCCTCGGCCGCGGCGACGACGCCGACGTCCGCTTCGACCTCGCGTCCGGCAGCCCCGGCGCCCTCACCCGCTTCCTCGACGCGGTCCACCCGGGCGTGGTCGTCAACTGCGCCGGTGCCACCCGCGGCGGGGCCCGTGAACTCACCCGTCACAACACCGTCGCCGTCGCCACCGTCTGCGAGGCGCTGCGCCGCAGCGGCTGCGGAGCGCGTCTGGTGCAGATCGGCTGCGGCGCCGAGTACGGCCCCAGCCAGCCCGGCTCCTCCACGGCCGAGGACGCCGTCCCCCGCCCCGGCGGGCCGTACGGCGTGAGCAAACTCGCCGCCACCGAACTCGTCCTCGGCTCCGGCCTGGACGCCGTGGTGCTGCGCGTCTTCTCCCCGGCGGGCCCCGGCACCCCCGCCGGATCGCCGCTCGGCCGGCTCGCCGAGGCGATGCGCCGCGCGATGCAGTCCGGCGACGGCGAGCTCAAGCTCGGCGGGCTCGGCGCCCAGCGCGACTTCGTCGACGTACGCGATGTCGCCCGCGCCGTCCACGCGGCCTCCCTCTCCGCCGCGCAGGGCGTCATCAACATCGGCTCCGGCCGCGCCGTCCGGTTGCGCGACGCCGCCGCGATCCTCGCCCGCGTGGCCGGGTACGGCGGCGCCCTCCACGAACTCGACGGCCCTCCAGGACCGCTGCGGGCGTCCATCGGCCACCCCCGCACCGATTCGGACCACGCCGCCCCCGTCGCCTACCCGTACCCGGACGGCTGCGGCAGCTGGCAGCAGGCCGACGTGCGCACCGCGCGCGACCGACTCGGCTGGCGCCCCCGGATCAACCTCGAGGAATCACTCGCCGACATCTGGATGGAGGCGGCATGCCGCATCTGACCAGCGCCAGCGTCAGCACTGGGACGAGGGGCGGGGGCGGCATGCCGCGCCTGCCCGGCACCGGCACGCGAACCGGGACTAGGACGGAGGCGGGATGTCGCGGCTGACCAGCATCGAACTCGGCACCGCCCACACCGATCTGCGGACCGGTCTCGGTGTGCCCGGTTTCGCGCACCCGCTCGTCGCCCCGGCCGAGTGGGCCGAACTCACCCGTCCCGGCACCCCCGTCCACTGGGCCGCCCTCGACGTCGCCGACGGTCCCGGCAGCCGCCCCGACCCGCACTGCCTCCAGGCGGCGGCCCGGCTGCGCACCGCCGGGGTCCGGGTCCTCGGCCGGCTGGACACCACCTACGGCGCCAGTGCCTTCGGGGAGGTGATCTCCGAGGCCCACCGCTACCTCGACTGGTACCAGGTCGACGGCTTCCTGGTGGACCGCTGTCCCACGGAGCGGACAGCGCTCGCCGAGGTGCGGCGCACGATCACCGCACTGCGCGCGCTGCGTGACGACGCCCACATCGTCCTCGGCCACGGCACCCACCCCTACCCGGGTTATGCCGAGCACGCCGACCAACTGGTCACCTTCTCCGGCCCGTGGAGCGACTACCGCTGGTCGCAGGTGGCGGAGTGGACGGCCGAGTATCCGCCCGACCGCTTCTGCCACTTCGTCCACGGCCTGCCCCGCGGCCATCTGGAGGAGGCGCTGCGGGTCGCCCGCTGGCAGGGGGCCGCCACGATCTGGTTCACGGACCGTACGGACGACGGCGGCCGGACCGATCCCTGGGAGACCATGCCCGGCTACTGGGACGAAATCGTCTCGCGGATCGGAACAGGTGTCTCGGAATGAAAAAGGCCATGGCACTGTTACGGAGAGAACAACCGTAGTGATGAACCGACCAACGGAGCCCCCGTGTCGCTGCCACCCCTGGTCGAGCCAGCCTCTGAGCTCACCGTAGACGAGGTCCGCAGGTACTCCCGCCACCTGATCATCCCCGACGTGGGGATGGACGGGCAGAAGCGGCTGAAGAACGCCAAGGTGCTCTGTGTGGGCGCCGGCGGCCTCGGCTCGCCCGCGCTGATGTACCTGGCCGCCGCGGGCGTCGGCACCCTCGGCATCGTGGAGTTCGACGAGGTCGACGAGTCGAACCTGCAGCGGCAGATCATCCACAGCCAGGCCGACATCGGTCGGTCCAAGGCCGAGTCCGCCCGTGACTCCGTCCTCGGCATCAACCCGTACGTGAATGTGATCCTTCACGAGGAGCGGCTCGAGGCCGACAACGTGATGGACATCTTCAGCCAGTACGACCTGATCGTCGACGGCACGGACAACTTCGCCACGCGCTACCTGGTGAACGACGCCTGTGTGCTGCTGAACAAGCCGTACGTCTGGGGTTCGATCTACCGCTTCGACGGCCAGGCCTCGGTCTTCTGGTCGGAGCACGGTCCCTGCTACCGCTGCCTCTACCCGGAGCCCCCGCCGCCGGGCATGGTCCCCTCCTGCGCCGAGGGCGGCGTCCTCGGCGTCCTGTGCGCCTCGATCGGCTCCATCCAGGTCACCGAGGCCATCAAGGTCCTCACCGGCACGGGTGAGCCCCTGGTCGGCCGTCTGATGATCTACGACGCCCTGGAGATGCAGTACCGTCAGGTCAAGGTCCGCAAGGACCCGAACTGCGCGGTCTGCGGCGAGAACCCGACCGTCACCGAGCTCATCGACTACGAGGCCTTCTGCGGCGTCGTCTCCGAGGAGGCCCAGGAGGCGGCGGCCGGCTCGACGATCACTCCCAAGCAGCTCAAGGAGTGGATCGACGACGGCGAGAACCTCGAGATCATCGACGTCCGTGAGATCAACGAGTACGAGATCGTCTCGATCCCCGGCGCCAAGCTGATCCCCAAGAACGAGTTCCTCATGGGCACCGCCCTGGAGGGCCTGCCGCAGGACAAGAAGATCGTCCTGCACTGCAAGACGGGTGTCCGCAGTGCCGAGGTCCTCGCGGTCCTGAAGTCCGCGGGCTTCTCCGACGCCGTCCACGTCGGCGGCGGCGTGATCGGCTGGGTCAACCAGATCGAACCGCACAAGCCGGTCTACTGACCTCAGGTCTCCCTCGCGTCGGGGGCCGTGTGCACCAGGGGTGCGCGCGGCCCCCGACGTCGTCAGGAGCAGACCTTGCCGTCCTTCGGGACCGTGCCCGACAGCAGGTAGTCGTCCACCGTGGAGTCGACGCAGTCGCTGCCGCTGCCGTAGGCGCCGTGGCCCTCGCCCTTCCAGGTCAGGACCACACCGACGTCCTCGCCCAGTTCGTCCGCCATCTTCCGGGCGCCCTCGTAGGGGGTCGCCGGGTCGCCGGTGTTGCCGACCACCAGGACCGGCTCCGCGCCCGGCGCGCTCACCTCCGCGGTGTCGTGCTGACCGGGTACCGGCCAGTCGTGGCACCAGCCGGCCGTGTCCCAGCCCAGGAAGGTGCCGAACACCGGCGAGATCTTCTCGAACTCGGGCAGCAGCTTCTTCGTCTCCTCGGCGGTCGGCCGCTGCTTGGCGTCCAAGCACGATATGACGCGCTGCGAGTGGGTCGTCGTGCCGTAACGCCCGGACGCGTCACGCTCGTTGTAGCCGTCGGCCAGCGTCAGCAGCTCCGAGCCGTCGCCCGACTCCGCCGCCTCCAGCGCGCTGGTCAGCGTCGGCCAGCTGGACTCGCTGTACAGGGGCAGCACGATGCCGGTGACGGCCAGCGTCTGCGTGAGCTCGCGCTCCGAGGACGTCGGCAGCGGGTCCGCGTCGATCCGCTTCAGCAGGTCCGCGATCTTCCGCGTGCCCTCCTGCGGGTCCTGCCCGGTGGACTTCAGGTAGTTGTTCAGCGCCCGCTGGAACCCCCGGGCCTGGTTCTTGGCGTGGGCCACGGTGTCGGCGGAGGGGTCGACGACCGCGTCGAGGACCAGTCGGCCCACCTTCTCGGGGAACAAGTGGGCGTACACGCCGCCGAGTTCGGTGCCGTAGGAGATGCCGAAGTAGTGCAGCTTGTCGTCGCCGAGGACCTGGCGCATCAGGTCCATGTCGCGGGCGGTGTCGGTGGTCGAGACGTGGGCCAGCAGCGGCCCCGCCGCCTTTTCGCAGCCCTTGCCGAAGGCGGCGGCGTCCTTGAGGTACGCCGTCTCCTCGGCCGCGGTGTCCGGGGTGGCGTCCACGGCCTCGGCGGCCTGGATCTCCTTGTCGCTGCGACAGCGCACGCCCTCGCTGGCGGCGACCCCGCGCGGGTCGAAACTCACCAGGTCGTAGCGCTCGCGCAGGGCGGACGCGGTGGAAGCGTAGTAGGGCATCATCGACACCCCCGAGCCGCCCGGGCCGCCGAAGTTGAACAGCAGCGAGCCGATGCGGTCGTCGCCGGTCGCCTCGGCGCGGATCAGCGCGATCCCGAGCGTCTCGCCCTCGGGCCGTGCCCAGTCCAGCGGCACCTCGAGCGTCGCGCACTGCCAGTCACCGCCCGGTGCGGCGGAGTCCTCGGTGGCCTCGCACTCATCCCAGTCGAGCTTCTGCGAGGTCAGGTGGGCGGGCAGCGGCGCCGCCGCGTCGGAGGAAGCGGCTGACGGGCTCTTGCTGCCGCTCTTCTCGCCGCCCTTGCCGTCACCGCCTTCGTCGTCTCCCGAGCTGCACCCCGTCACCAGGAGTGCGGTGGCGGCCGTCAGAGCCGCCCACCGTACGAAACGCGCCATGTGCCTACCCCCTCGTATGCCGTCCGCGCCGTGCAGCGGATGGCGGTCAGGCCATAGTAGGCGGAGTCCACGTGCCCTGCTCCGGCCTGTGGATAACCCTCTGACCTGCGGTTTTGTGAAGGGTTGCGCAGGTGTCAGGAACAGACGGTGCCGGCCGCGGGCACCTTTCCGTCCAGGAGATAGCCGTCCACCGCGTTCTGCACGCACTTGTTCTTGCTGTCGTAGGCCCCGTGCCCCTGCCCCTTGTACGTCAGCTCGACGCCCACCCCCTCGCCCAGCGCCTCCACCATCTTCCGGGCGCCCTCGTACGGGGTGGCCGGGTCGCCGGTGTTGCCCACGACGAGGATCGGCGCCGATCCGGGGGCGCTCACGTCGGGGTGATCGGCGGCGCCGGTCACGGGCCAGTCGGTGCAGCTGATCATGCCCCAGGCGAGGAAGTCGCCGAAGAGGGCCGAGGCCCGCCGGAATTCCGGCAGCTTCGACTCGACGAACTCGGCGGTGTAGCGCGGCTTGTCGTCGGCGCAGTTGATGGACACGTTGGCCGCGGTGATGTTGCTGTACTCGCCGTTCTCGCTGCGGCCGTTCATGGAGTCGGACAGCAGCATCAGGATCCTGCCGTCACCGTCGTACGCCTGCTGCAGGCCCTCGGTGAGGTACGGCCAGAAGTCCTGGGAGTACAGGGCCTGCGCGATGCCGTTGGTGGCGGCGGTCTGGGTCAGGTCGCGCGGGAAGATGCCCGGCAGCGGTGTGCGGTCGAGCTCCGTCAGCAGCGCGGCGATACGGTCCTTCACGTCCTGCGCGCTGTCGCCGATCGGGCAGTCCTCGACCTGTGAGGTGCAGTCCTCGGCGAAGTTGTCGAGCGCCCGCTGGAAGCCCTTGGCCTGACCGAGCGAGCCCTGTTCGGGGGTCTGCGTCGGGTCGACGACCGCGTCGAAGACCGCACGGCCGACGCGCCGGGGGAACAGATGCGCGTACACGCCGCCGAGTTCGGTGCCGTAGGAGATGCCGAAGTAGTGCAGCTTGTCGTCGCCGAGGACCTGGCGCATCAGGTCCATGTCGCGGGCGGCGTCGGTGGTCCGTACCCGCGGCAGCATCTTCTCGGAGTTCTTCTCGCAGGCCGCGTTGAACTCCTTGGTGTTGTCCAGCAGCTCGGTGCGCTCGGCGGCGTCGTCGGGAGTCGCGTCCTGCTGGAAGTAGGCGTCGAGCTGCTGGTCGTTCTCGCACCGCACGGGTGCGCTGCGGCCGACCCCGCGCGGGTCGAAGCTGACCAGGTCGTACCGGGTGCGCAAGGTGGCGTAGTCCTCGCCGAAGGCGGGCAGCGTGGTGACGCCCGAGCCGCCGGGGCCGCCGAAGTTGAACAGGAGCGAGCCGATGCGCCGGCTGTCGTCGCCGCTTGCCTCCGCGCGGATCAGCGCGAGGCCGATCGTGTCCCCTTCGGGCTCGTCCCAGTTCAAGGGCGCCTTCATGGTGGCGCACTGCCACTCGTCGCCGTTCGGCAGCGGAGAGGGTGGGTTGCCGCCGCCCTCCGCCTGGGAGGGGGCCGGGCAGTCCTTCCAGCTCAGCTTCTGGGCCGTCAGATCCTCGTCCTGGGAGTCGTCGGAGCACCCCGCCAGCAGCGAGGAGAGCAGCAGGGCGGTGGCGGCGAGGACGGCGGTGCGCAGGCGGGAGGGGTTCGGCATGATCCCATCCTGCGGTCGCGCACGACGGGACGCTCGGGGCACGGGCCGTACGAGGTACGGGCCGTGCCCGTCGCTACAGCGCGCCCTTGCGGGTGAGCTGGTTGAAGGCCAGCCAGCCCGGCAGGACGGGCAGCCACAGGGTCAGCAGCCGGAACAGCAGGACCGAGGGAGCGGCGACCTCGCTGGGCAGGCCGACGGCGATCAGACCGACCGTCAGCGTGGCCTCGACCGCGCCCACACCGCCCGGTGTCGGGGCGGCCGAGCCGAGCGCGTTGCCCGCGAGGAAGACGACGGCGACGCTGGCGATGCTGATCGACGTCTGCTCGTCGCCGAACGCGCGGATCGACGCGTCCAGGCACATCACGAAGCACGCCGTCAGCAGCAGCATGCCGCCGATGCCCGTGATCAGCTTCTGGGGCCGCTGGAGCACGTCGAGCATGCGCGGCACCACGCCCGCGAAAAGTGACCGCACGCGCGTGACGACGAACTTGCGCAGGAACGGCACCGAGGTCACCACGAGCATCAGCACCGCGACCGTCAGCAGACCCGCGATGACCGTCCGGGACGGCGACAGCGACGGCGTCTTCTCCGTACCGGTCAGATAACCGAAGGACAGCAGCATCAGGATGTGGCAGCCGAGCCCGAACAACTGGCTCGCGCCCACACTCGCCACCGCGAGCCCCGGCCGTACGCCCGAGCGTTGCAGGAAGCGCGTGTTGAGGGCCACACCGCCCACCGCGGCGGGCGCGACGATCTTCACGAAGGATCCGGCGACCTGCGCCCCCACGGTCCGCATGAACGGCACCCGCTCCGGCACGAACCCGAGCAGTGCCATCGCCGCCGCGAAGTAGCTGGCCGCCGAGAACAGCACGGCCGCGGCGACCCAGCCCCACTCGGCGTTGGCGACGAGCGGACCGAACTCGATGTGGGTGAGCTGGGTCAGCAGGAAGTACGCGCCGATCGCGCCGGCGATGAAACTGATCAGCGTGCGCGGCCGGACCCGCTCCAGACGGGCCGGCTCGACCGGCGCCTGCGGCCTGATCAACAGCACCTCGTGCCGGATCTGGGTGAGCAGATCCTCCTCGCGGGCTTCCTCGATGGCCTCGTCGATGGCCCGCTTCTCGGCCCGCGCCTGCGCGCGTACGGCCTTTTTGGCGGCCTTCTCCAGCACTACGGGCGTCCCGGAAGCCTCCTCCGCCTTCTCCGAAGCGGCCTCCGCGCGCGCGTGCTTGGCCTGCCGGGAGGCCTCCAGGACCGCCTCGCGCTCGCGTTCCGCCCGCTCCCGGGCCAGTCGGCGCAGCGTCGCGCGCGTGGAGCGCGTCAGCGCGATGGGCTGGAGCATCGGCAGGCAGTCGGCCACCGTGTCGGGGCCGAGGACGGCGACCGCGGAGGCGACGGCGCGCTCGGCGCCCACCCGGAGCCCGAGCGTGGTCACGAGCTGGGCGATGTCCATGCGCAGCAGCAGTTCGCCGGCCGCGATCTCGCCGCCGCGCAGATCGGTGAGGATCACCGTGCCGGAACGATCCACCAGAATCGCGTCACCCGCGAGCCTGCGGTGCGCGATCCGGCGGGACTGCAGCGCCCGCACCTGGTGCCAGGTGTTGTGCAGCAGTTCGTCGGTGATCTCCTCGTCCGCGAGCGAGTCCAGCGTGCGTCCGCCGCTGTGCTCGTAGACCAGCATCACCGCGTCGGGGCCGAGCTCGGAGGTCGCGATCAGCTTGGGCGCGTTGGCGCCGGCCGCGATGGCCGCGTAGGCGAGCAGCGCCTCCTGCTCCAGGGCCTGGCGCAGCGACTGCAGGCTGCGGCGGGTGGCGATGCCGCGCAGGGTCAGATTGCGCCAGACACGGTAGAAGAAGCCCTGCGCCTGCTGTTCACGGTCGACCACCGTGACGTCCAGCGGTGGGCCGTCCTCCAGGGTGACGAAGTAGCGTCGGCCGCGGTCGCCGCTGTCGCCGTGGTCCCCGGTCTCGTCGCGGGCCGCGCTCACCGGGCGGAATCCGACGGTCCGCAGGCCCGCCATCAGCGTCCGGCCGGTGGGCCGGACGTTGGGGGAGCCGACCGCGTACAGCGTGCCGTAGGCCACCGTCCAGCCGATCAGCACTGTCAGGATGATCGAGAACGGGGTGGTGTACCCCGTGACGAGCATCGAGAAGGCGTCGAGCAGCAGCACGATCCACAGCACGGCGCGCCATCTGGGTCGGCGGGACATGCCGACGGCGGTCATGTACGCGATGACCGGGGCCAGGTAGCCGTGCACAGGGTCGGTGAGCGCCGCGATGTCGCCGGGGGAGGGCTGGGTGAGCGCCTCCTGGATCGAGTCGGGCGCGGCCTCGGCGACCCAGAGGTCGGTGGCGAGCGTCACACCGTGCGCGAGGACAGCCGCGAGCACGCCGTCGGCGATGCGCAGCCCGTCGCGTTTGATCAGCCGTTCGATCGCGAAGGCGACCGGGACGAGCAGGATCGCGATGCTGGAGGCCAGCCCCGCGATCTTGATGAGAAGGTCGGGCGCCTGTCCGGTGCCCTTGTTGATGTCCTGTTCGAGGCCCGAGGTGGTGCCGTGCGCGAAGGCGGCGACGGCGAGCAGCACGGCCACCGCGAGCACGCCCACCAGCAGGCGCATGAGGTCGGAGGGGCGGTGCACGCGCGCGGGGAGCAGCGGTTCGTCGCCCTCCACCTCCTCGGTGTACACCTCGTCGGGGTCCGGTTCGGGAACCTGCCCGACGGGCTTGTCCGCGTCGTTCGTGTCCCCGCCCTTCCGGTCGGTGGCGGCGCCCTGCGCGTCCTCGGAGACACCGGGAGTGCCCTCGGAGGCGCCTGGGGTGCCCTCGGCGGCGTCCGGGCGCGACGAAGCCTCAGAGGTGCTCTCCGCATCCTCGGGGTGCACACCCTGCTGCTTCATCGTCTCTTCTTGATCTCGTATCAACGGTCACCGCCCGCATGATGGTGGCATGCCCCACCGACACGCGGGGGCGTCAGGGTGCAGGTGCGGGGGCGCACAGTCTGCCGGAAGCGCCGCCCGGGGGCGAGGGCCACGCACCGTCGCGGGCCCGTCACATTGTCGGTGGGGTGGGGCAGGATGGGGCGGATGAGCGAGGAGAGCCTGCCGGAGGACGCCCGCCCGGAGTACCCGGACGCCCGCCCGGAGTACCCGGATGCCCGCCCGGAGCACGCGGACGCGCTGCCCGAGTACGCCGAGCGGGTCCTCGAGGTCGCCGAACTGATCCCGCCCGGACGCGTCATGACCTACGGCGACGTCGCCGAGTGGCTTCAGGAGGGCGGCCCGAGACAGGTCGGCCGCGTGATGGCCCTGTACGGCGGGGCCGTGCCGTGGTGGCGGGTCGTCCGCGCGGACGGCGCGCTGCTCCCGGGCCATGAACTGCGGGCGCTCGGGCACTATCGCGCGGAGGGCACGCCCCTGAAGGAGGCCGGCCGGTCGACCGAGGGGCACCTGCCACGCCTCGACATGAGACGGGCGCGATGGGACGGCGACGAACGCGCGGAAGGTCACACCTGACAGCTTCCGCCATCCGACCGGCCGCCGTGTGACCTGTGATCCGTACGGGGGAAGAAGGGCACGTCCGTGGCATGACGTACGTTCGTGAGTCGAGGGACGCAGGTGACGTGTGCGCCCCGAGGGATGAATCGGAAGCCCTGCTTCCGCTGGATCCGTCGGCGTAGCGTCGGCTGAACGCGTCCCCCTCATCCCGCCGCCACCGCCCTCCACACGCGGTGGCCACTCAACCAGCACACCCACCAGGACCGGCGAACCACGTGAGCTCCTCTTCCTCCACCAGGCGCCTGCCGCACCCCCAGGTGCGGCAGGGGAGTCGTGGCGCTTACCGACTGGTCCGTACCCCGCCGGCGAGGGTGGACCCCCCTCGTCTGGACGCCACACAGCGCTCCGTGGTTGACCACGGCACCGGCCCGCTGCTCGTTCTCGCAGGTCCGGGCACCGGGAAGACCACCACGCTGGTGGAGTCCGTGGCCCGCCGGATCGCCCGTGGCGGCGACCCCGCGCGCATCCTGGTGCTGACGTTCAGCCGTAAGGCGGCCGTCGAGCTGCGCGACCGCATGGCTCTGCGCACGGGCGCCGCGCGTGCCCCGCAGGCGACCACCTTCCATTCGTTCTGCTACGCCCTGGTCCGCGCCCACCAGGACAGCGAGCTGTTCGTGGAGCCGCTGCGGCTGCTGTCGGGGCCCGAGCAGGACGTCGCCGTACGCGAACTGCTCGCGGGCCAGCCGGACCTGGAGCGGCTCGGCCTCGCCCATGTGCGCTGGCCCGACGAACTGCGCGCCTGCCTGACCACACGTGGCTTCGCCGACGAGGTCCGGGCGGTCCTCGCCCGCAGCCGCGAACTGGGCCTCGGCCCCGAGGCGCTGGACGCCTTCGCCCGCCGGATCGGCCGCCCCGACTGGCGGGCCGCGGCCGCCTTCCTCGCGGAGTACCTCGACGTCCTCGACCTCCAGGGCGTGCTCGACTACGCCGAACTCGTCCACCGCGCGGTACTGCTCGCTCACCGCCCCGAGGTCGCCCGGCAGCTCGCCGACCGGTACGACGCCGTCTTCGTCGACGAGTACCAGGACACCGACCCCGCCCAGGTACGGCTGCTGCACGCGCTCGCCGGCGGCGGTCGCACCCTGGTCGCCTTCGGCGACCCGGACCAGTCGATCTACGCGTTCCGGGGCGCCGACGTGGGCGGCATCCTGGAGTTCCCGCGGGACTTCCCGCGCGCGGACGGCCGCCCGGCGCCCGTCGCGGTGCTGCGTACCTCCCGCCGCTCCGGCGGCGCCTTGCTGGCCGCGACCCGGCTGCTGACCCAGCGGATGCCGCTGACCCGGCTCCCGGCCGACAAGGTCCGTGCCCACCGTGAACTCGCTCCGGTCCGGGACGGCGGCCGGGTCGAGGTGTACACGTACCCGACGCCCGGCACCGAGGTGGACAACATCGCCGACATCCTGCGCCGGGCCCACCTGGAGGACGGCGTCCCGTGGCGTGAGATGGCCGTCCTGGTCCGCGCGGGCTCCCGCACCATTCCGACGGTCCGCCGCGCGCTCACGGCCGCCGGGGTCCCCCTGGACATCGACGGCGACGACCTGGCCCTGCGCCACGAGCCGGCGGTGGCACCCCTGCTGACGGCCCTGCGGGCGGTCGCGGAGGCGGAGGCGCGGGGCAGCGAGGGCGGGCGTACGGCCGTACAGGACGCCCAGGAGCCCTTGGAGGAGTCCCTGGAGGCGCGGCAGGACGAGCGGGTGGCCGACGGCGGATGCTGGCTCGACACCGAGACCGCTCTGACCCTCCTTTCCTCCCCCCTCGCCGGCATGGACGCGGCCGATCTGCGCCGTCTCGGACGCGCCCTGCGCGACGAGGAGCGGGCCGCCGGAGTCGCCCTGCCGGCGCCCTCGGACGACCTGCTCGCGCGGGCGCTGGCCGAGCCGGAGCGGCTGGTCGCGCACGACCCCGCGTACGCGCGTGGCGCGCAGCGGCTCGGCGCGCTGCTGCGCAAGGCCCGCGAGCGCCTCGCCGGCGGTGGTACGGCCGAGGAGGCGCTCTGGGACCTGTGGGAGGGCACGCCGTGGCCCACGCGCCTGGAGCGGGCCGCCCGGCGCGGCGGCGCGGCGGGCCGCAACGCCGACCGCGACCTGGACGCCGTGTGCGCGCTGTTCGCGACCGCCGCCCGCGCCGAGGAGCGCACCGGCGGCACGGGCGCCCTGAACTTCCTGGCGGAGATCGAGGCCGAGGACATCGCCGCCGACACCCTCACCCGGCGCGCCCTGCGCCCCGACGCCGTCCGCTTGATGACCGCGCACCGCTCCAAGGGTTTGGAATGGCGGCTGGTCGTCGTCGCCGGGGTCCAGGAGGGCCTGTGGCCCGACCTGCGCCGCCGCGGCTCCCTGCTGGAGGCCGACCGGATCGGCCGTGACGGACTCGCCGAACCCCTCACCCCCGGCGCGCTGCTCGCCGAGGAGCGCCGTCTGTTCTACGTGGCCGCCACCCGCGCGCGGGAACGCCTCGTCGTCACCGCGGTGAAAGCCCCCGCGGACGACGGCGACCAGCCCTCCCGCTTCCTGACCGAACTCGGCGTCGAACCCAAGGACGTGACGGGCCGGCCCCGGCGCCCGCTGTCGGTCGCGGCGCTGGTGGCCGAGCTGCGCGCCACGACCGTCGACCCGCGCGTGTCCGACGCCCTCAGGGAGGCGGCCGCCCGCCGTCTGGCCCGGCTCGCCGCGCTCACCGACGACGGCCGCCCCCTGGTCCCGTCGGCCCACCCCTACCGCTGGTGGGGCATGTTCGAGCCGACGGAGAGCAAGGTTCCGCTGCGCGACCGCGACCAGCCCGTCGTCCTCTCCGGCAGCGCCCTCGACCAGCTCGCCAACACCTGCGCCCTGCAGTGGTTCCTGGGCCGTGAGGTGAAGGCGGACGCGCCCGCTACCGTCGCCCAGGGCTTCGGCAACGTCGTGCACGTCCTCGCCGACGAGGTCGCCTCCGGGCACACCCCGGCCGACCTCGCCGTCCTCATGGAGCGCCTGGACTCCGTGTGGAACGCGCTCGCCTTCGACGCGCCGTGGAAGTCGGCGCAGGAGAAGGAGCACGCGCGCGTGGCGCTCGAACGCTTCCTGACGTGGCATGTCACGGAACGCGCCGGCCGTACGCCCGTCACGAGCGAGCACGACTTCGACGTCACCCTCGAAGCGGGCGACTACGAGGTCCGCATCCGCGGTCAGATGGACCGCGTCGAGGCCGACGGCGAAGGCCGCGCCTACGTCGTCGACTTCAAGACCGGCAAGCACGCTCCGACCGCCGCGGAGGTGGCCCGCCACCCGCAGCTCGCCGTCTACCAGCTCGCCGTCCGCGAGGGCGCCGTGGACGAGGCCTTCGACGGCGAGCGCCCCGAGCCGGGCGGCGCCGAACTCGTCCACCTGCGCCAGGGCGCGGCCAAGCGGGACGGCGGGGAGACCCTGCCCAAGGTGCAGGCCCAGGAGCCGCTCGAAGGCGAGTGGGTCGGCGACTTGCTGGCCACCGCCGCCGGCAAGGTCCTCGACGAGCGGTTCACGCCGACGGCCGGGCAGCACTGCGCCCACTGCGCGTTCCGCGCCTCGTGCAGCGCACGTCCCGAGGGGCGGCACGTGGTGGAGTGACGCACGGCACCACAGGTGCTGACCTGCGCTTCCTCCTTCCCGACAGTCGATTCGGCCACCGCTGTCAGTGGCCGCGGCTAGCCTCTCTGAGGTGTCACCACGCATCACCGATCCCGAGCAGCTCAAGGAGCTCCTCGGCATCCCCTTCACCCCGGAGCAGACGGCCTGCATCATCGCGCCGCCCGCCCCGCAGGTGATCGTGGCCGGAGCCGGGTCGGGCAAGACCACGGTGATGGCCGCGCGCGTGGTGTGGCTGGTCGGCACCGGCCAGGTGGCCCCCGAGCAGGTCCTCGGCCTGACCTTCACCAACAAGGCCGCGGGAGAGCTCGCCGAGCGGGTCCGCAAGGCGCTGGTCAAGGCGGGCGTCACCGACCCCGACGTCATCGACCCGGACCACCCGCCGGGCGAACCCGTGATCTCCACGTACCACGCCTTCGCGGGGCGCCTGCTGACCGACCACGGCCTGCGCATCGGCCTCGAACCGACCTCCCGGCTGCTCGCCGACGCCAGCCGCTACCAGCTGGCCGCGCGGGTGCTGCGCGAGGCCCCGGGCCCGTACCCGGCACTCACCCGCTCCTTCGCCGACCTGGTCAGCGACCTCCTCGCGCTCGACGCCGAACTCGCCGAACACCTCGTACGCCCCGAGGCCCTGCGCGCCCACGACGCCGAGCTGCTGCTGACGCTGCGGGGCGTCAAGCTCACCAACGCCGATCTGCGCAAGATCCCCGAGACGGCCGCCGCGCGCCGTGAACTGGCCGACCTCGTGGTCCGTTACCGCGCCGCCAAGCGCGAGCGCGACCTGCTCGACTTCGGCGACCAGATCGCCCTGTCGGCCCGGCTCGCCGGGATTCCCGAGGTGGGGCGCGTTCTGCGCGAGGAGTTCCGGGTGGTCCTCCTCGACGAGTACCAGGACACCTCGGTCGCCCAACGGGTCCTGCTGGCGGGGCTGTTCGGCGCCGGTACCGGCCATCCGGTGACCGCCGTCGGCGACCCCTGCCAGGCGATCTACGGCTGGCGCGGGGCGTCCGTGGCCAACCTGGACGACTTCCCCGAGCACTTCGCGCGCGCCGACGGCCGCCCGGCCACCCGGCAGGCCCTCAGCGAGAACCGCCGCAGCGGCGGCCGCCTCCTCGACCTCGCCAACGGCCTCGCCGAGCCCCTGCGCGCCCTGCACGCGGGCGTGGAGGCGCTCCGCCCGGCCCCGGGCGCCGAGCGCGACGGCACGGTACGCTGCGCGCTGCTGCGCACCCACGCCGAGGAGATCGACTGGATCGCCGACTCCGTGGCCCACCTCGTGAACAGCGGCAAGGCGCCCGGCGAGATCGCCGTCCTGTGCCGTACGGCCACCGACTTCGCCGAGATCCAGGGCGCGCTGGTCGCCCGGGACGTCCCCGTCGAGGTGGTGGGGCTGTCCGGGCTGCTCCACCTGCCCGAGATCGCCGACCTGGTCGCCGTCTGCGAGGTCCTCCAGGACCCCGGCGCCAACGCCTCCCTGGTGCGCCTGCTGACCGGCCCGCGCTGGCGCATCGGCCCGCGCGACCTCGCCCTCCTGGGCCGCCGCGCCCGGCGTCTGGTGTTCCACGCGCGCGTGGACGGCGACGACGACCCGGACCGCCGGCTCGCCGAGGCCGTCGAGGGCGTGGATCCCGCCGAGGTGGTCTCCCTCGCGGACGCCCTCGACACGTTCCTGGAGACACCCTTCGACGGGGCGGGGGACGACGACGGGCTGCCCTTCTCGCCGGACGCGCGCGTGCGCTTCGCCCGGCTGGCCACCGAACTGCGCGACCTGCGCCGCTCGCTGTCCGACCCGCTGATGGACGTCCTGCACCGCGTCCTCGCCGTCACGGGCCTGGAGGTCGAGCTGTCGGCGTCCCCGCACGCCCTGGCGGCCCGCCGCCGCGAGACCCTGTCGAACTTCCTGGACATCGCCGCCTCCTTCGCCGCCGGCGACGGCGAGGCGAGCCTGCTGGCCTTCCTCGGCTTCCTGCGCACCGCCGCGCAGTACGAGAAGGGCCTCGACAACGCCCTCCCGGGCGGCGAGAACACCGTCAAGGTGCTCACCGCGCACAAGTCCAAGGGTCTCGAATGGGACGTCGTCGCCGTACCGGGCCTGGTCACCGGCACCTTCCCGAGCGCCCAGGGGCGCGAGAAGTGGACCTCCCAGGGCAAGGTGCTGCCGCACGCCCTGCGCGGTGACGCCGACACCCTGCCCGATGTCGCGAGCTGGGACTCACGCGGCCTGAAGGCCTTCCACGAGGCCATGAAGGAGCACCAGCACACCGAGGAACTCCGCCTCGGCTACGTCACCTTCACCCGCCCCCGCTCCCTGCTGCTCGGCTCCGGCCACTGGTGGGGTCCGAGCCAGAAGAAGCCCCGCGGCCCCTCCGACTTCCTCCAGGCCCTCTACGAGCACTGCGCGGCCGGGTACGGCGAGATCGAGGCCTGGGCGGACGAGCCGGCGGAGGACGAGGAGAACCCCGCGCTCCACGCGACCGCCGCCGACCAGGTGTGGCCGCTTCCCCTCGACGACGCCGCCCTGGCCCGCCGCAGGGCGGCCGCCGAGACGGTCCTCGCCCACCTGGAGGACCTCGCCTCGCACGTGGACGCCCACCCCTCGGCAGCGCAGGACCCGGACTGGCCCGCGCCGCCGGACGACGAGGACCTGGAGGCTCCGTACGACGTCCTCGACGAGGACCCCTTCGCGGACGAAGCCGACATCGCGCACGAGGGTGACGGGGTCCCGTTCGAGGACGACCCGACCGACTGGGACTCCTGGACCGCGGACCGCCCCACCGTCCCCCACCAGGCGCCGCCGCCCACGGTCCCTCACCAGCCGCCACCCGAGGCCGAACCGGCGCACACGCGCCTCGGCCCCGAGCCTGCGCACCCGCGCCTCCACCCGGAGCCCGAACCGGCGCGCACGCGCCGCGGTCCCGAGCCTGCGCACCCGCGCCTCGACCCGGAGCCCGCGCACCCTCGCCTCACTCCGGAGGAGGCTCGCACCGTCGCCTCCTGGGACCGGGACCTCGACGCCCTCGCCGGAGAGCTCCTCCGCGCGCGGGACAGCGTCACCGAGGTCCCCCTGCCGGCCTCCCTGACCGCCTCCCAGGTGCTGCGCCTTGCCGCCGACCCGGACGGCCTGGCGCAGGAGCTGGCCCGCCCCATGCCCCGCCCGCCGCAGCCTGCGGCCCGCCGCGGCACCCGCTTCCACGCGTGGGTGGAGGCCCGCTTCGAGGCGCTGACCCTGCCCCTGCTGGAGCCGGACGAGCTGCCCGGCAGCGAGGCCGAGATCGCCGACGAACGCGACCTGGAGGGGCTCAAGGAGGCCTTCGAGCGCACCGAGTACGCCCACCGCACGCCGTACCGCGTCGAGGCGCCCTTCCAGCTCACCCTGGCGGGCCGTGTCGTCCGGGGCCGGATCGACGCCGTCTACAAGGACGGCGAGGGCGAGCGGGCGACGTACGAGATCGTCGACTGGAAGACCAACCGCGCCCACGACGCCGACCCGCTCCAGCTCGCGGTGTACCGGCTCGCCTGGGCGGAGCAGCAAGGGGTGCCGTTGGAGTCGGTGACGGCCGCCTTCCTCTACGTCCGGGGCGGTGAGGTCGTCCGTCCCGAGGATCTCCCCGACCGGGCGGCGCTGGAGCGGCTGCTGGCCGGGGAGCCGTCGTGTGACGAACCGCCCAACGAGGATGTCGGTGCGGGCCGATAGGCTCGTGACCATGAGCCATCCCGTTGACAGCGTCGTCAGCGACGTCCGTACGTACGTCCAGCAGCACCGCGCCGCCTTCCTCGACGACCTCGCCGAATGGCTGCGCATCCCGTCCGTGTCGGCCCAGCCCGACCACGCACCCGACGTACGGCGCAGCGCCGACTGGCTCGCCGCCAAGCTCACCGAGACCGGCTTCCCGACCGTCGAGGTCTGGCCCACGCCAGGCGCCCCGGCCGTCTTCGCCGAATGGCCCTCCGAGGACCCCGAGGCCCCGACGGTCCTGGTCTACGGCCACCACGACGTGCAGCCCGCCGCCCGCGAGGACGGCTGGGACAGCGACCCCTTCGAGCCCGTCGTCCGGGACAACCGCCTCTACGCGCGCGGGGCGGCCGACGACAAGGGCCAGGTGTTCTTCCACACACTCGGCGTCCGCGCCCACCTCGCGGCGACCGGCCGCACCGCCCCGGCCGTCCATCTGAAGCTGCTCGTCGAGGGCGAGGAGGAGTCCGGCTCACCGCACTTCGACGCCCTCGTCGCCGAGCGCGCGGACCGGCTCGCCGCCGACGCCGTGATCGTCTCCGACACCGGCATGTGGTCCGAGGACACCCCCACCGTGTGCACCGGCATGCGCGGCCTCACCGAGTGCGAGATCCGGCTGTACGGCCCCGAGCAGGACATCCACTCCGGCTCCTTCGGCGGCGCCGTGCCCAATCCGGCCACCGCCGCCGCCCGCCTGGCCGCCGCCCTGCACGACGACCACGGGCGCGTGGCCATCCCCGGTTTCTACGACGGCGTGGTGGAGCTGACGGACCGGGAGCGGGAGCTCTTCGCCGCGCTGCCCTTCGACGAGGGACGCTGGCTGCGCACCGCGAAGTCGCACGCCCCGAGCGGGGAGGCCGGGTACTCCACCCTGGAGCGCATCTGGGCCCGCCCCACCGCGGAGGTCAACGGCATCGGCGGCGGCTACCAGGGCCCCGGCAGTAAGACGATCATCCCGTCGAGCGCCATGATGAAGCTGTCCTTCCGCATGGTGGCCGGCCAGGAGCCCGAGCACATCGAGAAGGTCGTCCGCGCGTGGGCCGCCGAGCAGGTGCCCGCCGGAATCCGCTGCGAGGTCGTCTTCGGCTCGGCCACCCGACCCTGCCTGACGCCGCTGGACCACCCCGCCCTCCAGTCCGTCGCCCGCGCGATGGGCCGCGCCTTCGAGCAGCCGGTCGGATTCACCCGCGAGGGCGGATCGGGGCCCGCCGCCACGCTCCAGGAAGTCCTCGGCGCCCCCGTCCTCTTCCTGGGCATCTCGGTGCCCTCCGACGGCTGGCACGCGCCGAACGAGAAGGTCGAGCTCGATCTCCTGCTCAAGGGAGTGGAGGCCACCGCGTACCTGTGGGGTGACCTGGCGCAGAACTGGCGCCATGCGCCCTGAGCACCGCGTACCGTCCGGAGCGGTACCCCGCGCGGGGCACACTGGTAGGGCCGCCCCGCACCGCGCCGCCCCACCGGACCCGGTCCCCTCCCGTCCCACGTCCCGCTGAACCGCCCGCCGAAACCAACCGTTCCACCGGGGGAGTTGGAAGCACCCGTGACCACCTGGACCGACCACACCGCCGATCGCCCCATCTCGCTCACCGCCCCGAGCGGCATCGACCGCGCCGCCCACCACCGCCTCGACGAGGCGTGGCTGGCGGCGGCATGGAGCCACCCCACGACCCGCTGTTTCGTGGTCTCCGGCGGCCAGGTCCTGATCGACGAGACGGCGGACGGCCGTACCGAACTCGTCATGACCCCCTCCTTCGAGGCGCCGCTCACCGAGGCGCACCGCTACTTCCTCGGCAACGACGAGGACGGCGTCAGCTACTTCGCCCTCCAGAAGGACGCCCTGCCCGGCCGTATCGACCAGTCGGCGCGCCCGGCCGGGCTGCGCGAGGCGGGCCTGCTGCTCTCCGCGCGCGACATCGGCCTGATGGTGCACGCGGTCGGCCTGGAGAACTGGCAGCGCACCCACCGCTTCTGCTCCCGCTGCGGGGAGCGGACCGTGATCGCCGCGGCCGGTCACATCCGCCGCTGCCCGGCCTGCGGGGCCGAGCACTACCCGCGCACCGACCCGGCCGTGATCATGGCTGTCACCGACGAGGACGACCGCATCCTGCTGGGCCGCCAGGTCCACTGGCCCGAGGGCCGCTTCTCCACGCTCGCCGGATTCGTCGAGCCCGGTGAGTCCATCGAGCAGACGGTGCGCCGCGAGGTCTTCGAGGAGGCCGGCATCACCGTCGGCCAGGTCGAGTACGTCGCCAGCCAGCCGTGGCCCTTCCCGTCCAGCCTGATGCTGGGCTTCATGGCCCGCGCCACCTCGACCGAGGTCGACGTCGACGGCGACGAGATCCACGAGGCCCGCTGGTTCTCCCGAGACGAGCTGGGCGCCGCCTTCGAATCGGGCGAGGTGCTGCCGCCCTACGGCATCTCGATCGCGGCTCGCCTGATCGAGCTCTGGTACGGCAAGCCGCTGCCGACGAGGACGTTCGTCTGACATGGCGGACGACGACACGGCGCGCGACTACGACCTGGAGTTCGCCCTCCAGGTCACCGGCTTCGAACTGGCCACCGAGCCACCGGCCCCCGACACCCCGCTCGGCCGCATCCGGGCCTTCGTCGCCGAGCACGGGTACGAGGCACTGACGGACGAGCACTTCGAGGCGGCGATCCGCGGCACGCTGTGACGCCAGGACATACGAAGGCCCCCGACCGGTCGGTCGGGGGCCTTTGGCGCGCTCCGGGGTCAGACCGCGATCTTCTGCTTGACCTGAGCCAGCGACGGGTTGGTGAGGGTCGAGCCGTCCGCGAAAAGCACGGTCGGGACCGTCTGGTTTCCGCCATTGGCCTTCTCGACGAACGCCGCGGACTGCGGGTCCTGCTCGATGTTGATCTCGGTGTACGCGATGCCCTCGCGGTCCAGCTGCTTCTTCAGCCGCTGGCAGTAGCCGCACCACGTGGTGCTGTACATCGTCACAGTGCCCTGCATGTCTCGCGCGCTCCTTCGATGACTCGGGGACGGGGGTCTAGCGGGTCGTCCAGAGGGGGAACGCACGCGATCGGGCGGCCATTCCCGCCGGGGGTATGCCGGGCGACGTGATGCCTGCCTCATCAGGACGTGATGCCTGCCGCATTAGTACGACTGCGAGACCCTGCCTGTGGACAACCGGCTCACCCGTCTCCGGCGACCTGGCAGCATGGCGGGGTGACAGCAGCAACGCACTCCCCGCTCTTCCCGCAGGCACCGGACTCGGCCGACGCGGTGCTCGACGGGCTCGACCCCGAGCAGCGCGAGGTGGCCACCGCCCTGCACGGCCCGGTGTGCGTGCTGGCCGGAGCCGGTACGGGCAAGACGCGGGCGATCACCCACCGCATCGCCTACGGCGTGCGCGCCGGCATCCTCCAGCCCTCCAGCGTGCTGGCCGTCACCTTCACCAACCGCGCGGCCGGCGAGATGCGCGGCCGGCTGCGCCAGCTGGGCGCCACAGGCGTTCAGGCCCGGACCTTCCACTCGGCGGCCCTGCGCCAGCTCCAGTACTTCTGGCCGAAAGCGGTCGGTGGCTCCATGCCCCGGCTCGTCGACCGCAAGATCCAGCTCGTCGCGGACGCGGCCGCCGCGTGCCGGATCCGCCTGGACCGGGGCGAGCTGCGGGACACCACCGCCGAGATCGAGTGGTCCAAGGTCACCCAGACCGTCCCCGCCGACTACGCCCTCGCCGCCGTCAAGGCCGGCCGCGAGGCCCCCCGTGACCCCGCCGAGATCGCCCAGCTCTACTCCGCCTACGAGGACCTCAAGCGGCAGCGCGGCGTCATCGACTTCGAGGACGTCCTGTTGCTGACCGTGGCGATCCTCCAGGACCGCCACGACATCGCCGAACAGGTCCGCGCCCAGTACCAGCACTTCGTGGTCGACGAGTACCAGGACGTCAGCCCTCTTCAGCAGCGGCTGCTGGAACTGTGGCTCGGCGAGCGCGACAACCTGTGCGTGGTGGGCGACGCCAGCCAGACGATCTACTCGTTCACGGGAGCAACCCCCGACCATCTGCTCGACTTCCGCACCCGCCACCCCGGCGCCACGGTCGTCAAACTGGTCCGCGACTACCGCTCCACCCCCCAGGTCGTCCACCTCGCCAACGGTCTGCTCGCCCAGGCCCGGGGCCGCGCCGCCGACCACCGGCTGGAGCTGATCTCCCAGCGCGAGGCGGGCCCCGATCCCGTCTACACCGAGTACACCGACGAGCCCGCCGAGGCCGAGGGCGCCGCCCGGCGCATCCGCGAGCTCCTCGACTCCGGCGTGCCGGCCAGCGAGATCGCCGTCCTGTTCCGCACGAACTCCCAGTCCGAGACCTACGAGCAGGCCCTCGCCGACGCCGGAATCCCCTACCAGCTGCGTGGGGCGGAGCGCTTCTTCGACCGGCCCGAGGTGCGCAAAGCCGGTATCGCCCTGCGCGGAGCGGCCCGCTTCGGGGGCAACGACTCCCTCCTCGACGACGCCGTCGACCTGCCCTCCCAGGTGCGTGCCGTGCTCTCCGGAGAGGGCTGGACGTCCGAGCCCCCGGCCGGCTCCGGCGCGGTCCGGGAGCGCTGGGAGTCATTGGCCGCCCTGGTCAACCTCGCCCAGGACTTCGCCGCCGCCCGGCCCGGCGCCACCCTGGGCGACCTGGTCGCCGAACTCGACGAACGGGCCGGCGCCCAGCACGCCCCGACCGTCCAGGGCGTCACCCTCGCCTCCCTGCACTCGGCCAAGGGCCTGGAGTGGGACGTCGTCTTCCTCGTCGGAGTGGCCGAGGGCATGATGCCGATCACCTACGCAAAGACCGACGAACAGATCGAGGAGGAGCGCCGCCTCCTCTATGTCGGTGTCACCCGGGCCCGGGAGCACCTCCATGTCTCCTGGTCCCTCTCCCGTTCACCCGGCGGCCGCGCGAACCGGCGCCCCAGCCGCTTCCTCGACGGACTGCGCCCCGGCTCCGGCGCCGGCGCGGGCCGAGCCGTCGCCGGGCGCTCCGGGGGCGTCGAGCGCGGCTTCACCAGCAGACCCGACGCCGCCCCCAGCCGCACGCAGCGCACCGTCGCGCGCTGCCGGGTCTGCGGACGCACCCTCACCGACGCCGGTGAGATGAAGCTGATGCGCTGCGAGGACTGTCCCTCCGACATGGACGAGGGACTGTACGAGCGGCTCCGGGAGTGGCGCGCGGAGCAGGCGCGGCGCAGCGGGCAGCCCGCCTTCTGCGTCTTCACCGACAAGACCCTGATGGCGATCGCCGAATCGAGCCCCGACGAGGAGGGGGACCTCGCGCGGATCCCCGGTGTCGGCGTGCGCAAGCTCAACCGCTACGGAGCCGATGTCCTGGCCATCTGCGCAGGCCGGGAGCCCGGGGGAGAGAAAGACGGGGACTGATGCGAACTCGTCGAAAAAATAGTTTGCGCATGCCCCAGCAATCCCCATAGGTTCTTAAGCACGGAAACGGAGGCCTTCCTGAGGCCCCGATTCCGTGTTGTACTTGCATACCCGTCGGACTGGCTCACCCCAGTCCCCTTAGACGCCGAGAGGAGGCGAGTCCAGTGATCAGCATCTACACCAGCTCCACCGTCAGCACCGTGAAAATGACCGATCCCTCGGTCGTCGCCTCCCTGTGCCTGCTCGGCGCCTCTGACCAGGGCACCGGTCTGTCCGGCATCCGTGCCGTCCGTCCGGCTGCCTCCCTGTCCCTCGCGGGTCTTCCCATCCGTGAGCGCGACGAGCGCAATGAGCGACCGACCAAGGCACTGGAAGCGGCAGTAGTGGCACAGGCGAAGGCCTATGCCTTTACGGCGACCGGTGCCGGATTCCGGAAGCAGACGACGCAGCACCACCAGATGTGGGCCTTCCGTGGGCCAGAACCCTGGAGTGATCCAGCCTGATTGATCAGGCCGGCGCCTTCAGGGCCGCGGAACCCCATCCGGGATCCGCGGCCCTTCTGTTTGTCCCTGAACCGGGGACAGACGGGCGAAGGGGCCTCGGGACAAGAAAAGAACCCGGTACCACCGCCACCCGGTCCAACCGGACCGGAACGACCAGACGAGGAAGACCAACCGTGCAACTCGAAGCGCACGCCCCGTCCGTACCGCCTTCCGAAACGATCCCCCCGCCCGGCCTCACGGAGGACTCCACCTTGACCCCGCTCACCGCGCTCACCGCGCTCGACGACGCCATCGAGAACCTCGGCGTACCCGTCCCCTGCCGCTCCTACGACCCGGAGGTCTTCTTCGCCGAGTCGCCGGCCGACGTCGAGTACGCCAAGTCCCTCTGCCGCACCTGCCCGCTGATCGAGGCCTGCCTCGCCGGCGCCAAGGAGCGGCGTGAGCCCTGGGGCGTCTGGGGTGGCGAGCTGTTCGTCCAGGGCGTTGTCGTCGCCCGGAAGCGGCCGCGTGGCCGCCCGCGCAAGAACCCGGTCACGGCATGAACACCCCAGGAACGATCGACCGCCCCCTCACGCACGACCCCAAGAAGCAGGCCCCGATGAAGCCGTCCACCAACGAGCACGCAGCAGGCACCACGCCTGAAGACTTCACCACCACCGGCGTGATCGACTCGCGCCAGAACAGGACCCGCGAAATGCAACTCATCCCAGAAGCCCTGGCCCGTGCGCATATGCACGAGCGCCTGCATGAGGCCGAGCGGGAACGCCGGGCGCTGCGCCTGGTGACCGCGCGCCGGATGCAGCGCCGCGCCGAGCGCGCCTCGCTGCGCGCCCGCCGTGCCATTGCCATGGCGGTCATGCAGTAATCCACCCGACTGAGGCGACGGCCTCCCGCCGAGGGAGGAAAACAGCTTCCCCGCGGGGGCCGGTCCGGCCGAACGGACCGGCCCCCGCGGTGCGTTGTGCGCGCGAGGACGCGGACGACGGCGTTATCGTCACGAGGTGACGAGTCTTCCCGGAGGCAGTGAGGACGCCGACTCCGCCTCGGAGCCGCAGATCCTGGTGTGCGCCGGCTGCGGCGCCAAGGCCGAGGGCCCGCGGCCCACCTGGACCTGTTCCGTGGAGAACGGCGAGCGCCGCTACTTCTGCGACACCTGCTCCCGGGAGAACCTCAGGGCGATCGAGGGCCGGCTCGACTCGGCCTGGTGGTAGCCCCGCCGCCCGTCACCCCGTCGCCCGTCACCCCACCGACCCTCAACCCACCGACCCTCCGGGCCTCCGCCTCTCAGGCCTCCGCGACGGACTCCTCCGGGTCCTCCTCCTCCGGGACGAACCCGGGCAGCCACTCCTCCAGCTCCTCCCGCAGCCCGACCGTCGCTCCCAGCTGGCACAGGACACCGATGGTGCTCAGCGTCACGCGGTGTATCAGCAGATAGGCGGGCGGCAGATTGAGCTGCTTGCCGAGCTGGTAGGCGGGGGAGCGGGGGTCGGCGACGCGGGCCGCCTGACTGCGCATCCAGCCCCGGGTGAAGGTGAATGCGTCGACCTGGGCCGGTTCGATGATCGGCAGGAGGTAGTCCAGAACGGCGTCCGGGTCCAGCGCGATGGACTCCTTGACGAACCCTTCCCGGCACAGCAGCTCGTAGACGGCCTCGGCGTCGCCGTCGAGGGTCATGCGCAGCGACTCGCCGATCGGGGTGGGCAGACCACCGGGGAGGCGGTCGACCGTGCCGAAGTCCAGGACGCCGAGGCGCCACTCCTCCTCGTCGTCCGGGCCGCCGGGCAGAAGCCGGAAGTTGCCGGGGTGCGGGTCGGCGTGGAGCAGGCCGGTGCGGGCCGGGCCCGAGAAGAGGAACCGGGCCAGCAGCTGGCCGGCGCGGTCGCGCTGCTCCTCGGTGCCGTCGGCGATGATCTCCGACAGGGGGATCCCGTCGATCCACTCGGTCACCAGGACCTGGTCGCACTGGTGGACGACGTCGGGCACCACGAAGTCCGGGTCGTCCGCGAACTCCTCCGCGTGGACCTGCTGGGCCTGCGCCTCCAGGGCGTAGTCCAGTTCCTCGGAGACCCGGTCCTTCAGCTCCGTGATCAGCGGCTTGATGTCCATGCCGGGGACCAGCGGACCCAAGAGCCGGGCGAACCTGCTCAGTTGGTTGAGGTCGGAGAGCAGGGCCTCGCCGGCGCCCGGGTACTGGACCTTGACCGCCACCGCACGGCCGTCCTGCCACACCGCCCGGTGCACCTGGCCGATGGAGGCCGCCGCAGCGGGCTTGTCGTCGAACTCGACGAACAGCTCGCGCCAGTCCTGCCCGAGCCGCTCGGCCAGCACGGCATGCACCGAGCGGGTCGGCATCGGCGGCGCCGCCTCCTGGAGCTTGGTCAGTGCCGCGCGGTAGGGGCCCGCGACCTCTTCGGGCAGCGCCGACTCGAAGACGGACAGGGCCTGCCCGAACTTCATCGCGCCGCCCTTGAGCTCGCCGAGCACCTTGAACATCTGCTCGGCGGTGCGCTGCTGCAGCTCTCTGCCGACGAGCTCCGCGGACTCGCCCACGATTCGCTTGCCCAGTCCCCAGGTGGCCCGTCCGGCGAAGCCGAGCGGGAGCGCGGCGAGCTTGGCGGTCCGGGTGACCGCCTTCCGGGGAAGATCAGACATGCGCCCTCCAGGTCCCAACGGGACGAGCGTTCGCCTGACGGCGTGACGTTCTCGACGGCCGTTGTTCCGCCATTGTCTCGTGCCCCTCCCCGTCCTTGGAGGTGGTGTGTCCTTCCTTACCTTTCTCCGCGGCCCCGCACGGACATGCGGGATGCGCCCAGACCGGACGCGCGTGCCAGGTCAGACCGGGCAGCGACACCTCCCAGCGGGCGCCCGCGCTGGACGGGGTCCGGCCGTCGAGGAAGGCCAGCGCGTGTGCCGCCGCCAGTCCGGCGACCGTCGTGGCCAGCGCCAGATCGCAGGCCGGCACCGGCCGCGCCCTGCCCGCGCCCGAACGCCATTGGGCGACCAGGCGTGGCCAGACCGGATCGCGGTCGGCGCGGCCCTCCTGAAGACAGCCGGCGCAGCTTGTCTCGCCCGGCAGGACGAGCGGGCCCACGACCCCGGTTCCCTCGACCACCCCGGCGTACAGATGAGGGGTGCCGGAGGCGATGAGGTCATCGGCGGCGGACGGGACGGGTGCGTGGACCGAGACATCGTCCCGTGGGGCGAGGACCACCAGGGAATGGCCCGGGTCGGCGTCGTCGGGCGGTGACTGGGGGCCGCGGCGGGGCGGGCGGGCCGGGGCGGCACGCCGCACGGCCCGGCGGGCGGCCTCGTCCCGGCGCTCGCCCACCGCCTCCGCGGGCAGTCCGCCTGGTGCCACGTCCCACGGCTCGACCCGGCCGCCGTCGCGGACGTCGATCTCGCCGACGCCCGCGCCCGCCAGCAGCGAGGCCAGCACGGCGCCCACCCGGCCCGCGCCGCGCACCTGTACCCGCAGGGAGCGGCGGGCGGACAGCCGGTGCATGGCCTCGCCCGGCTCGGACGTGGTCAGGGAGAGCGAGGCCAGATCCGGGCGGAGCCGGTCCAGGACCTCCTTGTCGGCACGCAGTTCGGCCCCGCGCGGCCCGCCCCCGCGCGCGTCGTCGAGCAGCCCCGCCCGGGACAACCGCGTCACCAGCGCGTCGACATGGCCGTCGGGCAGCCGCATTCGGCGCCCCTCGGCGCGCAACAGGTCAACGCCCCGGGTGCCGTTGAGCGCGTCGAGGAAGCTGCCCGTCGCCGTGTCCATCGGGCCGAGCGTCATGGCGTGCGCGGGAGTCATCCCGAACTGCACGGTGTTGAGGTCGCGCCAGCCGCGCCTGAGCGCCGGCTTCACCATCGGATGCATGACAGACCCCCGTGAATAAGTCATGGTTCGTCCCCGTTCGCCGGAGTGGTCGGGCGCGACCTCGTGGCGTCGGTCACGGCTGCCCCGGCGAGAGCCAGCATGCCCGGATGCGCGGTCCGGCGCCGAAAGTTGTCCACAGGCCCACGAATTATTCGTACAAATCAAACGCATGGTGGGGTCTGGGCGCCGAACCGTACCGGAGGCGGGACTTCCCCCGTGTGCAGCGGGTAACGTCGGGGCGTGTCCGTCGACCCACTGCACCGCGCCGGAATGCCACAGCGCAGTACGACGAGCCCGCCGCCGAGCGGTTCGGGGGCGAGCGCGATCGAGGTGCGCAGAAGTGCCCGTCGCCGCAGGACGGTCTCCGCCTACCGCGAGGGGGATCGGACCGTCGTCCTCATCCCCGCCCGGATGTCCGAGGCGGAGGAGCGGCGCTGGGTGAGCGTCATGCTGGACAAGCTGGCCGCCCAGGAGAGCAGGCGGGTCCTCGGTGACACCGAGTTGGCGGAGCGCGCCGAACGCCTCTCGGCCCAGTACTTTGACGGCCGTGCCCGGCCCAGCTCGGTCCGCTGGGTCACCAACCAGAACACCCGCTGGGGCTCGTGCACGCCCGCCGAGGGCAGCATCCGTCTCTCGCACCGCCTCCAGGGCATGCCGGAGTACGTCGTCGACTACGTCCTGCTGCACGAGCTCGCGCATCTGCTCGTGCCCGGACACGGGCCCCGCTTCTGGCGGCTGCTGGAGGCGTTCCCGCGCACCGAGCGGGCCCGGGGCTACCTCGAAGGAGTGGTCGCCGCCGACCGGTTGCCGCATCTGCCCGGCGCACGCGGAGAGTGACCGCTTCCCGACCTTGCGGTACCGCGGGGCACTGGTTCTGTACCGGCTCTGTACCGACGTCGTTCGCTGTCGGGGTTTGCCGTTAGCCTGGCGCGACGCACTCGCATTCGGGATGGGGGACGGTCGTTACGCATGGCCAGGGAATTCCAACGCGGCCACAAGGCCAAGATCAGTGACCTCACCGCGGGCACGGATCTGTACGTAGGTGTGCAGATCGCCGCCCCCGGACTGACGTTCGACATCAGCTGCTTCGGCCTCGACGCCGACGAACGGCTCTCGGACGACCGCTACTTCGTCTTCTTCAACCAGCCGAAGTCCCCCGAGGAGTCCATCCAGCTCCTGGGCGCCCAGGCAGGCGACACGGAGTCCTTCCGGATCACGCTGGACCGGATCCCGCCGCAGATCCAGAAGCTGTCGTTCACCGCGACGATCGACGGCGCCGGGCAGATGTCGCAGGTCAGCCCCGGATACATCCGTATCGTCGCCGGTGGCGAGGAAGTCGCCCGCTATGCGTTCAACGGCTCGGAGTTCACCACCGAACGGGCCGTCATGCTGGGTGACTTCTATCTGAAGGACGTCTGGCGGTTCGCCGCGGTCGGACAGGGGTTCGACGGCGGCCTCGAGGCGCTGCTGAGGAACTTCGGCGGCGAGGTCGCCGAGGAGGAGGCGCCCGCAGCGGCTCCGCAGCAGCCGCAGCCCGGCGCCACCCCCGGTTTCGCGCCCCCGGCGCAGGCCGCCGCGCCGCCCGCCTTCGGCGCCCCGGCGCCCGCCCCGCAGCCCGCCCAGGGCTTCGCGCCCCCGCCGGGGTCCACGCCCCCGCCGGCCCCGGCTCCCGCGCCCTCCGTGCACGCCCAGCCGACGATCATCGCCCCGATGACCCCGCCGGGCGGCACCTCGGTGCCCCCGCCGGCCCCGGCACCCGCGCCCTACGGCCAGCCGCCCCAGCCGCAGCAGCCCTACGGCCAGCCCCCCGCCCCCAGCGCGCCGATGCCCCCCGGCTACGGCCAGGCACCGACCGCGCCGCCGGGTTACGGCCAGCCGACGCCGCCCCCCGGCTACGGCCAGACCCCGCCCCCCGGCTACGGCCAGCAGCCCGCGTACGGGCAGGTCCCGGGCCAGCCGGCGCCCTACGGCGCACCCCAGGGCGCGTCCCAGGCCCCCGGTGTGGCCGCCGCGCTGGAGCAGTTCCGGGAGACGCCGACCGGGCAGCGCTGGACGCAGCAGAACAAGAAGATGGTCCGCGTCGACCTCGGCATCGGCGGCCAGCCCGTGCTCGCCCGGCAGGGCAGCATGGTGCTCTACCAGGGCAAGGTCGACTTCAGCTACAAGGGCGCCGGGTTCGCCGGCCGGGTCGTGGGCAACGCCACGGGCCAGGAGATGCAGCTGATGCGCTGCACCGGCCAGGGCCAGGTGTTCCTCGCCGAGAACTCCACGATGCTGCACCCCATCGAGCTCCAGGGCGACGGAGTGTGCGTCTCCGCGGAGAACGTCCTCGCCTTCGACGAGAGCCTCCAGCACGAGGTTCGCCGCATCGAGGGCCACGGCATCCCCGGCGGCGCGCTGTTCACGATGCAGTTCACCGGCACCGGCACGATCGTCGTCAAGACGCACGGCACGCCCGTCGTCCTGCCGGTCACGCCGACCACGTTCGCCGACTGCAACGCCGTGGTCGCCTGGTCGGCCGCCTCCCAGGTGGTCGTCTCCAGCCAGGTCCGGATGCGGCGCAACGCCTACCCCGGCGACACCGGAGAGAGCGTCAACCTGCAGTTCCGTGGCGCTCCCGGCAACTTCATCGTCGTCCAGCCGTACGAGATCTGAGGGAGAGCCCGTCATGAACCAGCCGCTCGCGGGCTACGCTCCCGCCCCCGTCACGGCCCGCATGGAGAACCACGGCAACCACATGCTGAAGGTCGCCATGCAGACCGGGAACGACCTCCTCGCGCGCGTGGGGTCGATGGTCGCCTACGAGGGGTTCGTGCAGTACGAGCCCAACCCGCCCGCCGTCCGCCAGATCGCCAAGGACTGGATGACCGGCGAGGGCGCGCCCCTGATGAAGTGCTCCGGGGACGGACTGCTCTACCTCGCCGACTACGGCGCCAATGTCGTCGTGATCAACCTCAACGGCGACGGCATCTCCGTCAACGCCACCAACCTGCTCGCCTTCGACGCCCACCTCACGTGGGGCGTGGAGCGGGTGAAGGGCCTGGCGAAGTTCGCCGGGCAGGGCCTGTGGAACACCAAGATCTCCGGGCAGGGCTGGGTCGCGCTGACCTCCCGGGGCAAGCCGATCGTCGTGGACTGCGGCGGCGGCGAGAACGAGACGTACGTCGACCCCGACGCGCTCGTGGCCTGGTCCCCGAACCTCAAGGTGAAGGGCAAGCGCAGCTTCAAGGCGCAGTCGCTCATCGGCCGGGGCAGTGGTGAGGCCTACCAGATGGCCTTCTCAGGCCAGGGCATCGTCGTCGTCCAGCCCAGTGAGGACAGCACCGACCGCCTCCGGGTCCGGGGCTGAGGGGGAGCCAGAACGCCATGCAGAGTCCGCTTTTCGCCTACAACGACCAGCAGACCCAGGACCGCTGGAGCCTGCAGAACAAGCAGATGCTCCGGCTCACCCTGGAAGGTCACGACGACATCCTCGCCCGCAAGGGCACGATGGTCGCCTACCAGGGCCTGGTCGAGTTCGACGCCGAGTTCCAGAGCAACAACCAGGGACGCGCGCGTGCCCACACCGGTGAGGGCCTGGACCTCATGCGCTGCCACGGGCAGGGCACGGTCTACCTCGCCAACCTCAAGCAGCACATCCACCTGATGGACGTCGACCAGGACGGGCTGACCGTCGACAGCAGCTATGTGCTGGCGATGGACTCCTCGCTGCACCACGAGGTCATCGCCGTGGACAGCCTGTACGGCATCTCCGGCTCCGGGAAGTACCAGCTCAACATCACCGGCCGCGGCAAGGTCGCCCTGATGACCTCCGGCATGCCGCTGATGATGCAGGTCACGCCCGACAAGTACGTCAACTGCGACGCCGACGCGATCGTCGCCTGGTCCACCGGCCTGCGCGTCCAGATGCAGGCCCAGACGCACTCCTCCGGGGTGTGGCGCCGCCGGGGCAACACCGGCGAGGGCTGGGAGCTCAGCTTCATGGGCAGCGGCTACGCGCTCGTGCAGCCCAGCGAGCTGCTGCCGCCGCAGAACGCCCAGATCGGCTCGGGCCTCGCCGCCCAGTACGGCATGGGTCAGCAGGGCGCGCGTGCCCAGAACCAGGGCAACGTCTGGAGCTGACGGACCGGACCGGTAAGGGGCGAGCACCATGGGTGATCGCCCCTTACGCGTTCACAGCCGCGCGCGGGTCGCGTCGAGCAGTCGTACGACGGACTCGTCGGCGACCTCCGCCACCTCGTCGTAGGCGAACCAGCGCAGGTCCAGGGACTCGTCGCTGATCGCTTCCAGCGCGCCGGGACGCGCCACGGCGGCGTACTGCACGTCCAGGTGCCAGGCGCACGGCGTCAGGTGGCGGTCCAGGCGCACCGGGCCGCCGGGCAGCAGGGTCAGGCCCGCGATGCCCGACTCCTCGGTGCCCTCGCGCAGGGCGGCCGCCGCCAGCGTCTCGTCCACGGGCTCGCAGTGACCGCCCATCTGCAGCCACATCCGCAGCTTCTTGTGGAGGGTCAGCAGCACCCGCCCGCGCGACGGGTCGATCACCAGGGCGCTCGCCGTGATGTGCCCGGCCTCGCAGGCCTTCCACATGCCGTCCGGATGGGCGGCGAGATGGTCCAGGTAGACCTGGCGCAGGTCGGCCTGGTCCTCGTAGCCCTTCAGCACGAGGACCGCGTCGTCGTACAGGCTCACTCGGTCTCGTCGTCCTCGGAGTCGTCCTTCTTCTTCAGATCGGGCTTGCCCGCCGCCTCGCCGAGCATCTTGTCCAGCTCGGAGAAGTCCAGCTGTTCGCGGTGGACGAAGCCGTCCGGGTCGTCCAGGTCGGTCGCCGTCGGCAGCATGTCCGGGTGGGCCCACAGGGCGTCCCGGCCGTCGACCCCGCGCGCGTCGGTGAGCGAGGCCCACAAACGCGAGGCGTCGCGCAGGCGGCGCGGGCGCAGCTCCAGACCGATCAGCGTGGCGAACGTCTGCTCGGCAGGACCGCCCGAGGCGCGGCGGCGGCGCAGGGTCTCGCGCAGCGCGTCGGCGGACGACAGCCGCGGCTTCGCGGCCGCGTGCACCACCGCGTCCACCCAGCCCTCGACCAGCGCGAGCGCCGTCTCCAGACGGGCCAGGGCGGCCTTCTGCTCGGGCGTGTCCTCCGGCTGGAACATGCCCTGCTGAAGGGCGTCCTGCAGCTGTTCGGGGTTCTGCGGGTCGAACTGGCCGACCACGTCCTCCAGCTTGGCGGTGTCGACCTTGATCCCGCGCGCGTAGCCGTCGACCGCGCCGAACAGGTGCGAGCGCAGCCACGGCACGTGCGCGAACAGGCGCTGGTGGGCGGCCTCGCGCAGGGCGAGATACAGCCGCACCTCCTCCTTGGGCACGCCCAGGTCCTTGCCGAACGCCTCGACGTTGACCGGCAGCAGCGCGGCCTTCCCGGCCGGGCCGAGCGGCAGGCCGATGTCGGTGGAGCCGACGACCTCGCCCGCGAGCACGCCGACGGCCTGCCCGATCTGCGTGCCGAACATGGCGCCGCCCATGGAGCGCATCATGCCGATCAGCGGGCCGGCCATGGCCTGCATCTCCTCCGGCAGGACGTCACCCATGGCGGTGCCGACGCGCTCCGCGACCGGGTCCACGAGCTCCTTCCAGGCCGGCAGGGTCGCCTCGACCCACTCCGCGCGGGACCAGGCCACGGCGGAGCCGGCGCCGGACGGCAGCGAGGTGGCGTCGTCGAGCCACAGGTCCGCCAGGCGGACGGCCTCCTCGACGGCGGAGCGCTCGGCGGGCCCGACGCTCGAGTCCTTGGTGCCGTCCGACGTGCCCTGGGAGACCGTCTGGCGGGCGATCTGCTTGGCCATGTCCCAGTTCACCGGGCCGCCCTCGTACGAGAGCATCTGGCCCAGCTGCTGGAACGCGGCGCCCAGGTCGGTGGGGTTCAGGGAACCGAACATGGCGGCGAACGGGTTGTCGGCGCCCGGACCGCCGGGGCCACCGAAGCCACCGGCTCCGGGCAGCCCGCCGAAACCGAACGGGTTGGCCGGGCCCTGACCACCACCGCTCTGCTGGTCCTTCTTCTTGCCCTCGTCGCCGTCGTCCGGCTCCTCCGGCGGAAGGCCGAATCCGAATGGGGTGTCACTCACGGGATTCCTCGGCTGGTAAGGCCGCCGGTTTCACTCCGGCGGCGCGACTGCCCGATAACACCACCCAGCGTAGACACCACGGGCGCTCGGGGCCTCGGTGCTTCGCCGACAGTCGGCCTGCGGCAGGATGGATGCCACCTGGTACGTACGCGTCACTCGCGTCCGTACTGAAGACAACCGCTGGAGACGCCCGGTGAGTTCCCCTGATCCGCAGGTTCGCGCAGCGCGAAACCAGTCAACCAGTCCCGCCCCCCGCGGGCCCGTCGTGGCGGTCACCGGTGCCGCGTCCGGCGTAGGAGCCCTGCTCACCGAGCGGCTGGCCGCGTCGGAGGAGATCAAGCAGGTCATCGCCATCGACGAGCGGCGCGGCGAGTGCGCGGGTGCGCAGTGGCACATCCTGGATGTGCGGGATCCGGCCATCGCGGAGAAGCTGCGGGGGGCCGATGTGGTGGTCCATCTGGCCCTCGACCTCGATCTGGAGACCGACGGTGCCGCCCGGACGGCGTACAACGTCCGGGGGACCCAGACCGTGCTGACGGCCGCGGCGGCCGCCGGCGTGCACCGGGTCGTGCTGTGCACGTCCTCCATGGTCTACGGCGCCCTGCCCGACAACGAGCTGCCGCTGTCGGAGGACGCCGAGCTGCGGGCGACTGCCGAGGCGACGGGCGTGGGGGACCTGCTGGAGGTCGAGCGGCTCGCGCGGCGGGCTCCGCGGGCGCATCCCGGGCTGAATGTGACCGTGGTGCGGCCCGCGGTGCTGGTGGGCGGCACGGACACCGCGCTGACCAGGTACTTCGAGTCTCCCCGGCTGCTGGTCGTGGCCGGTTCGCGGCCCGCGTGGCAGTTCTGCCATGTCGAGGACCTGGTGAGCGCTCTGGAGTACGCCGTCCTGGAGAAGGTCGACGGCGAGCTCGCCGTCGGGTGCGACGGGTGGCTGGAGCAGGAGGAGGTCGAGGAGCTGAGCGGGATCCGCCGGATGGAGCTGCCGTCCGCGGTCGCGCTGGGCGCGGCGGCTCGCCTGCACCGGATCGGGCTCACTCCGTCTCCGGCCGGGGATCTCGCGTACACGATGTACCCCTGGGTGGTGAGCGGGAGCCGGCTGCACGACGCGGGGTGGCGGCCGCGGTGGACGAACGAGGAGGTGCTGGCCGAGCTGCTGGAGGAGGTGGCCGGGCGGCACACGGTGGCCGGGCGGCGGCTGGGTCGGAAGGACGCGACGGCTGCGGGTGCCGCGGGTGCGACGGTGGCGCTGCTCGGCGCGGCGGCGGTCGTGCGGCGGGCCCGGAAGGCACGGCGCCGGATCTGACGGGGCCGGATCGGGCTGGGCCGGGTCTGTCGATCGGGGCCGGGTCGGTCGAGGCCGGGTGGTGCGGGGCTGGGTGGGACGGGACCTGGTGGGGCCGCACGGCGCCCGCAGCCACGTGGGTCCTGTAGGAGGCTCCAAAGCCGCACGCGTGTGTGCCGGGTGATTTCGGTATTCCCCGCCGTCGCGCGCGTGCGGCACGATGGAGGCATGGCACCCATGAACGATCACCCCGGTGAGCAGGCCGCGCAGGATCCCATCAAGCTGCTCTCCATCAGGGAGACCGCGCTCTCGCTCGACGAGGTCTTCCGTGCCGTGGGGGACGATGCCGCCGGGGGGACCGCCCTGTTCGTCGGGACCGTGCGGAACCACGACGGGGGTGCCGACGTCGACGAGCTCGGATACTCCTGCCATCCCAGTGCCGAGAGCGAGATGCGGCGGATCGCCGAGAAGGTCGTCGCGGAGTTCCCGGTGCGCGCCCTCGCCGCCGTGCACCGCGTCGGGGACCTCGGGGTCGGCGATCTCGCCGTCGTCGTCGCCGTGTCCTGTCCCCACCGGGGCGAGGCCTTCGAGGCCTGCCGGAAGCTGATCGACGATCTCAAGCACGAGGTGCCGATCTGGAAGCACCAGAAGTTCTCCGACGGCACCGAGGAGTGGGTCGGGGCCTGCTGACGGGACCCCGCCGGGTACCCCCACCCCCCTCCGGTTGCGTAACCGCACCCCTGGGCCGAGCGTTGTCAGTGCGGATGGTTAATCTGCTGATCAGTCAGTTGCGGTCGCTCAATGGGGTTGGGAGGACGGCATGGCGGCGCTCGCCTGGTTGCTGATTCCGCTTGTAGCTGCGATCGGCGCCGGTCTGTGGGGCAGTTGGGCCAACCGGACCCGCAGGGTCCGCGGCGACGGTCCCGAGCTGGACGGATACGCCCGCTTCCGTGCCGCCATGGAGAAGACGCGGCCCTGACGGGACGCTGACAGGACCGTCCCGTACTGTCGAGGCATGCCACGCCGCACCGCGACGATGCTCGCCTCCACCCTGATGCTGATCGCGCTTCTGTGCGCGGGAGTGTTCATCCCCGTGCCGTACTCGGAGATGTCCCCGGGGCCGACGGTGAACACGCTCGGGGACCACGACGGCGAGCCGGTGCTCCAGATCTCGGGCCGCAAGACGTACGCCACCAGCGGCCACCTGAACATGACCACGGTCCGGGTGACCAGCGCCGACTACAAGATGAACCTCGTCGAGGCCGTCTACGGCTGGCTCGCGCACGACAACAAGGTCGTCCCGCACGAGACGCTCTACCCGGACGGCAAGACCGAGGAGCAGTCCACCCAGGAGAACGCCGAGGAGTTCAGCCAGTCCCAGGAGAGCGCGAAGGTCGCGGCCCTGGAGGCGCTGGACATCCCCGTGCAGTCCTGGGTGATCGTCTCCACCGTCGTCAAGGACTCCCCGGCCGAGGGCAAGCTGCACGCCGGCGATGTGATCAAGGCGGTCGACGGCACCGCAGTGAAGGAGCCGGCGGACGTGGCCGAACTGGTCACGAAGCACAAGCCCGGCGAGGACGTGCGGTTCACGATCGTGCCCGCCAAGGAGCAGGCCGCGGCCGAGAAGGAGCAGCGGGCCCCGGTCAAGACGGAGAAGGTCACGATCACCACCGCGACCTCCGACGACGCCGGCGAGAAGCGGGCCATCGTCGGGATCTCCGCCGGGACCGACCACACCTTCCCGTTCACCATCGACATCAAGCTCGCCGACGTGGGCGGGCCGAGCGCGGGTCTGATGTTCGCGCTCGGCATCTACGACAAGCTCACCCCGGGCAGCCTGACCGGCGGCTCCTTCGTGGCCGGAACCGGCACCATCGACGACGACGGCAAGGTCGGCCCCATCGGCGGCGTCGAGATGAAGACCGTGGGCGCCCGGGACAAGGGCGCCCAGTACTTCCTGACGCCGGCCGACAACTGCGCGGCCGCCGCCAAGGACACCCCCGACGGGCTCACCCTCGTCAAGGTCGGCACCATCGACGACGCGCTCGGCGCCCTGGCGGACATCCGCTCCGGCGACACCGCCGACCTGCCGAAGTGCTCCGCGAGCTAGTGCCTGACGCGGCACTAGCGGCCCGTCCGGCGGATCACGCCGCAGCCGCCCGCACCCGCGACTACTCCTCGAACGTCGCCGCCAGCGCCTCCGCCAGCCCCGGCACCAGGTCCGAGCCGGTGAGGACCTCCGTCGGCGAGTCCTTCTCCCGCAGCCGCAGGGCCGACTCGCGAGTGCCGTCCCGCAGGACGGCGACGGTCATCCGGACCTCCTGACGCTCCGGGTGCCGGGCCACCCACTTCGTCAGCGCGGCCTCGTCCAGGTCCTTCGGAACCTGGGCCTCCGCCGACGGCGGCAGCATCAGGCGCTCCACCGTGAGGGCGCAGCCGACGACCGCGTCGGGCCAGGCGATGGTGCCGAGGAACTCGTCGAGCGGCTTGCCCGTTGGAATCTCATCCTGCTCGATGGGGGTCAGGCCGGAGTTCTCCTGTTCGCCCTCCAGGCCGAGCTGGGCGGCGAGGCCGGGTTCCTGGGCCCGCAGCCGTGCGGTGTCTACGAGGGCGAACAGACGGGCGGGCTGGTCCCAGCCGAGGCCGGAGGCGTACTCGTCGATCTCGAGCACGGCCCGGGTGAGCGGGCTCGCCGCCATGGGAGTGTTGGACATGGTCACAATCCTGCCTCGTTCCCACCCGGAATCGGGAACCGAGTAAAGCGTGAGTAAGTTGCATAGGTGTGGGCCTACGATCACGAGGCCCCCCGGAGGGCCCGAAAAGGCAAGGGCCTGACGGATCGACAGCGAACTTCGAGGTGCGCACCTTGGCTTTCCAGATGCCGGACCGCGGCGGAGGCCCGACGGGGCCACGGATCAGAGTGGGCCGCCCGTCCCGGCGTGTCCGGACCCTGCTCATGACGCTGGGCGTCCTTGCCGTACTCGGCATGGCGTTCACCATGTTCGCGGGCTTCTGGACGGACTGGCTCTGGTACCGCTCGGTGAACTACTCGTCCGTCTTCACCACCACCCTGTGGACGAAGATCGGTCTCTTCTTCGTCTTCGGCCTGCTCATGGCCCTCTCGGTCGGCTTCAACATCTGGCTGGCCCACCGGCTGCGCCCGCCGCTGAGCGCCATGTCGATGGAGCAGCAGAGCCTCGACCGGTACCGGATGGGCATCGCGCCGTACAAGAGGTGGCTGCTGCTCGGGATCACCGCGCTGGTCGGGCTGATCGCCGGTGCCTCCGCGTCGGGGCAGTGGCGGACCTGGCTGATGTGGGTCAACGGCGTGTCGTTCGGGCAGAAGGACCCCCAGTTCGATCTGGACGTCTCCTTCTACGCCTTCGACCTGCCCTGGTACCGCTTCCTGCTC
Organism: Streptomyces sp. NPDC003635; assembly: GCF_053587635.1. NCBI lineage: Bacteria > Bacillati > Actinomycetota > Actinomycetes > Kitasatosporales > Streptomycetaceae > Streptomyces > Streptomyces sp. NPDC003635. The sequence goes on along the minus strand of NZ_JBSFOK010000003.1, from coordinate 222,399 downwards.
GGGTTCGGCTTCGCCGCCGCGATCCTGTCCCTGATCGCCGCCGCGCTGACCCACTACCTGTACGGCGGGCTGCGCATCACCAGCCCCGGCGCGCGTGCCACCGCCGCGGCCACCGGGCATCTGTCGGTGCTGCTCGGCATCTTCGTCGCGTTGAAGGCGGTCGCCTACTGGCTCGACCGGTACGGCCTGGCCGTGAAGTCGAGCGACTTCAAGGCGACGGACAACTGGACGGGCCTCAGGTACGTCGACGCCAACGCCTATCTGCCGGCCAAGACGATCCTGTTCTGCATCGCGGTCATCTGCGCCCTGCTGTTCTTCGCCACCCTGTGGCGGCGCACCTGGCAGCTGCCCGTCATCGGCTTCGGCCTGATGGTGCTCTCGGCGATCCTCATCGGCGGTCTGTACCCGGCGATCGTCCAGAAGTTCCAGGTCCAGCCGAACGAGCAGGCCAAGGAAGCGCCGTACGTCAAGAAGAACCTCGAGGCGACCCGCAAGGCGTACGGCATCGACGACGCCAAGGTCACCGAGTACTCGGGGCAGAGCAACACCGACGACAAGACCAAGCTGCGGGACGACGTCGACAAGACCGCGTCCATCCGCATCATGGACCCGAACGTCGTCTCGCCGACCTTCCAGCAGCTCCAGCAGATCCGGAACTACTACGGCTTCCCGACCAACCTGGACGTCGACCGGTACAGCAAGGACGGCAAGGACCAGGACACCGTCATCGGTCTGCGTGAGCTGAACCTCAACGGCATCCCGAAGAACAACTGGATCAACGACCACTTCCGCTACACGCACGGCTACGGCGTGGTCGCCGCCGAGGGAACCAGCGCCGACTCCCAGGGCCGCCCGGTCTTCACCGAGTCCGACCTGCCCTCCAAGGGCGACCTCGGCCAGTACCAGCAGCGTGTCTACTACGGTGAGAAGACCACCGAGTACTCGATCGTCGGCGGTCCCCAGAAGGAGATCGACTACTCCGACGACAGCGGCGAGAAGACCTACAGCTACGAGGGCAAGAGCGGGGTCAACCTCTCCAACCCGATCAACCGCGCCGCCTACGCGGTGTCGTTCAGCGAGCCGCAGATCCTGTACTCCGGGGCGATCGGCGAGGGTTCGCGGATCCTCTACAACCGCACGCCCAAGGAGCGGGTCGAGGCGGTCGCGCCGTGGCTGACCATCGACGGTGACGCCTACCCGGCGGTCGTGGACGGCAAGATCCAGTGGATCGTCGACGCCTACACGACCACCAACGGCTATCCGTACGCCTCGCGGACCACCCTCGGGGACACGACGGCCGACTCGCTGACCGCGACGAACGACTCCCGCGCGGTGGTGGCCCAGCAGAACCAGGTCAACTACATCCGCAACTCGGTGAAGGCGACCGTCGACGCGTACAGCGGCGAGGTCAAGCTCTACCAGTGGGACACCCAGGACCCGGTCCTGAAGACCTGGATGAAGGCCTTCCCGAACACGGTGGAGCCCAAGAGCGACATCTCCGAGTCGCTGATGGCCCATCTGCGTTACCCGCAGGACCTGTTCAAGGTGCAGCGCGAGCTGCTCACCCGCTACCACGTGGACGACGCGAACACCTTCCTCAGCGGCAGCGAGGTGTGGCAGGTGCCGGACGACCCGACCAACAAGGCGGGCGACGCGGTGCCTCCGTACTACCTGAGCATGAGGATGCCCGACCAGCAGTCACAGGTGTTCTCGCTGACGACGACGTTCACGCCGAACGGCCGGGACAACCTCAGCGCGTTCATGGCCGTGGACGCGGAAGCGGGCACCAGTGACTACGGCAAGATCAGAATCCTGAAACTGCCGACGAACACCACCGTCAACGGACCCAAACAGGTCCAGAGCCAATTCAACTCCGAACAGGACATCGCCGAGACGATCAGTCTCCTCAGCAGAGGCGACTCGAACGTCGAGTACGGCAACCTGCTCGCGGTGCCACTGGACGGCGGGCTCCTGTACGTCGAACCCGTCTACGTCCGCGGTGGCGGGCTCAAGTACCCGCTGCTGCGCAAGGTGTTGGTGACCTACGGCGGCAGTACCGCCTTCGAGGACACCCTCGACCAGGCCCTCAACAAGGTGTTCGGGGCCGAGGGAACGACCCCCGAGCCACCGGAGGACGGCGAGGACGGCACCGACAAGCCGACGCCACCGCCGACGACCGACGACCCCACGGTCCAAGAGGCGTTGAACGACGCCCAGAAGGCCTTCGAGGACGGTCAGCAGGCGCTGAAGGACGGCGACTGGGAGGCGTACGGCAAGGCCCAGGAGGAACTGGAGGACGCCCTGCGCCGGGCCGAGGACGCGCAGGCCGGCGACTCCGGTGACGGTGGTGACGGCGGCGGCGCGAGTCCCAGCCCCACCTCCAGCCCGGACAGCGGCTGATCAAGCCCACCCCGCGCCGTGATACGGTTGCAACACAACGGCGCGGGGTGGAGCAGCTCGGTAGCTCGCTGGGCTCATAACCCAGAGGTCGCAGGTTCAAATCCTGTCCCCGCTACTGATTGCGAAGGCCCGGATCCTGATCAAGGATCCGGGCCTTCGTGATGTGCGAACGCATGTGCCGGGGGGCGGTACCGCCGCGCCCCTGTGGGGAGTTGGGGGAACTGTGTTTGACTTGTCTCTCTGTGGGCATGTCGACAAAACGCTGAAGTGACCTCACTGGCTGCGGTATACCAGGTGTACCCAGGTTGCAGGTGGTGCGACGATGGACGTTATGGGGGACAAGGCAACTCTGTTGGAGACAGGGCCTTTTGTGCAGTCTTCCGACCCGGACGAGGCCGGTGAGGCTGCCGAGGAGCTGCGCCTGCGACTTGCCGCCGAGGCCGGTGACGCCGAGGCGATGAGCGTCCTCGGCGCGATGCTGCTGCGCCGCGGTGATCTCGACGGAGCCGAGCCCCAGTTGCGTGCCGCCACCGCCGCGGGCGACCGGGCCGCCGCCAACAATCTGGGAGTCCTCCTCCATCAGCGCGGGTACGCCGACGAGGCCGCGGGCTGGTGGCGGATCGCCGCCGTCGCCGGATCGGCCGCGGCCGCGCACGCGCTGGGCCGGCATCACCGTGAGCGCGGCGACGAGCCGGCCGCCGAATACTGGCTGCGCCAGTCCGCCGAACAGGGACACGCGCTCGGCGCGTACGCGCTCGCCGATCTGCTGGAGCACCGCGGCGACGCCGGAGCCGAGCAGTGGATGCGGGCGGCGGCCGAGCGGGGGCACCGGGAGGCCGCGTACCGGCTGGCGCGAGCGCTGGACCGGCGGGCCGCGGGGGAGGCCGACGGTGACAACGGTGTCGAGGACGCGGACGACTCCGTGGCGGAGGCCGAGCAGTGGTACCGGCAGGCCGCCGCGCGCGGTCACCGGCGGGCCGCGTTGCATCTCGGCGCGATCCTGGAGCGGCGCGGGGAGCTCAAGGAGGCCGGCCGCTGGTACCTGACGTCCGCCAAGGACGGCGAGGCACGGGCCGCCTGCGCCCTCGGGTTCCTGCTGCGGGACGCCGGGGACGAGGAGAGCGCCGCCGTGTGGTGGCTGCGGGCCGCTCAAGAGGGCGACGGGAACGCGGCGAACGCGCTGGGCGCGCTGCACGCCGAGCGGGGCCAGACCCAGACCGCCGAGCGGTGGTACCGGGCCGCGATGGACGCCGGTGACGTGAACGGCGCGTACAACCTCGGGCTGCTCTGCGCCGAGCAGGGACGGACCGCGCAGGCGGAGCAGTGGTACCGCCGGGCCGCGTACGCCGGGCACCGGGAGGCAGCGAACGCGCTGGCGATCCTGCTGCTCCAGGGCGGCGACGCGGGCGGCGCCGAGCCCTGGTTCTCCAAGGCCGCGGAGGCGGGGAGCGTGGACGCCGCCTTCAACCTCGGGATCCTGTTCGCCGGGCGGGGCGAGAGTGCCGTCGCGCTGCGCTGGTACGAGCGGGCGGCCGCCGCCGGACACACGGAGGCCGCGCTCCAGGTCGGTATCGCCCTGCTGCGGGACGGTGACGACGCCGAGGCCGAGCGGCATCTGCGGTGCGCGGCGGGAGGCGGCAGCGCGGAGGCGGCGTACCGGCTGGCCACCGTGCTCGACGCCCGGCGCCCCGCGGAGCCCGCTCACGAGTTGGGGGAGCCGGTGCACTGCCCGAAGACCGAGTGCGAGGAGTGGTACGAGCGGGCGGCCGGGCAGGGGCACCGTCGGGCGCAGGTGCGGGTGGGGATGCTCGCCGCCGCGCGGGGCGATGTCGTGGAGGCGGCCCGCTGGTACCGGGAGGCGGCGGAGGCCGGCTCCCGCAACGGCGCCTTCAACCTGGGACTGCTGCTCGCCCGGGAGGGGAGCGAGCCGGAGGCGGCCGTGTGGTGGACACGGGCCGCCGACGCCGGTCACGGTCGGGCGGCGTTGCGGCTGGCCCTGGTCTACGCGCGTCGCGGCGAGCTGGCGGAGGGGCAGAGATGGGCGGACCGCGCGGTGGCCCTGGGGCCCGGGGAGGTCACGGAGCGCGCGGCACGGCTGCGGGACGCGCTGCGGGAGGAGCTGTCGGCGTAGGGCAGGGCGGGGGCGGGATTCCGTGTGGCGGACCGCGTGGAGTCCCCGCTGGTGAGGCGGACCGACCTGCTACCGACCTGCTTCTCTGCCAGTGGTCCGGGGGCGTCCCCAGGGAAAACGCAGCGCGATTTGCCTCCGTCCGCGTCCTTGACGTAACGTTGCATTCACCGACGCGGGGTGGAGCAGCTCGGTAGCTCGCTGGGCTCATAACCCAGAGGTCGCAGGTTCAAATCCTGTCCCCGCTACTGAAGGCCAAGGGCCGGAATCCGAAAGGGTTCCGGCCCTTGGTGTTTCCCGTGCGGTGTCCCCACGCGCCGGCAGAAGCCCAAGCAAAAGCCCCGGCACCGATTCGGTCGGTGCCGGGGCTCCTCGCGGGCGTCTGTGGGGGTGGTTACGCGGCCGCCGCGCAGTTGGGGCAGAGGCCCCGGTAGGTCACCTCGACGTCCGAGACCGTGAAGCCGAAGCGCTCGGAGGAGGGCAGGTCGGCGAGCGGGTTCCCGGTCGGGTGGACGTCCCGGATCGCGCCGCACTGGGCGCAGACCAGGTGGTGGTGCGGCCGGTGCGCGTTCGGGTCGTACCGCTTGGCGCGCTTGTCGGTGGCGACCTCGAGCACCTCGCCGAGGGAGACCAGCTCGCCCAGCGTGTTGTAGACGGTCGCCCGGGAGATCTCGGGCAGTTTGGCGACAGCCCTGGCGTGGACCTCGTCGGCCGTCAGGTGGACGTGTTCGCCGTCGAGGACCTCGGCCACGACGCGCCGCTGCGCGGTCATCCGCCATCCACGTCCGCGCAGCCGTTCCAGAAGGTCACTCATGCGCTACAGCCTAACAGCAGGGGGACCAGGTCCCGAATGGGTGTGACTTTGGAACCTTATTTGACTTAGACATTGTCCATTGTAGGATCGGGAACGGCTTTAGCCAAGGGACAGGAACGGCTTCAGCCGTGGAACAGCAAGCAGGAGGCGCACGTGACGCAGGGACCGCTCACTACGGAAGCCGGTGCACCGGTGGCCGACAACCAGAACAGCGAGACCGCGGGCGTCGGTGGCCCCGTGCTCGTGCAGGACCAGCTCCTTCTGGAGAAGCTGGCCCACTTCAACCGTGAGCGCATTCCGGAGCGTGTGGTGCACGCCCGCGGCGCCGGTGCCTACGGCACCTTCACGGTGACCGCCGATGTCACGCCGTACACGCGTGCCGCCTTCCTCTCCGAGGTGGGCAAGCAGACCGAGACCTTCCTGCGTTTCTCCACGGTCGCGGGCAACCTCGGTGCGGCCGACGCGGTGCGCGATCCGCGTGGCTGGGCGCTGAAGTTCTATACCGAGGAGGGCAACTACGACCTCGTCGGCAACAACACCCCGGTGTTCTTCATCAAGGACGCCATCAAGTTCCCCGACTTCATCCACACCCAGAAGCGCGACCCGTACACGGGCTCGACCGAGGCGGACAACGTCTGGGACTTCTGGAGTCTGAGCCCTGAGTCCACCCACCAGGTGACCTGGCTGTTCGGCGACCGCGGCATCCCGGCGTCCTACCGCCACATGGACGGCTTCGGCTCGCACACGTTCCAGTGGAACAACGAGGCCGGTGAGGTCTTCTGGGTCAAGTACCACTTCAAGACCGACCAGGGCATCAAGAACCTCACCCAGGCCGAGGCCAACCGGCTCGCCGGTGAGGACCCCGACTCCCACCAGCGCGATCTGCGCGAGGCCATCGAGCGGGGCGAGTTCCCGAGCTGGACCGTGTACGTCCAGATCATGCCGGCGGCCGAGGCGGCGAACTACCGCTTCAACCCCTTCGACCTCACCAAGGTGTGGCCGCACGCGGACTACCCGCGCATCGAGATCGGCAAGCTGGAACTCAACCGCAACCCGGAGAACGTCTTCGCCGAGGTCGAGCAGTCGATCTTCAGTCCGGCGCACTTCGTGCCCGGCATCGGCCCGTCCCCGGACAAGATGCTCCAGGGCCGTCTCTTCGCCTACGGCGACGCCCACCGCTACCGCGTCGGCATCAACGCGGACCACCTCCCGGTGAACCGCCCGCACGCCACCGAGGCGCGCACCAACTCCCGTGACGGCTTCCTCTACGACGGCCGCCACGGCGGGGCGAAGAACTACGAGCCGAACAGCTTCGGCGGCCCGGCGCAGACCGGCCGCCCGCTGTGGCAGTCGTACGACGGTTTCGGCGGCGGCACGGGCAACCACCCGGCGCCGGTGCACGCCGAGGACGACGACTTCGTGCAGGCGGGCAACCTGTACCGGCTGATGTCCGACGACGAGAAGGAGCGCCTGATCGACAACCTGGCGGGCTTCATCGCCAAGGTCTCCCGGACGGAGATCGTCGAGCGGGCGATCGGCAACTTCCGCAACGCGGACGAGGACTTCGGCAAGCGGCTGGAGGCCGCGGTCCAGGCCCTGCGCGGCTGATCATCACACCAGCACTGGATCGCTTGCCGAAGCGGGCCGGACCCCGGGACACGGGGTCCGGCCCGTTCGCGTCTACGCCGGGATCCGCTGCCGCAGGGGTGCCCAGCAGCGGATGATGTCGCGGACCGAGACGATGCCGACGGGTTCGTCGTGGTCGAGAACGATCAGATGGCGGAAGCCGCCGTGCGCCATCGCGTGGGCCGCCTCCTCCAGCGTCCAGGCCGGGGCCGCGAACACCACGTCGGTGGTGGTGTGGGCGTGGGCGCACTCCGAGTCCGGGTTCTGGCCGAGGCCGACGGATACCAGGATGTCGCGTTCGGTGATGATGCCGATCCCGCCGGCGTCGGGATCGAGGACGACGGCGGCGCCCACCCTGCGGGTGGACATCAGCGCGGCGGCCTGGCGAAGGGTGTGGGTGGGGCCGATGGTGAGGACCACGGTGCTCATGGCGTCGCGGACGAGCATGGATGCAGCCACCTCCTGAGGGGGGGGTTCCCGGGCCCCCTTGTTCACGGTTTCACAAGTTCACAAGGGGCGGGACTCTCAGAGTGGCAGGCAAAGAGAGGGTCAACAAGGGGGCGCGTGAGGCTCAGTAGCGCGCGTTCAGGTAGCCCAGGAGCTCGTCGTGGAGGAGGCCGTTCGAGGCGGCCGCGTTGCCGCTGTGCGGGCCCGGGCGACCGTCGAGGCCGGTGAAGGTGCCGCCCGCCTCGGTGACGACGATGGCGGTTGCGGCCATGTCCCACAGGGAGAGTTCCGGTTCGGCGCAGAGGTCGACGGAGCCCTCGGCGACCATCATGTACGGCCAGAAATCGCCGTACGCGCGCGTGCGCCAGACCTCGCGGGTGAGGTCGAGGAAGCCGTTCAGGCGCCCCCGCTCCTCCCAGCCGCTGAGAGAGGAGTACGCGAAGGAGGCGTCGCTCAGCTTCGAGACGCCGGAGACCTTCAGCCGGGTCGCGGAGGACAGGCTGCGGCCGGTGAAGGCGCCGTGGCCCTTGGCGGCCCACCAGCGCCGGCCGAGGGCGGGGGCGGAGACGACACCGACGACCGGCTGGAAGCCGCCTTCGGCCGCCTCCATCAGCGCGATGAGGGTGGCCCAGACGGGGACGCCCCGCACGTAGTTCTTGGTGCCGTCGATGGGGTCGATGACCCAGCGGCGGGGTCCGGTGCCCTCCACGCCGTACTCCTCGCCCAGGATCGCGTCGCGGGGGCGGGCGCGCTGGAGCTGGCCGCGGATGAGCTCCTCGGCCGCCTTGTCCGCTTCGCTGACCGGGGTCATGTCCGGCTTGGTCTCGACCTTGAGGTCGAGCGCCTTGAAGCGGTCCATGGTGGCCGCGTCGGCGGCGTCCGCGAGGACGTGGGCGAGGCGGAGGTCGTCAAGGTAGTCCGGCATGTGACGAACGGTATCCGCCGGGGGTCACGCGGGGCCACCGGGGCCGGAGTGTGGACCGCGGGCGGGACAGGGGGCGCCCTGGGGCGAGCCGGGCGCCGGGGCAGTGCGCTCGCGAACCCTTGACAGTGCCGTCATGCGCGTCAAATCTGGGCGCAGAGCCGGGGCCCTGGGAGGCGACGATGCCTGCAGCACGGGAATCTCTGCTGGATGCCGCTTATACGGCGCTCGCGCGTCGGTCTTGGTCTGCCGTCCGGATGGTGGACGTGGCCGCGGCGGCCGGGGTCTCGCGGCAGACCCTCTACAACGAGTTCGGGAGCAAGGAAGGGCTCGCCCGGGCGCTGGTGCGGAGGGAGGCCGACTCCTATCTCGCCGGTGTGGAGCGGGCGTTGAACACCCAGTCCGACGCCCGGGACCGGCTCACCGCCACCGCCGAGTGGACCACCACGGCCGCGCGCGACAACGCCCTGGTCCGCGCCATGCTCACCGGCTGCTGGAGCGAGCGGCTGCCCGCGCCCACGCTGTCGGCCGTCCCGTCCTCCTCCGCCGTACCGGCCCAGCGTCGCGCGGACGGCCCGCTGCCCTCGCCCGGTGACTTCGTGGCCATCGTCCGCGACCGTGCCGTGGCCGCGCTGGCGGGACCGGGCGCCAACAAGGACGGCGGGGAGTTGGCCCGGTCCTGCGAGTTGGTCGTCCGGATCGCGCTGTCCTGCGTGGTCGCCCCGCCCGGTGAGGGAGGCGTCGCCGATCTCGTGCGCACGGCGCTGCTCCGGCAGTTACCGGTCGGCTGATGGTCGGGCCGTCGCCGCCTAGTGCGCCGAGCCCGACAATTGGAGTCCGACGACCCCCACGATCACCAGGCTGATCGACACGATCTTCAGCGTCGAGACGATGTCGCCCAGGAAGATCATCCCGTAGATCGCGGTGCCGGCGGCGCCGATGCCGGTCCACACCGCGTACGCCGGGCCGACGTCGAGCTTCTTCAGCGACAGGGTCAGCAGTCCGAAGCTGCCGAGCGCGAAGATGCAGAACGCGATCGTCGGCCAGAGTCTCGTGAAGCCGTGGGAGAGTTTCAGACACACCGCGAAGCCGGTTTCCAGGAACCCCGCCACGATGACCAGCAGCCACGCCATGTGCTGTCCTCCCGTATCCCCACGAACTGTGACCGCTTCATCAGGCTTTGGTCAGGCTTGGTTCCGGCTCGGTGCGATTATGCCCTTACCGGACTCGTGCGGAGTCAAACAACGCGGAGGTCAGTCGCCTTCCTTGCGCTCCCGGGTGGCCAGCAATCGCCGCAGCGAGTACAGCCGCGCGGGGTCCGCGTGACCCTCGGCGACCCAGTCGTCGAGAGCGCAGTCCGGCTCGTCATGACTGCACGCGCGCGGGCAGCCCTCGGTTCCCGCTTCCAGGTCCGGGAAGGCGTGGATCACCCGGGACGGATCGATGTGGGCGAGGCCGAAGGACCGTACGCCCGGGGTGTCCACGACCCAGCCCTCGGCGCCGTCGAGGGGGAGGGCCAGGGCGGAGGTGGTGGTGTGCCGGCCGCGGCCCGTCACCGCGTTCACATGGCCGGTCAGCCGGCGGCGCTCCTCGGGCACCAGCGCGTTCACCAAGGTCGTCTTGCCGACTCCCGAGTGGCCGACGAACGCCGTTACCCGGCCGTCCAGTTCGGCGCGCACCCGCTCCGCCGCGTTTCCGGTCTCCAGCTCCGCGCGGCTCGTGACGACGAACGGGATGTCCAGATCGCCGTACAGCTCAAGGATCTTGTCGGGCGGGGCGAGGTCCGACTTGGTCAGCACCAGCAGCGGTTCGAGACCGCCGTCGTAGGCCGCCACCAGGCAGCGGTCGATCAGTCGCGGGCGCGGTTCGGGGTCGGCGAGGGCGGTGACGATGGCCAGTTGGTCGGCGTTGGCCACGACCACCCGCTCGTACGGGTCATCGTCGTCCGCCGTGCGCCGCAGCACCGACGTGCGCTCCTCGATGCGGACGATCCGCGCGAGGGTGTCCTTCTTGCCGGACATGTCCCCGACGAGGGCCACCCGGTCGCCGACCACCGCCGCTTTACGGCCGAGTTCGCGGGCCTTCATCGCCAGTACCACCCGGTCCTCGACCAGGCAGGTCAGCCGGCCCCGGTCCACGGTGAGCACCAGCCCCTCGGCCGCGTCCTCGTGCTTGGGGCGGATGTTCGTACGCGGCCGGTTGCCCTTGCGATTGGGGCGGCTGCGGATGTCGTCCTCGTCGGTGTGCTTGCCGTAGCGGCGCATGATCCTGGTCCGCCCGTCAGTTCCCGAGCATCCCGGCCCACAGTTCGGGGAAGTCCGGCAGCGTCTTGGCCGTCGTCGCCACGTTCTCGATCTGCACGCCCTCCACGGCCAGGCCGATGATCGCGCCGGCGGTGGCCATGCGGTGGTCCTCGTAGGTGTGGAAGATCCCGCCGTGCAGGCGGCGCGGGCGGATGTGCAGTCCGTCGGCGGTCTCGGTGACGTCACCGCCGAGTTCGTTGATCTCCTTGGTGAGCGCGGCCAGCCGGTCCGTCTCGTGCAGCCGCAGATGCGCGACCCCGCGCAGGGTCGAGGGGGAGTCCGCCAGGGCGGCGACCGCCGCGATGCCCGGGGTCAGCTCGCCGACGTCGCCCAGGTCCACGTCGATGCCGTGCACGGCACCCGATCCGGTGAACTCAAGGCCGTACTCGGTGAGTTCGCAGGAACCACCCATCTCGGTGAAGATCTCGCGCAGCCGGTCACCCGGCTGGGTGGTGCGGGACGGCCAGTCGGGGATCAGCACCTTGCCGCCGGTGACCAGGGCGGCCGCCAGGAACGGCTGGGCGTTGGAGAGGTCCGGCTCGATCGTCAGGTCCCGGCCGAGCAGGGCGCCCGGGGTGACCCGCCAGACGTTCGGCTCGCCGCCCGACTCGGGGGTGTCCACCTGGGCGCCGACCGCGCGCAGCATGTCCACCGTCATGCGGATGTGCGGCATCGAGGGCAGGGTGGAGCCGGTGTGGCGGACCTCGACGCCCTGGTTGAAGCGCGGGCCCGAGAGCAGCAGCGCCGAGACGAACTGCGACGAGGAGGAGGCGTCGATCTCGACCGGACCGCCGTCCAGGGCGCCGCCGCCGTGCACGGTCAGCGGCAGCGCGCCGCGCCCGTCGTCGTCGATCCGGGCGCCGAGCACACGCAGCGCGTCGATGACGCCGTTGAGGGGGCGCTCGTACGACCTCGGGTCGCCGTCGAAGCGGATGGGGCCGTCGGCGAGGGCGGCCACGGGGGGCAGGAAGCGCATCACGGTGCCGGCGTTGCCGACGTCCACGGTGGCGGGGCCCCGCAGGCCCGTGGGCAGGACGCGCCAGGCCTCGCCGGAGCCGTCCGGGCCGACGCCCTCCTCGATCTCGACGCCCATGGCGCGCAGGGCGCCGAGCATCAGGAGGGTGTCGCGAGAGCGGAGGGGACGGCGGAGCCAGCCGGGTTCACTGGCGAGGGCCGCGAGCACGAGGGCTCGGTTCGTGACCGACTTGGACCCGGGCACGTGGACGGTCGCGTCGACGGCACCGCGCGCGTGAGGGGCGGGCCAGAGGGCGTTTTGTGCGTGGTTCGGGGCCATGGACCCACTCTATAAGCAGGCCGTCGTCCGAGTGCGGCGCCGTTGTGGCTGGTCGCGCCCGGCTTCTCACACCTCCAGGAGCCACCGTCCGCCGCCTATCAGCGAACAGAGCGACACCGCGTGGAACAGAAACAGCCACAACCCCGCCGGCACATGCGTCAACCTCGACAACTGGTCCGCGTCCGAGTCCCCCGCCCCGCCCCTCGACCTCTTCGCCTGGAGTTCGAAGGCGGGGCGCACTCCGCCCAGCAGGAGGAACCACACCACCGCGTACGCGAAAGCCGCCTGTACCTGAGGGCCCGCCAGCCACGACACCACGACGAAGGTGCTGCCCGTCAGGACGACCGTCAGGGCGCCGTACGCGTTGCGGATCATCACCAGCATGGCCAGCAGCAGGGCGGTCGCCAGCCACAGCAGGAGCGTGATGCGGCCCGCGCCCAGCAGTGCCGCGCCGCCGAGGCCCAGCAGTGGGGGAGCCGTGTAGCCGGCCGCCGCCGTGAGGATCATGCCGAGGCCGTGCGGCTTGCCGCGGCTCACGGTGAGGCCGCTGGTGTCGGAGTGCAGCCGTATGCCGGTGAGCTGACGGCCGGTGAGCAGGGCGACCAGGCCGTGCCCGCCCTCGTGGGCGATGGTGATCGTGTTGCGGGCGATCCGCCACAGGCCCTGCGGGACGACCACCACAAGGGCGGCGACCAGGGTCGCGATCACGATCCACAGGTCGGGATCGCTCTGGGTGCCGACGAGTTCGTCCCAGAGAGAGGTCGCGGTGCTGCTGTCCATGTTTTCGGGGTGCTCCCTCTCGTCCTGCGGAGTCTGGCAGTGTGGCACGTATGTGCGGACGGTATGCATCGAGTCGTAGGCCCGAGGATCTCGCAGGAATCTTTGAGATCGAGAAGTGGGAGCCCGAGGAGACCCTGGAGCCCGACTACAACGTGGCCCCGACCAAAGAGGTCTACGCGGTCCTGGACCGTCCTGTGAAGGACGCCGACGACAAACGGCCGGTTCGCCAGCTGCGCAAGCTCAAGTGGGGGCTCGTCCCGTCCTGGTCCAAGACGCCCGAGGGCGGCGCCCGGATGATCAACGCGCGCGCCGAGACGGTCCACGAGAAGCCCTCGTACCGCCGCGCCTTCGCCGCCCGCCGCTGCATCCTGCCCGCCGATGGCTACTACGAGTGGGTCACCGGCACCCAGGAGCGGGACCTGGAGGTCGAGGGGAAGAAGAAGCGGCCCCGCAAGCAGCCGTACTTCGTGCTCCCCGCCGACGGCTCGGTCTTCGCGATGGCCGGTCTGTACGAGTTCTGGCGGGACAGGACCCTGCCCGACGACCATCCGCGGGCCTGGTGGGTGACCTGCTCGGTGATCACCACCGAGGCGGAGACGAGTCCGCTCGCCGTGTCCCCTGCCGAGGGTCCGCACGCGCTGGCCGAGATCCACCCCCGGATGCCGCTGATGCTCACCCCGGACCGCTGGGACGCCTGGCTCGACCCCGCCCGCACCGATCCCGACGGCCTCCGCGAGCTGCTCGCCCCGCCGCCCGCCGGACTGATGCGCGCCTACCCGGTGACCACCGCCGTCAGCAACGTCCGCAACAACGGCCCGGAGCTGCTGAAGGAGCTGGAGGGGCCCGAGGAGGGCACACTCTTCTGATGTGACAGAAGAGATCATCGGCACCGAGGCCGGAGACGCCCGCATCACCTGGCACCGTGCGAGGAAGCCACGGTTCGTGCTCGCCGTGAGCCATGGCGCCGGCGGCGGGATCGGCGCCCGCGACCTCCAGGCCCTGGCCCACGCCCTCCCCGCGCACGACGTGAGCGTGGCGCTCGTCGAGCAGCCCTGGCGGGTGGCCGGGAAGAAGGTCGCCCCCGCCCCGAAGACCCTCGACGTCGGCTGGCGGGGCGTGTGGGCCGCCCTCGCCGGGGCCGGGCTGCCGGTGATCTCCGGCGGCCGCAGCGCGGGCGCCCGCGTCGCCTGCCGTACCGCCGCGGAACTCGGCGCGCACGCCGTTCTCGCGCTCAGCTTCCCGCTCCATCCGCCGGGCCGGCCGGAGAAGTCCCGCGCGGGGGAACTGCTCGGATCCGGGGTGCCCACCCTCGTCGTCCAGGGAGGCAACGATCCCTTCGGGAAGCCGGAGGAGTTCCCCGAGGGCGACTACGAGCTGGTCGAGGTCCCTTACGGCGACCATGGCTTCGCGGTGCCCAAGCGGGCGGACGTCACCCAGGAGCGGGCCGTGGCGATCGTCACCGACGCGGTGGTCAAGTGGGCCGGGTCACTGGGGTGAAGGCTCGGGAATGTTGCGCCCCGGACCACTGTTGTGGCGGACAGAAGTGCTGAGCCACCAGCACCGACGTCGTAGGAGAGGAAGTCCGCCGCATGGGTTCGACCATCTGCGCGAGCCGCAGCAGCCGCACTGACCTGGACTGGACGGTGCTGCACGCGGCGAAGACCGCTCCTATTCGAGCGGCGGGCGGACCGGAGGTTCGTCTATCCTCCGATTCTGGTGACACCGGCTTCGGTGGCACCCGGAATCTTGAGGAGGTGGGTCCGGTCACCGGTACCGACGCAGGGACCGACGACGGCCAGGCGGAGCTGCCCGAGGGCCAGGGCACGAGCACGGACACGTCCGCGGAGTCCACCGCGGAGCGCAGCGCGCGCTTCGAGCGGGACGCGCTCGAATTCCTCGACCAGATGTACTCGGCCGCGCTGCGCATGACGCGCAACCCGGCCGACGCCGAGGACCTGGTGCAGGAGACGTACGCCAAGGCGTACGCGTCCTTCCACCAGTTCCGCGAGGGCACCAACCTCAAGGCCTGGCTGTACCGGATCCTCACCAACACCTTCATCAACTCGTACCGCAAGAAGCAGCGTGAACCCCAGCGCTCCGCGGCCGAGGAGATCGAGGACTGGCAGCTGGCGCGTGCCGAGTCGCACATGTCGACGGGTCTGCGCTCCGCGGAGTCCCAGGCGCTCGACCACCTGCCCGACTCGGACGTGAAGGAAGCCCTCCAGGCGATCCCCGAGGAATTCCGCATCGCCGTCTATCTCGCGGACGTCGAGGGCTTTGCGTACAAGGAGATCGCGGACATCATGGGGACACCCATCGGTACGGTGATGTCCCGGCTGCACCGGGGCCGCCGTCAACTGCGCGGAATGCTGGAGGACTACGCGCGTGAGCGCGGGCTGGTCCCGGCGGGCGCCGGAGAGTCGAACGAAGCGAAAGGCTCGGGCTCATGAGCTGCGGAGAGCCGCACGAGACGGACTGCAGTGAGGTCCTGGACCATCTGTACGAGTTCCTCGACAGTGAGATGCCGGACGTCGACCGCGACAAGTTCAAGCAGCACTTCGACGAGTGCTCGCCGTGCCTGGAGAAGTACGGCCTGGAGCAGGCCGTGAAGAAGCTGGTCAAGCGGTGCTGCGGGCATGACGACGTGCCCACCGACCTGCGCGCCAAGGTGCTCGGACGGCTGGACCTGATCCGTTCGGGTCAGGCCGTGCCCGAGCACGATGTGACCGCGACCCCGCAGGAGTCCTGAACTCCCGCCTCGGTAAGGGGCAGTCGTCACTCGAACGTGCTAATCAGCGGGTGATACGCCCGCACCTTCCCCCTGGTCCTCCTAGGCTCCGGAGCCTGGACAGGCATGGTCAGGGGAGGGGCACATGGAGGGGATTCCCGCGCGGGCGCGGGTCTACGTGGCCTGCGCCGCCCTCGGTGCCCTGCTCTGTCTGCTGCCGCTGCCGGCCGTCCGCACGCCCTGGTGGGCCCTCGCCCTCCTGGCCGCGCTGTACGCCGGCTGCGAGCAGATCGCCCGTCGGCGCTTCGCCGGCACCTGCTATCCGGTCCTGCTCGCCGGCGCCTTCCTGCTGCCCCCGCCCGCCGCGGCGCTGGTGGCGGTGCCCGGCGCCCTGCTCTCCCAGGGCGCGCCCGTACGGCGGATCTGGCGGGCCGCCCAGCTGGCGCTCGCCGTCTGGGCCGCCGCCCGCGTGCACTGGGCGCTCGACGGCCGGGACGCGGTCGTCGCCTCGGACTTCCCCTACGCCCTGCTCCCCGCCGGAGCCGCGGTCCTGGCCTTCTGCCTGGCGCTCACGCTCCTCGACGGGGGCATCCTCGCCCTCGGCGTCGGGGCACCTCCCGCGCCTTCGGGGCAGCGGGGGAGGGCGCCCGTCCGCCGGGCCTGGCGCGGGCTGTTCCTGCGCTCGCTCGCCCCGGTCGCCGTGCACGGGCTCGCCGGGCTGATGATGGCCGTCCTGTGGCGCAGCCCGTACGGTCCGGTCGCCGCGCTGCTGGTGCTCCTGCCGATGTGCGTCTCCTGGTGGGTGTTCGCCCAGGTCCACCGGGAGCGGGCCGCCCATCAGGCGACCATCCGGGCGCTGGTGCAGGCCGTCGACATCAAGGACGGCTACACCCGCGGGCACAGCGAGCGCGTCGGACAGGCCTCGATGATGATCGCCCGCGAGCTGGGCATGGACGCCGAGCGCGTCGAGGTGCTGCGGTTCGCCGGGATCCTGCACGACGTCGGCAAGCTCGGGGTGCCCACCCGGCTGCTGCGCAAGGACGGACCCCTCACCCCGGAGGAACGCCGGATCATCGAGCTGCACCCGGAGTACGGGCACGAGATGGTGCGCGGCATCTCCTTCCTCGGCGAGGCCCGGGCCGCCGTCCTGCACCACCACGAGCGGCTCGACGGCAGCGGGTACCCGTACGGCCTGGTCGGCGGGCAGATCCCGGAGTCCGCGCGGGTCGTCGCCGTCGCCGACGCCTTCGACGCGATGACGTCCACCCGGTCCTACCGGCGGGCCCGGCCGGTCGCGGTCGCCCTGGCGGAGCTCGAGCGGTGCGCGGGCTCGCAGTTCGACCCACGGATGGTCACGGCCCTCGCACGCGTCATCGAGCGCGGCGGATGGCATCCGGCGGTCACCGCCGACGAGGTGCCCGCGCCGCCCGTCCCGTCCGTGCCCAGCCGTCCGGGGGCGCGCCGATGAGCCGTCCCCGGTCCCTCCACGTCCTCATCCATGCCTCGGCCGCCCTGCTGGCCGCCGTCGCTCTCCTCGGCACTCTCCGGCACGGTCTGGAGGAACGTCCCGTCGCGCTCGCGTTCGGGCTCCTCATCACCGTGGGCGAACTCACCCGGTGGACCGGCGCCGAGGTCCGCGAGGCCGCGCCGCTCGGGGCCGCGGGCGCGCTGTCGTACGCCCTGCTCGGCGAGGACGCGGGTCAGCCCACCCACCACGGCGTGCTCCAGGTCGTCACCGTCGTGCTCCTCGCCGGTCTGCTCGGCGGGGCCCCGCACATCGCCCGCGGCCGCGGCCCGGACCCCGACCATCTGGTCCGGCGGCTGCTCACCGTCGGCTTCGCCGCCGTGTGCTTCCAACCCCTGTACAACCGGGGTGTGTTCGACGAGTGGAGCGGCGCCGCCTACGCGCTGCTGCTGCTGGCGCTGCTCGCCCTCACCGCCCTGTGCGACGCCGTGCTCGTCGCCGCGCTCGCGCACTCCAGGACCGGCTGGCCGTTCGGCCCGCTGCTCCGGGACGAGCTGCGGGCGCTGCTCGGGATCGGTTCGGCCGTCTGCGCCACGGGCGCGGTCATGGCGCTCGCGGTGGCCGTCGTCGGCCTGTGGGCGCTGCCCGTGTTCTGTCTGCCGCTGCTGCTCACCCAGATCTCCTTCCGCCGCTACGCCGCCGTCCGCGCCACCTACCGCCAGACCATCGCCTCCCTCGCCCGCGCCACCGAGGTCGCCGGATACACCCCCGCGGGGCACGCCCGGCGGGTCGCCGCGCTCAGCGTCGCCGTCGGCCGCGACCTCGGCCTGTCCGGTGCCGACCTCACCGTCCTGGAGTACGCCGCCCTCATGCACGACATCGGACAGCTCAGCCTGGTCGACCCGGTCCCGGGGGGCGCCACCGCGGACCTGCCCGCCGCCGAACAGCGCAGGATCGCCCTGCTCGGCGGTGCCGTCGTACGGCAGACCGGGGTGGACGGCGCGGTCGCCGTGATCGTCGAGCGCCAGGCCGACCCCTGCCGGGAGCAGCCGCGGGCCGCGCGGATCGTCCGGGCCGTGAACGCCTACGAGGAGAAGGCCCAGGGCGCGGGGCCGGGTGGCCCGCTGAAGGCGCTGGAGGAGCTGCGCCTGGCCACCGCGGGCGACTATGCGCCGGATGTTGTCGAGGCCTTGGCCAGGGTGCTGTCAAGAGACTGTCTGACCTTGGGGCGAGTGGGGTAACCCATGGGTAATGAGCGCCCCTCCAGCGGTACGTGGTTGGATGCGAAGGGAGAGGGTCTCCGAGAGGTTGTCCGGGGGCACAGCCGGCCCACTCCACGGAACTGGCAGGCGGGAATCGTGAGGATCTTCGGCAAGGGACGGCACCGGCCCTCCGCCTCCTGGCGGCAGGCCACCGATCGCGCGTTCACGCTGATCGGCGACGGTCGGTACGAGGACGCGGGCGCGCTGCTGACACGCGCCGCCGATCTGGAGCCCTGGCTGTCCGAGTCCTGGTTCAACCTCGCCCTGCTGCACAAGTTCCGGCACGACTGGGAGCAGGCGCGGGCGGCGGGTCTCCGGGCCGTGGCCCTGCTCGACCGGGAGACCGGGGCGCCCGACTGGTGGAACGTCGGCATCGCGGCCACCGCCCTGCAGGACTGGCCGCTGGCCCGGCGGGCCTGGCAGGCCTACGGGCTGCGGGTGCCGGGCGGCGCGACCGACTCCGGGGAGCCGGTCGGCATGGACCTCGGCAGCGCGGCCGTACGGCTGTCCCCCGAGGGGGAGGCGGAGGTCGTGTGGGGGCGGCGGCTCGATCCCGCGCGGATCGAGGTGCTGTCGATCCCGCTGCCGTCGTCCGGACGGCGCTGGGGCGAGGTCGTGCTGCACGACGGTGTCCCGCACGGCGAGCGGACCACGGCCGCCGGGCACGCCTACCCCGTCTTCGACGAGATCGAGCTGTGGGCGCCCTCTCCGGTGCCGACCTGGGTGGTGCTGCTGGAGGCGGCGACCGAGGCGGACCGGGACGCGCTGGAGCAGCTCGCCGCGGACGCCGGGTTCGCCGCGGAGGACTGGTCCTCGTCGGTCCGGCTGCTGTGCCGGACGTGTTCCGAGTCGCGGATGCCCTCGGACGAGGGTGACGGGGAACACCTGGACCCGCACGACCACAGCGAGCCGGGCCACCCCGGGCCCCTGGGGCACCGGACGGACGGGCAGCTGTGGGTGCCGGAGCGGGAGTGCGGGGTGGCCGCGCCGGCTTCGCTGGTACGGGGGCTGCTGGACGGGTGGGTCGCCGACTCGCCTGATTCGAGGGACTGGCGGGACCTGGAAGAGGTCTGCTAGGCCGTCGCCCGGCCGCGGCTTTGTACCCTGTATTCGCAGAAATTCACTTGGTTGCAGGAAGGCATACGTCGGTCATGGCGCAGCAGGACACCGATCAGCAGCACGCGGGCGTGCTCCCCGTGGACGACGAGGGCTTCGTCATCGACACCGAGGAGACCGAGGAGCGGGAGAACGCCTGGCGTGCGCGGGGCACCTCGCGGCCGATCACCGTCGTCGGGAACCCGGTCCTCCACAAGGAGTGCAAGGACGTCACCGAGTTCGGTCCCGAGCTCGACCAGCTGGTCGCGGACATGTTCGCCTCGCAGCGCACCGCCGAGGGCGTGGGCCTGGCCGCCAACCAGATCGGCGTGGACCTGAAGGTCTTCGTCTACGACTGCCAGGACGACCAGGGCGAGCGGCACGTCGGCGTGGTCTGCAACCCCAAGCTGGTGGACCTGCCCGCCGAGCAGCGCCGGCTGGACGACAGCAACGAGGGCTGTCTGTCGGTGCCGACCGCGTACGCGCCGCTGGCCCGCCCCGACTACGCCGAGGTCACCGGGCAGGACGAGAAGGGCAACCCGATCAGGGTGCGGGGCACCGGCTACTTCGCGCGGTGTTTGCAGCACGAGACGGATCATCTCTACGGCTATCTCTACATCGACCGGCTCTCCAAGCGGGAACGCAAGGACGCGCTGCGGCAGATGGCCGAGAACGAGCCTCGCTACCCGGTGGTCGCGAACAACTGAAGCCGACTGGTTTCCCTCAAGTCACATACGGACGGCGTCTGTTCAGGAACCCCTTCCTGACCAGGCGCCGTTCGTCTGTACGTCGTATGTTCGATCCCCTGTGCGCAGCTGCTGATCCATAATCAGTCACACAAGGGGAGATTCTCGGCACTGTGGGGTAGTGAATGGAGCAAATCCGTTCCCAGATCGGTCAGTTGTAGGGCTGAATGGGAAGTGCGGGGATACGCAACGGCGCACGCCCGGCACGGCGGGAGGGGTGTGCGCAACTGGCGGCTGAGAGGGGTTTGTTCGTGCATGCTTTCTCACACAGCACCACATCGACGCCGACGGCGGTCGCGGTCCCACCATCACTGTCTCTCCCGGTGATCGAGGCGGCGTTTCCCAGGCAACTCCATCCGTATTGGCCCCGGCTTCAGGAGAAGACCCGCACCTGGCTGCTGGAAAAACGGCTCATGCCGGCGGACAAGGTGGAGGAATATGCCGACGGCCTTTGCTACACCGACCTCATGGCGGGCTACTACATTGGCGCCCCCGACGAGGTGCTGCAGGCGATTGCGGACTACAGCGCGTGGTTCTTCGTCTGGGACGACCGCCACGACCGTGACATCGTGCACCGCCGCCCGTCCGCCTGGCGGCGGCTGAGGTTCCGGTTGCACACGGCACTCGACGCACCCGAGGACCACCTGCACCACGAGGATCCGCTGGTGGCCGGGTTCGCGGACTGCATGACGCGGCTGTACGCCTTCCTGCCGCAGACCTGGAACGACCGGTTCGCCCGGCACTTCCACGCGGTGATCGAGGCCTACGACCGGGAATTCCACAACCGCACGAACGGAATCATCCCCACCGTCGAGGATTACCTGGCCCTGCGCCGCCTCACCTTCGCGCACTGGATCTGGACCGATCTGCTGGAGCCGAGCGCCGGCCGTGAACTCCCGGACTCGGTGAGGAAACACCCGGCATATCGGCGGGCGGCGCTGCTGAGCCAGGAATTCGCCGCCTGGTACAACGATCTCTGCTCGCTGCCGAAAGAAATAGCGGGCGATGAGGTGCACAATCTCGGAATCAGTCTCATCAAGCACGAGGGACTGACCCTCGAAGAATCGGTGGTGGAAGTAAGGCGGCGCGTCGAGGAATGCATTTCCGAATTCCTGGTCGCGGAACGGGCCGCCCTTCGACTGGCCGACGATCTCGCCGACGGCACCCTGCGGGGAAAAGAACTGAGTGCCGCCGTACGGGCCTGTGTCCGCAATATGCGCAACTGGTTCAGCACCGTCTACTGGTTCCATCACGAGTCCGGCCGGTACATGGTCGACAACTGGGACGACCGGTCCACGCCCCCGTACGTCAACAACGAAGCGGCAGGTGAGAAATGACCGTCGAGTCTGTGAAGCCCGACGCGCAGATATATGCGGAATCCGGGCTGCGTGAGCCGCCTTGCGCGGGCGGCGGTGTTCCGCTTCTGGGGCACGGCTGGAAGCTGGTGCGCGATCCGCTCTCCTTCATGGCGGGGCTGCGCGAGCACGGCGACGTCGTCCGGCTGAAGCTCGGCCCGAAGACCGTGTACGCGGTCACCACTCCCGCCCTCACCGGCGCCATGGCGCTCAGCACCGACTTCAAGATCGACGGACCGCTGTGGGAGTCCCTCGAAGGCCTGCTCGGCAAGGAGGGCGTGGCCACCGCGAACGGCCCCCGGCACCGGCGCCAGCGGCGCACCATCCAGCCCGCGTTCCGGCTCGACGCCATCCCCGCCTACGGGCCGATCATGGAGGAGGAGGCACACGCCCTCACCGAGCGCTGGCGGCCCGGCGAGACCGTCGACTGCACCTCGGAATCCTTTCGGGTGGCCGTCCGGATCGCCGCCCGCTGTCTGCTGCGCGGCGACTTCATGGACGAACGGGCCGAACGTCTGTGCATCGCACTCGCGACCGTGTTCCGTGGTATGTACCGCCGCATGGTGATTCCGGCCGGACCGCTCTACCGGCTGCCGCTTCCGCCCAACCGAAAATTCAACCGAGCCCTGGCCGATTTGCATCTCCTGGTCGACGAGATCGTCGCCGAGCGCCGGGCATCTGGTCAAAAGCCGGACGATTTGCTGACGGCCTTGCTGGAGGCGAAGGACGAGAATGGCGAGCCGATCGGGGAACAGGAGATCCACGACCAGGTCGTCGCGATACTCACCCCCGGAAGCGAAACCGTGGCGTCCACGATCATGTGGCTGCTGCAGGTGCTCGCGGAACATCCGGAGCACGCCGACCGGGTGGCCGCAGAGGTCGAAACCGTGACCGGCGGGCGGCCCGTCGCATTCGCGGATGTGCGCGCGCTGAGGCACACGAACAATGTCGTCGTCGAGGCCATGCGTTTGCGCCCGGCCGTCTGGATATTGACGCGCCGGGCGGTGACCGACACCGAGCTCGGCGGGTATCGCATTCCGGCAGGCGCCGACATCGTATACAGCCCGTATGCGATCCAGCGGGACCCGAAGTCCTACGCGGACAACCTCCGGTTCGATCCCGACCGCTGGCTTCCGGAACGCGTGAAGGATGTGCCGAAATACGCCATGAGCCCCTTCAGTGTGGGCAACCGCAAGTGCCCGAGCGATCACTTCTCCATGGCGCAGCTGACGCTGATCACGGCGGCGGTGGCCACGAAGTACCGCTTCGAGCAGGTGTCCGGATCCAACGACGCCACCCGGGTGGGCATCACCCTCAGGCCGCACAACCTGCTGCTCAGGCCGGTGCCCCGGTGACGGCTCAGGCCGCCTCCGGGCCCCGGAAGGTGCGCCGGTAGGCGTTCGGAGTGGTCCCCAGCGCCCGTACGAACTGGTGGCGCAGTGCCGCCGCGGTGCCGAACCCGGTCCGGCCCGCGACGGCGTCCACCGTCTCGTCCGTCGTCTCCAGCAACTGCTGCGCCAGCAGGACGCGCTGACGCAGGATCCAGCGGTAGGGAGTGGTGCCCGTCTCCTGCTGGAAGCGGCGGGCGAAGGTGCGCGGTGACATGTGCGCGAGGTCGGCGAGCTGTTCGACGGTGACCTCCTCGGCGAGATGCCGCTCCATCCAGGTCAGGACGTCGCCGACCGTGTCGCACTGGGAGCGGGGCAGCGGGCGGTCGATGTACTGCGCCTGCCCGCCGTCCCGGTGCGGCGGCACCACCATGCGCCGGGCGATGGCGTTGGCGACCTCCACACCGTGCTCCTTGCGCACGAGGTGCAGGCTCGCGTCGATCCCGGCGGCCGTGCCCGCCGAGGTGATCACCGGGTCCTCGTCCACGTACAGCACATCGGGCTCGATGGCCGCGCGCGGGTGGCGCCGGGCCAGCTCCTCCGCCTGCCGCCAGTGCACCGCGCACCGTCGGCCGTCCAGCAGCCCGGCCGCGCCCAGCACGAAGACGCCGGAGCAGACGCTGAGCACTCGGGCCCCGCGCTCCACGGCCCGCACCAGGGCGTCGAGCAGCGCGGGCGGATAGTCCCGGTCGATGTAGTCGCTGCCCGCCGGTACGGCGATCAGGTCGGCCTCGTCGAGCCGGTCCAGGCCGTAGGGCGTGGAGACCGTGAACCCCGGGACATGGGTGCGCAGCGCGGGGCCTTCCGCCGAGACGACCGCGAAGTCGTACACCGGAAGCCCCTCGTCACCGCGGTCGAGTCCGAAGACCTCGCAGACGACACCGAGTTCGAAGGGGTGCACGCCGTCGAGCAGGGCGACGGCCACGTTCTTCAGCATGCCGCCAGTGTGGCACGGTTCTGGCAGTAAATCGATGGTGCGCGGCAGTCCTGCCACTGTCCGTCAGGAGTGTTCAGCGCGACAGTGGTGACATGACCAGTGAACAGACAGAAGCACTCATCGGAATGACCGTCGTCCTCGGGATCCTCGTCCTTCTCGTCCTCCCGTCACTGCTCGGCATCGCGCACGACCGGCGCATCGACCGTCAGCTCCGGGAGGCCGAGGAGGGGCGGCCCGAGGCTCAGAAGTCCTCGTCCAGGTCCACCGTGCCCTCCACCGCGACCTGGTACGCCGAAGGGCGCCGCTCGAAGAAGTTGGTGAGTTCCTGAACTCCCTGCAGCTCCATGAAGGAGAAGGGGTTCTCCGAGCCGTACACCGGAGCGAAGCCGAGCCGGGTCAGCCGCTGGTCGGCGACACACTCCAGGTACTGGCGCATCGAGTCGGTGTTCATGCCCGGGAGGCCGTCACCGCACAGGTCGCGCGCGAACTGCAGCTCGGCCTCGACGGCCTCCCGCAGCATGTCGGTGACCTGCTGCTGGAGCTGGTCGTCGAACAGCTCCGGCTCCTCCTTGCGGACGGTGTCCACGACATCGAACGCGAAGCTCATGTGCATGGTCTCGTCCCGGAACACCCAGTTGGTGCCGGTGGCCAGGCCGTGCAGCAGACCCCGGCTGCGGAACCAGTAGACGTACGCGAAGGCGCCGTAGAAGAACAGGCCCTCGATGCACGCGGCGAAGCAGATCAGGTTGAGCAGGAAGCGGCGGCGGTCGGCCTGGGACTCCAGGCGCTCCAGCTTCTCGACCTCGTTGATCCACTTGAAGCAGAACCCGGCCTTCTCACGGATCGAGGGGATGTTCTCCACGGCGTCGAAGGCCGCCGCCCGGTCCTCCGGATCGGGGAGGTAGGTGTCCAGCAGCGTCAGGTAGAACTGGACGTGCACGGCCTCCTCGAAGAGCTGACGGCTCAAGTACAGCCGCGCCTCGGGGGAGTTGATGTGCTTGTACAGCGTCAGCACGAGGTTGTTCGCGACGATCGAGTCGCCGGTCGCGAAGAAGGCGACCAGCCGGCCGATGAGGTGCTGCTCGGCCGGGCTGAGCTTGGCGAGGTCGGCGACGTCCGAGTGGAGGTCGACCTCCTCCACGGTCCAGGTGTTCTTGATGGCGTCCCGGTAGCGCTCGTAGAAGTCGGGGTAGCGCATGGGGCGCAGGGTCAGCTCGAAGCCCGGGTCGAGGAGATTCTGGTTACGGCTGGTCATTACTGGCATGCCTCGCAGGACTCGGGGTTCTCAAGGGAGCAGGCGACGGCCTCTTCGGAGGTCACCTGCTGGACGGGGACGGAAGCCTGTGCCGCGCGGGCGATGCGGGTCGCCGGGCGCGAGCGCAGGTAGTACGTCGTCTTCAGCCCGGACTTCCAGGCGTACGCGTACATCGAGGAGAGCTTGCCGATGGTCGGCGTCTCCAGGAACAGGTTCAGCGACTGGGACTGGTCGAGGAACGGGGTCCGCGCCGCCGCCATGTCGATCAGACCGCGCTGCGGGATCTCCCACGCCGTGCGGTACAACGCCCGTACGTCCGCCGGGATCCACGCGAAGTCCTGCACCGAGCCGTTCGCCTCGCGCAGCGCCTCACGGGTGCGGGCGTCCCACACGCCGAGCCGCTTCAGGTCCTGCACCAGATAGGAGTTGACCTGGAGGAACTCGCCCGACAGCGTCTCGCGCTTGAACAGGTTGGACACCTGCGGCTCGATGCACTCGTACACACCGGCGATGGAGGCGATGGTCGCCGTGGGCGCGATGGCCAACAGCAGCGAGTTGCGCAGGCCCACCTCGGCGATACGGCTGCGCAGTGCCGCCCACCGCTCCGGCCAGGTGAGTTCGGCGTCGTAGTGGTCGGGGTGCAGGACGCCCCGGGCGGTACGGGTCTTCTCCCAGGCCGGCAGCGGGCCCTCGCGCTCGGCGAGGTCGGCGGAGGCCTCGTAGGCGGCGAGCATGATGCGCTCGGCGATCCGGGTGGACAGCGCCCTGGCCTCCGCCGAGTCGAAGGGCAGCCGCAGCTTGAAGAACACGTCCTGAAGGCCCATCGCGCCCAGGCCCACCGGCCGCCACTTGGCGTTGGACCGGCCCGCCTGCTCGGTCGGGTAGAAGTTGATGTCGACGACCCGGTCGAGGAAGGTGACGGCCGTGCGGACGGTCGCGTCGAGGCGCTCCCAGTCGATGTCACCGTCCGCGACGAACGAACCGAGGTTCACCGAGCCCAGGTTGCAGACCGCCGTCTCCCCGTCGTCGGTGACCTCCAGGATCTCCGTGCAGAGGTTGGAGGAGTGCACGACATGGCCCGGCAGGGCCGTCTGGTTCGCGGTGCGGTTGGCGGCGTCCTTGAAGGTCATCCAGCCGTTGCCGGTCTGCGCGAGGGTCCGCATCATCCGGCCGTACAGATCACGGGCGGGGATGGTCTTGCGCGCGAGTCCGGCGGCCTCGGCCTTCCGGTAGGCCGCGTCGAACTCCTCGCCCCACAGGTCGACCAGCTCGGGCACGTCGGCCGGGGAGAAGAGGCTCCACTGCTCGTCGGCGTTGACCCGGCGCATGAACTCGTCCGGGATCCAGTGGGCGAGGTTCAGGTTGTGCGTCCGCCGGGCGTCCTCACCGGTGTTGTCGCGCAGCTCCAGGAACTCCTCGATGTCGGAGTGCCAGGTCTCCAGGTACACCGCGGCGGCACCCTTGCGCCGGCCGCCCTGGTTCACGGCGGCGACCGAGGCGTCGAGGGTCTTCAGGAACGGGACGATGCCGTTGGAGTGCCCGTTGGTGCCGCGGATCAGCGAACCCCGGGAACGGATACGGGAGTACGAGAGCCCGATGCCGCCGGCGTGCTTGGAGAGCCGGGCGACCTGGTGGTAGCGGTCGTAGATGGAGTCCAGCTCGTCCAGCGGCGAGTCCAGGAGGTAGCAGGACGACATCTGGGGGTGCCGGGTGCCGGAGTTGAAGAGCGTGGGGGAGGAGGGGAGGTAGTCGAGGCGGCTCATGAGCCCGTAGAGCGCGGCGACTTCGTCCACCGACCTGGTGGTGTCGTCCTCGGCGAGACCGGCGGCGACGCGGAGCATGAAGTGCTGCGGCGTCTCGACGACCTTGCGGGTGAGGGGGTGCCGGAGCAGGTAACGGCTGTGCAGGGTACGCAGGCCGAAGTAGCCGAAGCGGTCGTCGGCGTCGGTGTCGATCAGCGCGTCGAGCCGGACGCCGTGGATCCGGACGAACTCGGCGGTCCGGTCGGCGATCAGGCCCTCCCGGTGCCCGACCGCGACGGACTCGGTGAAGGACGTGACGCCCTGCGAGGCGGCCTCGGCCGCGACGGTGACCGTCAGCAGCCGGGCGGCCAGCCTGCTGTAGGCGGGGTCCTCGGAGATGAGCCCGGCCGCGGCCTCGGTGGCCAGCTCGCGCAGCTCCGCCTCGTCGGCCCGGGCGGACCGGCCGCGCAGCGCGGCGGCGGCGACCCGGCCGGGGTCGGCGTCGGGGAGGTCGGCGGTCAGCTCGGTCAGGGTCCGCAGCAGGGCGGTGCCCGGGGCGTCCTCGGCGGTCGGGACGGCTGAAGCCGGATCGGCTGGCGCGATGGTCACGTGGGGCTCTCCCTCGCTCGGCACAGGGCCTTGCGGAGGGCAGGCGGCAGCTCACGAGCGCACGGGGCGTCGCGTCCACCGGCCCACTCCACGAGGCCCGGACGTCAGTCACCCGGACCGGACGGCCGGGCGCACTGTCGGCAGGTCCTCGGACTGACCATGTGCACAGACGTGCACAAGTACACCGTTGCGGGACAGTTCCGGATTCGCACCGGATTCCCCTGCGGCGACAGCGAGCATGAGCATACATCTTGTGCCGGGCCGCGGTGACACCCCCAGATGTTGTGTCGGAGTCGACTTCAGAGCGTCAACTCGTAGGTGAGGAGAGTGAACTCGGGGTGGTCCGGAATCGGGTTCCAGTCGCGTTCCGGGGCGCGTCGGAAACCGAGGCGTTCGTAGATGCGGTGGGCGCTGTGCATCAGGGGCTGGGTGGACAGGACGATGCCGGTGCGGTCGCCCGCGGCGCTCGAGCGGTCGACGCACGCCTGCACGAGGGCTTGTCCGACGCCTCTGCCCCGGGCCTCGTGGGCCACCGCGAGCATGCGGACCTCGGCCTCGCCGGGGCGGGCGAGGTCGGCCATGGGGCCGGGAGAGGGGACGTAGGTGACTCCGCCGAGGAGGCGGCCTTGTTCCACGGCGACGAGCACGTCGGCGGCGGCCGCCCGCTTGGCCACGTCTCTCAGTTCGCCGAGGTACCAGTCGGCTTCGCCGAAGGCGAGAAGGCCGTCCTGGAGGTAGGCCTGGGCGGTGATCTCGCCGAGTTCGTCGTATTCGGTGGGTTCCGCCGCGCGGATCCGGAAGTCCATACGGATGAGTGTGTACGACGGCGGGCCGCCGACAGTCCTGCATGTCGGCGGCCCGCTGCGGAACGGCCCGGTATCAGTGGAGGGGCGACAGTTCCTTCTGCACACCCGGGTCGCCCGCGTCCGCCGTGTAGTCCTCGGGGCTGGTCTCGTCGATGCCCTCGGGGGCCTTCGCCGCCTTCAGGACGAAGGTCAGGACCACCGTGACGACCAGGTTCAGCACGAACGCCGTGAGGCCGATGTAGCCGATCTCCCCGATGCCGGGGATCTCCTTCGAGGAGCCGCCGAAGTGCTTCTGCGTCGGCGAGGCGACGCCGTACGCCGCCACCGTGCCGTAGATCATGCCGACCGCCCAGCCCGCCAGCAGCGCCCAGCGGTGGAACCAGCGGGTGAACAGGCCGCCGACCAGGGCCGGGAAGGTCTGCAGGATCCAGATGCCGCCGAGGAGCTGGAAGTTGATGGCGACCGTCTTGTCCATGGTCAGGACGAAGGCCAGCGCGCCCACCTTCACCAGCAGGGAGACCACCTTGGAGACCTTGGTCTCCTCGGCCGCCGTCGCGTCCGGCTTGATGAAGTCCTTGTAGATGTTGCGGGTGAAGAGGTTCGCCGCCGCGATCGACATGATCGCCGCCGGGACGAGCGCGCCGATGCCGATCGCCGCGAAGGCCACGCCCGCGAACCAGTCCGGGAACATGTTCTCGAACAGCTGCGGGATCGCCAGCTGGCCGTTCTCCACCTTCACCCCGGCCGCGACGGCCATGAAGCCCAGCAGCGCGAGCAGGCCGAGCATCAGGGAGTACAGCGGCAGGATGGTGGTGTTGCGGCGGATCACGTCACGGCTCCTGGAGGAGAGGGTCGCGGTGATCGAGTGCGGGTACATGAACAGCGCCAGCGCCGAGCCCAACGCCAGCGTGGCGTACGTCCACTGACCGGCCTCCGCCGGAATCAGACCGCCCGCCCCGGTGGTGGTGAACTTCTCGTTCGCCTCGGCGAAGATGTCGTCGAACCCGCCCAGCTTGATCGGGATGTAGATGATCGCCACCGCGATCACCAGGTAGATCAGGGTGTCCTTGACGAAGGCGATCAACGCCGGGGCCCGCAGACCCGAGGAGTAGGTGTACGCCGCCAGCACACCGAAGGCGATCAGCAGCGGCAGGTCCTTGATGAACCAGTTCGTGTTCTCGCCGCCGCCGACGCCCATCACGTCCAGCACCGCCTGGATGCCGACGAGTTGCAGCGCGATGTACGGCATCGTCGCCAGGATGCCGGTCACCGCCACGGCGAGCGAGAGGCCCTTGGAGCCGAACCGCCCGCGCACGAAGTCCGAGGTCGTCACGTACCCGTGCTTGTGCGAGACCGACCAGAGCCGGGGCAGGAAGGTGAAGATCAGCGGGTAGACGAGGATCGTGTACGGCACCGCGAAGAAGCCCGCCGCGCCGGCCGCGTAGATCGCCGCCGGGACCGCCACGAAGGTGTACGCCGTGTAGAGGTCGCCGCCGAGCAGGAACCAGGTGACCCAGGTGCCGAACGACCGGCCGCCCAGGCCCCATTCGTCGAGGCTGTGCTCGTTCTCGGCCTTGCGCCAGCGCGCGGCCAGGAAGCCCATGACCGTGACGGCCAGGAAGAAGAAGATGAAGACGGCGAGTGCGACGCCGTTCACGCCGTCGTTCACTTGGCGCCCTCCGACTTACGGGCGCGCTGGTCACGCTGCCACAGCTTGTACGCGATCATCGTCAGCGCGGTCGACAGGAGCACCCAGGCCATCTGGTACCAGTAGAAGAACGGAATGCCGATGAAGGCCGGGTCGGCCTTCGCGTAGGACCCCACCCACAACATCGCCACGAAGGGCGCGAACAGGCAGAGGGCGATGACGACCCGAACAGGCGTCACCACCGGTTCTCTGCGCACTTCCGGGGCTTCTGACATCCGACGGCTCCGTCCCCTTGCCGATCACCTGGTGTAATGCGCAGGCAATCTAGGTCACGGCGTCGCGTAAACGGAACCCCTCGTCCGCATATCGGTCCCGGAAGATCCGCTCAGCAGCAGCGGAACCCCTGGCGGGGGTCCGACTCCTGGCGGTCCGTCCGCATCCGTTCGAAGGCGCGCCTGGTCGGCACGGGTGCCAGGGGGTGGTCCCGGCGCAGGTGCGCGACATAGCGGTCGTAGGCCGATTCGTCGGTCAGTTCACGGACGTACCACCGCACCGCCCTAGCCACCCGCCGCAGTGACCGCATTGCGCTGCTCCTCCTTCTCCTCGCGGGTCGGGAACAGGCCCGCCGGGGCGACGAGTTCGGACTCGACGTAGGGTGCCTCGCTCAGGGTGGACAAAGCGGGGCGCCGGACGTGCCGGACGCAGACCCGGGCCGCGTCCACGATGACCACGACGATGAGCAGGGCCAGCACCGCCGTGAGGACGCCGTCCACCGTGGAGTTGGTGACCACGGTGTGCATGTCGTCCATGGACTTGGCGGGCGGCAGGACCTTGCCCTCGTCGATCGCGTCCTGGAACACCTGGCGCTGCTTGAAGAAGCCGACCTTGGGGTCGCTGGAGAACACCTTCTGATAGCTGGCGGTCAGCGTGACCGTCGCGTCCCAGGCGAGCGGGATCCCGGTGATCCAGGCCCACTTGAGGCGGCCGGACTTCACCAGCAGGGTCGTGCAGACCGCGAGGGCGACGGCGGCCAGTAGCTGGTTGGAGATGCCGAAGATCGGGAAGAGCTGGTTGATCCCGCCGAGGGGTTCATGGACGCCCACCCACAGGAAGTACCCCCACAGCCCGCACACGAGCGCGCTGCAGATGACCAGTCCGGGCTTCCAGCTGACGTCCTTGAACGGCCGGTAGACGTTGCCCAGGGTGTCCTGGAGCATGAAGCGCCCCACGCGCGTGCCGGCGTCCAGCGCGGTCAGGATGAACAGCGCCTCGAACATGATCGCGAAGTGATACCAGAAGGCCCGCAGACTGTCCCCGGTGATCTGGGAGAAGATGTCGGAGATTCCGACGGCGAGCGTGGGCGCCCCGCCGGTGCGGTGCAGCAGGGACGCCTCCTCGACGTTCTTCGCGGCCTGGGCCAGGTCCTCCGGGGAGATCTGGTAACCCCAACTCCCGACCACCTGGGAGGCGTTCTGCACGGAGTCACCGATGACCCCCGCGGGGGCGTTCATCGCGAAGTACAGGCCCGGGTCGATGACGCTCGCGGCGACCAGCGCCATCACGGCGACCGATGACTCCATCAGCATGGAGCCGTACCCGATCATCCGGACCTGCGTCTCCTTCTGGATCATCTTCGGCGTCGTACCGCTCGATATGAGCGAGTGGAAGCCGGACAGGGCACCGCAGGCGATCGTGATGAAGACGAAGGGGAACAGGGAGCCCGCGAAGACCGGGCCGTCGCCGCGGGAGGCGAAGTCGGTGACCGCGTCCATCCTCAGCGTCGGCAGCGCGAT
This sequence comes from Streptomyces sp. NPDC003635, assembly GCF_053587635.1. Lineage (NCBI taxonomy): Bacteria > Bacillati > Actinomycetota > Actinomycetes > Kitasatosporales > Streptomycetaceae > Streptomyces > Streptomyces sp. NPDC003635. The sequence goes on along the minus strand of NZ_JBSFOK010000003.1, from coordinate 190,856 downwards.
GACGACCCCGAGGGCGAGCAGCAGGATCGTGCCGATCTTCATGAAGGTGGAGAGGTAGTCGCGGGGCGCGAGCAGCATCCACACGGGCAGAATCGAGGCGACGAAGCCGTACGCCACCAGCCAGACGACCAGCGTGGACGGCGCGAGGGTGAAGGCCTCGGCCCATGAGGACTCGGCGACCCAGCGGCCCGCGACCAGCGCGAGCAGCAGCAGGCCGACGCCGATCAGGGAGACCTCGCTGACCCGGCCGGGGCGCAGCACGCGCAGGTAGAAACCCATCAGCAGGGCGATGGGGACGGTCATCGCGATGGAGAAGGTGCCCCAGGGTGACTCGGCCAGGGCGTTGACGATGACGAGGGCCAGCACCCCGAGCAGGATGATCATGATGGCGAAGGCCGCGAGGAGGGCCGCCGCGCCGCCGAAGGGGCCGATCTCCTCGCGGGCCATCTGGCCGAGTGAACGGCCGTCGCGGCGGGTGGAGAAGAACAGCACCACCATGTCCTGGACCGCGCCCGCGAAGATGACGCCCGCGATGATCCAGATGGTGCCGGGCAGATACCCCATCTGCGCCGCGAGGACCGGTCCGACGAGCGGTCCGGCGCCGGCGATGGCCGCGAAGTGGTGGCCGAGCAGGACGCGGCGGTCGGTCGGGTGGAAGTCGATGCCGTTGTCGAGCCGTTCCGCCGGGGTGGCCCGGGTCTTGTCGACCTTGAGGACCCTGTACGCGATGAACTTGGCGTAGAAGCGGTAAGCGATGGCGTACGAGCCGAGGGCCGCCGCGACCATCCAGGCGGCGGAGACGTCCTCGCCGCGGGCCAGTGCGAGCACCGCCCAGCCGGTGGCGCCGATCAGCGCGACGAGGGTCCAGATGACGATGGTTCGAGTGTTCGCGGTGCGCACCGGGTCGTCCTCCCGTCCATGCGATGACGGGAGGACCGTAGAACAGGAATGTGAGCCGCGCTACACCACGTGCACCACCACTGTCGAACCTTCAACAGGCCTACTCCTGCGACCGCTTCGGTCTTGCTCCTCGGCCGGCCTCAGCCCTGTGGCCGCTTCAGCCTCGCCACGAACTTGTAGCGGTCCCCGCGGTACACCGAGCGCACCCACTCCACCGGCTGGCCGTCCCGGTCCAGGGAGTGGCGGGAGAGCATCAGCATCGGCAGGCCCACGTCCGTGCCGAGCAGGCCCGCCTCGCGCGGGGTGGCGAGCGAGGTCTCGATGGTCTCCTCGGCCTCGGCGAGGTGGACGTCGTAGACCTCGGCCAACGCGGTGTACAGCGAGGTGTACTTGACCAGCGAGCGGCGCAGGGCCGGGAAGCGCTTGGCGCTCAGGTGGGTGGTCTCGATCGCCATCGGCTCGCCGTTGGCCATGCGCAGCCGCTCGATGCGCAGCACGCGCCCGCCCGCGGTGATGTCGAGCAGCCCGGCGAGCCGGTCGTCGGCCGTGATGTAGCCGATGTCCAGCAGCTGGGAGGTCGGTTCGAGGCCCTGGGCCCGCATGTCCTCGGTGTACGAGGTGAGTTGGAGCGCCTGGGAGACCTTCGGCTTGGCGACGAAGGTGCCCTTGCCCTGGATGCGTTCGAGGCGGCCCTCGACGACAAGCTCCTGGAGGGCCTGGCGCACGGTGGTGCGGGAGGTGTCGAACTCGGCCGCCAGGGTCCGCTCGGGCGGAACCGGAGTGCCGGGCGCCTGGGTCTCCGTCATGTCGAGCAGGTGCTTCTTCAGGCGGTAGTACTTGGGCACGCGCGCGGTACGGACACTCGCCCCGCCCTCGTTCTCAGCACTGCTGACGTCGGTGCTCATGGTCTGCCTTCCCGGCTCCGGATGCGGGTCACATCGTGATCCCCTCTGTATACCGTCGCCACTTGTTTTGGTCTAGTCCATAGGCCCAAGTGGTCTAGTGGAAGAGACTACTCCGGTGGCGCCCTTTTCGCTGGCTTCTTACTTAAAGGTTCTTGCATATGTACGTCGGATAACACCTGGTCAGAGCCTTTCCGAGCACCCTTGACACGGTTCATGGTCTGGTCCAAGCTCCCGGTACTGGTCTACACCATTGGTCCAGGTCCCGGCCCATGGGCAGGGGGGTGTGGGCATCCCTGAGGAGGGTGGCGTGAAGCGCAAGCTGATATCCGCGATCGGTGTCGCGGCAATGATGGTCTCCATCGCGGCGTGCGGGGGCGACGACGGCGACGAGGGCGGCAAGGCCGGCGCGGACGGTTACGCGGGCCAGACCCTCACCGTCTGGGTGATGGACGGTTCCTCCCCGGACCAGTGGCAGAAGGACGTGGCCGCCGCCTTCGAGAAGAAGACCAAGGCGAAGGTCAAGTTCGAGGTCCAGCAGTGGAACGGCATCCAGCAGAAGCTGACGACCGCCCTGTCGGAGGAGAACCCGCCGGACGTCTTCGAGATCGGCAACACCCAGACCCCGGCCTACGCCAAGACCGGCGGCCTCGCCGACCTGGCCGACCTCAAGACCGAGATCGGCGCCGACTGGACCGAGTCCCTGAACAACTCCTCGGTCTTCGAGGGCAAGCAGTACGCGGCGCCCTGGTACTTCGCCAACCGTGTCGTCCTCTACAACAAGAGCATCTGGGCGGACGCGGGCATCAAGGACACCCCCAAGACCCGGGACGAGTTCTACGAGGACCTGAAGACGATCGGCGAGAAGACGGACGCCGAGCCGATCTACCTGCCCGGCCAGAACTGGTACCACTTCGTCGGCCTCACCATCGCCGAGGGCGCCGAGCTGGTGAAGAAGGACGGCGACAAGTACGTCTCCAACCTCGACGACCCCAAGGTCGCCGCCGCCATGGAGACGTACAAGAAGTTCCAGTCCCTCTCCAAGGCCCCGAAGGACAAGGACGAGGCCACCCCGCAGCAGGGCGAGGTCTTCGGCAAGGGCAAGGTCGGCGCCTTCATCGGCATGGGCTGGGAAGCCGGCATCGCCATCGAGGCCAACCCGGAGATCGAGAAGGAGATCGGCTACTTCACCATCCCGGGTGCCACGGCCGACAAGCCCGAGGGTGTCTTCCTCGGCGGCTCCAACCTCGCCGTCGCCGCGGGCAGCAAGAAGCAGGAGCTGGCCAAGGAGTTCCTGCGGATCGCCCTGAGCGACAAGTACGAGGGCCAGCTCGCCAAGGAGAACGGCGTCATCCCCAACAAGGAGTCGCTGCAGAGCAACCTCAAGGGCAACGCCGTCGCCGAGGCCGCGGCTCCCGCCGCCGCCGGTGGTGGCACGACCCCGCTGATCGCCGAGTGGGCCGCCGTCGAGAACGCGCCCAACCCGATCAAGACCTACATGACCGCCGTGCTGAACGGAAAGTCCCCGGCCGAGGCCGCCGCCCAGGTCGAGGAAGAGTTCAACAAGCGCCTTTCGCAGCAGCAGTAAAGGCACCGGGCTGGGGGTCGCGTCGGCGGCCCCCCGCCCGTGTTCAGGCAGGTCTAGGAGGAAGAGAACGCGAGCATGACCGTGCAGACCGAACGGCCGCCCTCGGGCCCGACGGACGTCCGCAAGTCGGACCCCTCAGGAGCAGGGCCCGCCCCGAGAGCCGCGTCCCGCCTCGGCGCGCTCGCCCCCTACCTTCTGCTGCTTCCCGCCGTCGCGGCCTCCGTGCTGCTGCTCGGCTGGCCGCTGCTGAAGGACGCGCTGCTGTCGTTCCAGAACCTCAACATGGCGCAGCTGATCCAGCACGTCACCGAGTGGAACGGCGTCGACAACTACACCGAGGTCCTCGGCAGCGAGGACTTCTGGCGCGTCACCCTGCGCTCGATCCTGTTCACGGCGGTCAACGTCGCCCTGACCATGGTCATCGGCGCCCTCGTCGGCCTGCTCCTCGCCCGCCTCGGCCGACGGATGCGGTTCACCCTGCTGATCGGCCTGGTGCTGGCCTGGGCCATGCCCGTGGTCGCCGCCACCACCGTCTACCAGTGGCTCTTCGCCCAGCGCTTCGGCGTCGTCAACTGGGTGCTGGACAAGCTCGGCTGGCACTCGATGGCCGACTACAGCTGGACCAGCGGCCAGATGTCCACGTTCTTCGTGGTCACCATGCTGATCGTGTGGATGTCGATCCCGTTCGTGGCGATCAACCTCTACGCGGCCACCACGACCATCCCCGTCGAGCTCTACGAGGCCGCCGCGCTGGACGGCGCCGGCGCCTGGAAGAGCTTCATGACGGTCACCTTCCCGTTCCTGCGGCCCTTCCTCTACGCGACCACGTTCCTGGAGATCATCTGGATCTTCAAGGCGTTCGTGCAGGTCTACACGTTCAACCAGGGCGGCCCGGACCGGCTCACCGAGATCCTGCCCGTGTACGCCTACATCGAGGGCGTCGGCAACCAGCACTACGGCATGGGCGCGGCCATCGCCCTGCTGACCATCCTGATCCTGCTCGGCCTCACCGCCTACTACCTGCGGATCGTCCTGAAGCAAGAGAAGGAAGAGGAGGCCGGGCTGTGAAGCGCTCGCTCTTCGGCCGCATCTGGCCCAACGCCACGGCCGTCATCCTGTTCATCGGCTTCGTCTTCCCCGTGTACTGGATGTTCGCCACGGCCTTCAAGCCGACCGGCGACATCATCTCGGAGAACCCCGTGTGGTTCCCGACCGACATCACCTTCGAGCACTTCAAGACGGCGACCGGCGTCGACAACTTCTGGACCCTGGTCGCCAACTCGCTGACCGTGACGGTGTGCGCGGTCGTCTTCTCCCTGACCATCGCGCTCGCCGGCGCCTTCGCCCTGGCGCGGATGAAGTTCAAGGGGCGGCGCGGCTTCATCATCGGCTTCATGCTGGCCCAGATGGCGCCCTGGGAGGTCATGATCATCGCGATGTACATGATCGTCCGGGACGCCGACATGCTGAACAGCCTCGTCCCGCTGACGGCCTTCTACACGATGATGATCCTCCCCTTCACCATCCTCACCCTGCGCGGCTTCGTCGCCGCCGTACCGGCCGAGCTGGAGGAGGCGGCCATGGTCGACGGCTGCACCCGCGCACAGGCCTTCCGCCGGGTCATCCTGCCGCTGCTCGCGCCCGGTCTGATGGCCACCTCGCTGTTCGGCTTCATCACCGCCTGGAACGAGTTCGCGCTCGTCCTGGTCCTGAACAAGGAGGCCGAGGCACAGACCCTGCCGCTGTGGCTGACCAGCTTCCGCACGGTCTTCGGCGACGACTGGGGCGCCACCATGGCGGCCTCCTCCCTCTTCGCCGTCCCCATCCTCATCCTCTTCGTCTTCCTCCAGCGCCGGGCCGTCAGCGGTCTGACCGACGGTGCCGTGAAGGGATAACGCTCACCGATGACGACATTCGCCAGCGACACCCTGACGCGGAACGCGCTGACCGTCCTCCAGCCCGGCTTTCCCGGCACCACCGCCCCCGACTGGCTGCTGCGCCGGATCGGCGAGGGCCTCGCCTCCGTCGGCCTGTTCGGCCGCAACATCGCCGGCCCCGAGCAGGTCGCCGCGCTCACCGCGCAGTTGCGCGCCGAGCGCGAGGACGTCCTCGTCGCGATCGACGAGGAGGGCGGCGACGTCACGCGCATGGAGGTGCGCACCGGCTCCTCCTTCCCGGGCAACCACGCCCTCGGTGCCGTCGACGACGTCGACCTCACCCGCGAGGTCGCCCGGGAACTCGGCCGCCGGCTCGCCGCCTGCGGGGTCAACTTCAACTGGGCCCCGTCGGCCGACGTGAACTCCAACCCCGCCAACCCGGTCATCGGTGTCCGCTCCTTCGGCGCCGACACCGCGCTGGCCGCCCGGCACACGGCCGCCTACGTCACCGGCCTGCAGGCCGCGGGCGTGGCCGCCTGTACCAAGCACTTCCCCGGCCACGGCGACACCGCGATCGACTCGCACGAGGCGATGCCGCGGATCGAGGTGGGCCGCGAGGTGCTCGCCGAGCGTGAACTGACCCCGTTCCGCGCGGCGATCGCCGCCGGCACCCGCGCGATCATGACGGCGCACATCCTGGTCCCGGCCCTGGACGCCACCCGCCCGGCCACGCTCTCCCGCCCGATCCTCGGCGACCTGCTGCGCGGCGAACTCGGCTACGACGGCCTCATCGTCACCGACGGCATGGAGATGCAGGCCATCGCCGCCACCTACGGCATCGAACGCGGCAGCGTCCTGGCCCTCGCGGCGGGCGCGGACGCGATCTGCGTGGGCGGCGGTCTGAACGACGAGCAGACGGTACGGCGCCTGCGCGACGCCCTGATCACCGCGGTCCGCACCGGCGAACTCGCCGAGGAGCGCCTCGCGGACGCCGCGGAACGCGTCCGCGCCCTGGCCCGCTGGACGGTGAGCGCGACTCCGGCGCGGGACACGGCCCCCTCGGACATCGGCCTGGTGGCCGCGCGCCGAGCTCTGCGGGTGACGTCGACCGAGGCCCACACCCCGCTGACCGAGCCCCCTTACGTCGCCGCCCTCACCCCGGTCGCGAACATCGCGGTGGGCGACGAGACCCCCTGGGGCCTGGCGGCCGAACTGACGGAACTGCTCCCCGGCACGGAAACGGCCACCTGCACCGACGACTCCGCGGCCCGGGCCGTCCTGGACGCGGCAGGCACCCGCCGCATCGTGGTGGTGGTCCGCGACGAGCACCGCCACGAGTGGATGGCGAAGACCCTGGACACCCTCCTGTCGGCACGCCCCGACACGATCGTGGTCGAGATGGGCGTCCCGCAGTCCGCCCCCCGAGGCGCCCTCCACATAGCGACCCACGGAGCGGCAAGGGTCTGCGGCAGGGCGGCGGCGGAAGTCATCGCCGGGAAGTAGGAGGTACGACGACGAAGGCGCCGGTCCCAGGCGGGGGACCGGCGCCTTCGTGCGGTTCGCCGCTAGATCCCCTGCCAGGCGGGCTTGTTGGCGTAGGTGTGCCGGAAGTAGTCCGCGAGCTTCAGCTTGGAAGCCGCGGCCTCGTCCACGACGACCGTCGCATGCGGATGCAACTGCAACGCCGACGCCGGACACACCGCCGCGACCGGCCCCTCGACGGTCGCCGCGACCGCGTCGGCCTTCCCCTCGCCGGTGGCGAGGAGCACCAGGTGCCGGGCCTCCAGGATCGTGCCGATCCCCTGAGTGATCACATGGTGCGGCACCTGCGCGATGTCCCCGTCGAAGAAGCGCGCGTTGTCCACCCGGGTCTGCTCGGTCAACGTCTTGATCCGCGTACGGGACGCGAGCGAGGAACAGGGCTCGTTGAACCCGATGTGCCCGTCCGTGCCGATCCCGAGCAGCTGCAGGTCCACGCCCCCGGCCCGCGCCAGCGCCGCGTCGTACGCCGCGCACGCCGCCTGGACGTCCTCGGCCGTGCCGTCCGGCCCCATGAACGCGTCCATGCCGATCCCGAGCGGCTCCAGCACCTCGCGCCGCAGCACCGAGCGGTACGACTCGGGGTGCTCGGCCGGCAGCCCCACGTACTCGTCGAGCTGGGCGATCCGCGCCCGTGAGGCGTCCACGGCACCGGAGCGCACCTTGGCGGCCAGCGCCTCGTAGATGGGCAGCGGGGTCGAGCCGGTGGCCACGCCGAGCACGGCGTCGGGCCTGCGCCGCAGGAGCTGTGCCATGGCCTCGGCGATGAGCTCGCCGCCCGCCTGGGCGTCCGGAACGATGACAACTTCCACGCTGGGCCTGCCGATCTGAAGAGGGGACTCAACCGGTTCCCGAGAGGGCTATGTGGTTTAGACCAATCTAACAGAGGAGGGCTCTCGCTCCCAGGTGAACCCGGAGGCCGGGACCGTAGCCGGAGCCCGCGCCGAAGCCGGTCCGGGACCCATGCCCGAGACCCGCGCCGGACGCGGATCTACTGAAGGCTCAGCAGCGAGCCTCCCGTCGCGTCCACGTGCTGCCCGGTCACCCAGCGGGAGTCGGGGGAGGCGAGGAAGGCCACCACGTCGGCGACCTCGGCCGCCCGTCCCCACCCGGCCGAACACCGAGAGTGCCTCGGCGTGCGCCCTTATCCCCGGATCCGCCAGGACCGCGCTGGTGAGATCGGTGTCGATGAACCCGGGCGCGACGGAGTTGGCGGTGATCCCGCGCGGCGCCAGCTCGACCGCGAGGGAACGGGTCAGGGCGGTGACCGCGCCCTTGGCCATGTGCGTGGCCGCGATGCCGGGTATCCCGGCGTCCGTGGCCGCCGTGACGTTGATGATCCGGCCGTCGTCGCGCAGGCGGCGCAGACCCTGCCGGACGATGAAGAACGGTGCCTTGGCGTTGAGCGCGTGCGCCCGGTCGTAGAGCTCCTCGTCCGTCTCGCCGATGGTCGCGAAGGTGGCCGCGCCCGCGTTGTTGACCAGGATGTCCACCCCGTCCGCCTGCCGGTCGAAGGCCTCCCAAAGGGTCCGCGCGTCCCCCGGCACCCCCAGCTCCGCCCGGAGGGCGAAGGCGCTCCCGCCCGCCGCCTCGATCCCCGCGACCGTCTCCTTCGCCGCCGCCTCGCTGCTGCCGTAGTGCACGGCGACCCGCGCCCCGTCCCGCGCCAGCCGCTCGGCCACCGCCCGTCCGATCCCCCTGCTCGCCCCCGTGACCAGTGCCGTCCTGCCCGTGAGCACACCCATGCCACACCCCCGCATTTGTTTATCGAGCGTTACAGAAAGAACGTACAACAACGCCGGGAAGTTTCTCTAGTGCCCGCTATAAAATGCACTCCATGGTGAGCACCGAGGACCCGCGGCCGGCAGGGCCGCCCCCCACCACCGCACGCCGTGGCCGCCCCCGCTCCTTCGACCGGGAGACCGCGCTGGAGAAGGCGATCATGGCCTTCTGGGAGCACGGCTACGAGGCCACGTCCGTCTCCGACCTCACCCGGATCATGGGCATCGGCGCCCCGAGCCTGTACGCGGCCTTCGGTGACAAGCGGGCCCTGTTCGACGAGGCCGTGGACGCGTACGGCAAGCGCTACGCGGCCTTCGGTGAGCGCGCCCTGGCCGAGGAGCCCACCGCGCGGTCCGCCGTGGAGCGCATCCTGCGCGAGGCCGCCGTCCGGTACACCACCCCCGGCCGCCCGCCCGGCTGCCTCTACGCCCACGCGGCCACCAACTGCACCAGTCCCGAAGTGGGGGAGGCGCTGCGGGACCGGCGCAACGCCACCATCGCCGCCGTCGAGAGCCGGATCCGCGCGGGCATCGCCGCAGGTGAGCTCCCGGCCGACACCGACGCCCGCGCACTCGCCCGGCACACCGGCGCCATCGTCCACGGCATGTCGCAACAGGCGCGCGACGGCGCGAGCCGCGCGGAACTGGCGGCGCTCGCCGAAATTGCCCTGTCCATCTGGCCCCGCGCGGGAACCCACCCGGGTTAGGCTGCGTGCTGAATGAACACCTCTCAACACATGGACACACCGAGTGGTCTAGTCCACAATGGTGGTGCGAGACCATGTGATACGAGGACGCCAGACTTCCGCCTTCCCCGCACAGGAGGGCGGACCGAGGAACCGAGGCTCTCTGCCCTGACTGCCCCGGCTCCTCATCCTTCGGCCGACCGGGACCGCACACCCCACGGCCGATATTGCTCCGGGCTGCGGTGCCGGGAGGGTTGAGGGTCCCTCTCAGGCGCCGCGGCCCGCGGGTGTTTCCGGCCACCGCGGGTGTATTTAGGTCACCCACATACCCCCAGGTACGCTCACACTCGTGCCCTCCATGAACGAGCTGGTCCACCAGCACACCGCCCTCGACGAGTCCGACCTCGAGTGGCTCCATCTGCTGGTCTCGGAGTGGCAGCTGCTCTCCGACCTCTCCTTCGCCGACCTCGTTCTGTGGGTCCCCACCCGTGACGGCACCCGCTATGTGTCGGTGGCCCAGATGCGCCCCAACACCGGCCCCACCTCCTACCAGGACGACATGGTCGGCCACCTTGTCCCGCGCGGCCGCCGCCCCATGCTGGACGCGGCGCTCGACGAGGGCCGCATCGTGCGCGAGGGCGACCCGGAGTGGCGCGAGGAGGTCCCGGTCCGGGTCGAGTCGATTCCGGTACGACGGGACGGGCGCGTCCTCGGAGTCATCGCGCGCAACACCAACCTGCTGACCGTGCGCACCCCGAGCCGGCTCGAACTGACGTATCTGCAAAGCGCCTCGGACCTCGCGCAGATGATCGCGGCCGGCTCCTTCCCGTTCGCGAACCAGCAGGTCGACATGGACGCCTCGCCCCGCGTCGGCGACGGACTGATCCGCCTCGACGCGGACGGCACCGTCCAGTACGCCTCGCCGAACGCCCTGTCCGCCTACCACCGGCTCGGCCTCGCCGCCGACCTCGTCGGCCACCACCTGGGCAAGACCACCGCCGAACTCGCCCCGACCCACGGGCCGGTGGACGAGGCGCTCGCCAAGGTGGCCAGCGGCTGGGCGCCCCGGGAGTTCGAGATCGAGTCCGACGACGGGGTCATCCAGTTCCGGGCGATCCCGCTCAAACCCAAGGGCACTCGCATCGGTTCGCTCGTCCTGCTCCGGGACGTCACCGAACTGCGCCGCCGCGAACGCGAGTTGATCACCAAGGACGCCACCATCCGGGAGATCCACCACCGGGTGAAGAACAACCTCCAGACGGTCGCCGCCCTGCTGCGCCTCCAGGCCCGGCGCATCGAGTCCGACCGCGGCCGGGAGGCCCTGGAGGAGGCGGTGCGCCGGGTCGGCTCGATCGCGATCGTGCACGAGACGCTCTCCCAGAACCTCGACGAGCGCGTGGAGTTCGACGAGATCGCCGACCGGGTGCTGGCCATGGTCGCCGAGATCTCACCCGGCAAGGTCACCGGCCGACGCACCGGCCGCTTCGGCATCCTCGACGCCGAGGTCGCCACCCCGCTCTCGATGGTGCTGACCGAGGTGCTCCAGAACGCCCTGGAGCACGGCTTCCGGCAGGGCGAGACCGGCACGGTCGAGGTCTCCGCGGTTCGCGGCGGCACCACCAAGGAGGCCCGACTCCTGGTCACCGTCCAGGACGACGGCGTAGGACTGCCCGAGGGATTCGACCCGCACACCGCCGGAAATCTGGGTCTGCAGATCGTACGGACCCTGGTGGAAGGGGAGTTGGGCGGTACGTTCGACATGGTCCCGGCGCCGGAGCGCGGGACGCAGGTCGTCCTCGACATTCCGGTGCGGGCGCAGAAGTGAGGCGCAGAAGCAAAGCAATGAGCCCCGGACCAGGAAGGTCCGGGGCTGAAAGCTCGTGCTATGCGCATCGGGGGTACTGCGCGCTGCGGCTCGGGGGCGGGAGATGCGTACTCGCTGTACGCGCCGCCAAGCTCAAGCGGGGTGGGTGTGTCAGGCGGAGGCCTGACGGGCCCGGTTGCGGGCGGCACGGCGCTTCATCGCGCGACGCTCGTCCTCGCTGAGACCACCCCAGACGCCGGAGTCCTGACCGGACTCGAGCGCCCACTGCAGACACTGCTCCATAACCGGGCAGCGACGGCAGACGGCCTTGGCTTCCTCGATCTGCAGCAGCGCAGGACCGGTGTTGCCGATGGGGAAGAAGAGCTCGGGGTCTTCCTCGCGGCAAACGGCGTTGTGACGCCAGTCCATGGCTGCTACCTCTCCTTGTATGACATGCAGGTTGCTTGTGAATGTGAACGCTTTCACGAATCCCTCAACAAGTGAAGGGCCGACCGTCAGGTTTCCCTGGCGTGGTCCTGGGTTTTGAAGAGGGGTTCCGGTGATCTGTGGAGCCGGTGTTGCGGGCTGTCCCGATCGCCACGTAGAGACTCGCAAACCTCAGCGGCGGATACAACCCCTTCCGGAAAGTTTTTTTTGATTCCTCGGTGTCGACTAGGTCACAGCCGTACTTCCATGGGGTGGATCCTGGTCTAAACGTTCGAGTGAAAGGACTTTGGCCCGTTCTGCTCACACAATCACACGCAGTGCACGGCGTACGCCTGTGAACGTCACGCTCGTACGCAGCCCCAGGTGGTCACCGTCCATCTGGAGGGGCAGCGGGGCCTTCGAATGCAAGGTGAACTGGTCAAGGTCGTGCAGTGAGGCGGCGTGCTTGCCATGGGGGCCCCGCTCGGGGGACGAAGTGAGCAACTGGGTCGCATACCGGGCAACCGACACGGTGGACATACGGCTGAGACCGAGTACGTCGAGCCCCGTATCGAACGAGGCCTTAGGTGCCGCGTACACCGGGCGATTGCCCAGATACGTCCACGGAGCGGTGTTGCAGACTATGGAAAGCACCAAATCGGTCACCGGTTCGGCGCCCGGCCGCTCCAGGGTGATCGTGCCGTGCCGGCGGTTGGGCTCCTGGAGGAACTGGCGCAGGGCCTGACGCATGTAGAGGGCGTGGGTGGACCGCTTGCCCCGCTCGCGCTGCTGTTCGACCCGGCCGACCACGCCCGCGTCGAAGCCGAGTCCCGCGCAGAAGGTGAACCATCGCGCCGGCACCCCCTCGTCCTCGGTGCCCGGCGTACCGGCGGCTATGCCCATGCCGACCGTCCGCTCACTGCCCTCGCGCAGCGCGTCCAGCAGGGCGCCGGTCGCCTCGACCGCGTCGTTGGGCAGGCCCAGGGCGCGGGCGAAGACATTGGTGGAGCCGCCGGGGACCACCGCGAGGCGCGGCAGCCGCTCGGGGTCGGGGCCCGCGTGCAGCAGACCGTTGACCACCTCGTTGACCGTGCCGTCGCCGCCGAGCGCCACCACCAGGTCGATGTCCTCGCTGTCCGCCGCCTGCCGGCCGAGGTCGCGCGCGTGGCCGCGGTACTCGGTGGTGACCGCCTCCAGCTTCATCTCACTGGCCAGCGCGTGGATCAGGACATCGCGCGTACGTGCGCTTGTGGTGGTTGCCGCCGGATTGACCACGAGAAGTGCACGCATGGACTGCAGAGTACCTACTGGGGGGTACTGGGCCCACATCGAACAGGGATCCAGTATGAGAATCGGTGCGTGAACCTCGCCACGAGTGCCCCGGCCGCGCCCCGGGTGCCCGTGGGCGCCTGCCGGGCGAGGGCTACTCTTCAGGGGTGAGCGCTGAGCAGAACCCCGCCCCGGAGACCGGACCCCGCCCGCGGCGGCTGACCTACGCGGCCGGGCTGGCCGCGCTGGAGGGGCTCGCCCTGCTGGTCGGCGGGGTCTGGATCCTCGTCCTGGGGCTCACCGGCGACCCGGACGACCGGCAGCAGGCCGTCACCGGTGGAGTGACGCTGGTGGTGCTCGCGCTGCTGCCGCTGCTCGCCGCCCGCGGACTGCTCGCCCGGCGCAGCTGGTCCCGCGGTCCGGCCGTGATCACCCAGATCATGGCGCTGCCGGTGGCCTACAACCTGCTCCAGGCCGACAGCATGGCCATCCCGGCCGGGATCGCCCTCGCGGTGGTGGCCGTCGCCGCGCTGGTGCTGCTGGTGAACGCCGAGACCACCCGGGCCCTCGGGATCCGGGGGCCCGGCAGCGTGCAGGACCAGAAGTAGCGTCCGGCGGCGGACTCACTCCTCGACGAGCAGCTTCTCCCGCAGCTGGGCCAGGGTGCGCGCCAGCAGGCGCGACACGTGCATCTGGGAGATGCCGACCTCCTGCGCGATCTGCGACTGGGTCATGTTGCCGAAGAACCGCAGCAGCAGGATGCGCTTCTCGCGCGGCGGAAGATCCTCCAGCAGCGGCTTGAGCGACTCGCGGTACTCGACGCCCTCCAGCGCCTCGTCCTCCGCGCCCAGGGTGTCCGCCACGGCCGGCGACTCGTCGTCGGTGTCGGGCACGTCCAGCGACAGCGTGGAGTACGCGTTGGCGGACTCCAGGCCCTCCAGGACCTCCTCCTCCGAGATGGCCAGCTTCTCGGCGAGCTCATGGACCGTGGGGGAGCGGCCGTGCAGCTGGGACAGCTCCGCCGTGGCCGTGGTCAGCGCCAGGCGCAGCTCCTGCAGCCGGCGCGGCACGCGCACCGCCCAGCCCTTGTCCCGGAAGTGCCGCTTGATCTCGCCCACGACCGTCGGGGTCGCGTACGTGGAGAACTCCACCCCGCGCTCCGGGTCGAACCGGTCGACCGACTTGATCAGGCCGATGGTGGCGACCTGGGTGAGGTCGTCCAGCGGCTCGCCGCGGTTGCGGAAGCGGCGGGCGAGGTGCTCGACGAGCGGCAGGTGCATCCGGACCAGCTGGTTGCGCAGCTCCGCGTACTCCGGGCTGCCGTCCTTCAGCTTGCGCAACTCGACGAACATGGCGCGCGCGCCGCTGCGGTCCTGCGGCTCGCGGTGCTGCCCCTCGTGCTGCGTGGCCGGCACGGCCTGATCGTCGTCTCGCTCGTGCTCGCTCATCGTCCCGCCCGTCGCCCTCTGTCGAGCCCTTGTCTCAGCCCGGCCGGGGGTGCCCCCGATCCGCCTCTGTCGAGGCGAGCCCTGCGCGGCGCTGTCCGGGAGACCCGCCCGCGCCGAGGCCGCGTCGTCCTCAGGGTGCGGCCTGGCCTGCTCGGGAATCCCGTCGACGCCGTCCGCCAAGTGTCGGGAACCGCCCGGAGCGACTGCCTCGTCGGCGTTCTCGGCCGGCAGCTCCCGTGTGCCGCGCTCTTCGTCCCGCACCGGCCCGTCCCCGTTCCTCACGCCGGCCCGGGTCCCGCGCCGCGCTGTTTGTAGAGGCTGATCGAAACGGTTTTGTCCTCGTCCACGGCGGAGGAGACCTTGCCCGCGAGGGCGGACAGCACGGTCCAGGCGAAGGTGTCCCGTGACGGTGCGTGACCGTCCGTGGTCGGCGCGGAGACGGTGACCTCCAGCGAGTCGTCGACGAGCCGGAAGACGCAGCTGAGCACCGAGCCGGGCACGGCCTGCTGAAGCAGGATCGCGCAGGCCTCGTCCACCGCGATGCGCAGGTCCTCGATCTCGTCGAGGGTGAAGTCCAAACGGGCCGCGAGTCCGGCAGTGGCCGTACGCAGCACCGACAGGTAGGCACCCGCGGCCGGCAGCCGGACTTCCACGAAGTCCTGGGTCGCGGGCTCGCCTGCGATCTGGGACACCCTCACCTCCAAGGTGGTACAAGCTTTACGGGGCCGAGGGTCGCCCCCCGGGGTAACGCGATGAGTGGTTCAGCGGTGACGCTATCGCGCTCCGAACTGTCCTGTCCCCGGGACCCCAACCCCCTGCTGTCACTCATAGTAAACCTTCGGATACGCTCCGTGGCTAGGGGTTCGGCGGGCCCAAATGGGAAGAGCGCGCGCCGGGTTGACGTACCCACGCGTCAGACGGTCGAACCGTCCGGATCCGCAGTGGCGCCGGTCACACCAGGACGTGATCCACGAAGCACCACCGCCAGCTCTCGCCGGGCTCGAAGGTCCGCATCACCGGATGCCCGGAATCCTTGTGATGTGCTGTCGCGTGCCGTCCCGGCGAGGAGTCGCAGCAGCCGACGTGACCACAGATGAGGCACAGCCGAAGCTGTACCGGATGGCTGCCGTCCGCCAGGCACTCCAGACACGTCTCGCTCAGCGGGTCGGGCTCCGGGTGGGGCAGCACGTCGGCATGCGTGCACTGTTTCATGATTGCCAGGTTACGACGGCCGCGCGGAAGGCCGCGCGGAAAAGCAAGGGTGGGCGAGCAGTGATGAGTGAGGGCGGGCGAGATCCATGGACGTGATGCCGCTGCTGTTGTTGGTGGCGGGCAGCGCCGCGGTCGCCGCGGCCGCGAGACGCACCCCGGTGCCCGCGCCCCTGCTGCTGGTCGCGGCGGGCCTCGCCGTGTCGTACGCGCCCGGCGTGCCCGACTACACGCTCGACCCGCACATCGTGCTGCCGCTCATCCTGCCGCCGCTGCTGCACACGGCCGCCACCGACAGCTCCTATCTCGACCTGCGCGCGCAACTGCGGCCCGTCGCGCTGCTGTCGGTCGGGTACGTGCTCTTCGCGACCTTCGTGGTGGGCTGGGCCGCGTACATGATCGTGCCGGGACTGCCGCTGACGGCGGCGCTGGTTCTGGGTGCGGTGGTGGCGCCGCCCGACGCGGTCGCCGCCACGGCCGTCGCCCGCCGCGTGGGGCTGCCGTCGAGGATCACGACGATCCTCCAGGGCGAGTCCCTGGTGAACGACGCGACCGCGATCACCGCCTACCGGGTGGCGCTCGCGGCCGCGGTCGGCGAGGGCGCCACCTGGGCCGGCGGGATCGGCGAGTTCCTGCTCGCCGCCTTCGGCGGCATCGGCATCGGAGTGCTGCTGATGGTGCCGATCCACTGGCTGCGCACCCATCTCAAGGAAGCGCTGCTGCAGAACACGCTGTCGCTGCTCATCCCGTTCGTCGCCTACGCGGTCGCCGAACAGGTGCACGCCTCCGGGGTGCTCGCGGTCGTGGTCGTCGCACTCTGGCTGGGGCACCGCGCGTGGGAGGTCGACTTCGCGACCCGCCTCCAGGAGGAGGCCGTGTGGAAGATGGTCGCCTTCGTCCTGGAGTCGGCGGTCTTCGCGCTCATCGGACTCCAGCTGCCGGTTGTCCTCAAGGGCCTCGGGCAGTACGAGGGAGGCCGGGCCGCCTGGTATGCGATCGTCGTGTTCCTGGTGGTCGTCGTCTCGCGGTTCGTGTGGGTCTATCCGGCGACGTTCCTGCCGCGCCTGATGTCGGCGCGGATCAGGGAACGGGAGCCGAACCCGACCTGGAAGGGGCCGTTCATCATCTCGTGGGCCGGGATGCGCGGGGTGGTCTCCCTGGCCATCGCCTTCTCCATCCCGCTCACCGTGCACGGCGGCGAGGAGTTCCCCGAGCGCAATCTGATCCTCTTCCTGACCTTCACCACGGTCATCGGCACCCTCGTCATCCAGGGCGTGACACTGCCGCCGCTGATCCGCCTGCTGAAGCTGCCGGGACGCGACGTGCAGGCCGAGACCCTCGCCGAGGCCAATGCGCAGGCGCAGGCCTCCCGGGCCGCCGAACGGCGCCTCGACGAGCTCCTGTCCGACGAGCGCAACGCCCTGCCGCCGCCGCTCGCGGACCGCCTCCGCACGGTCCTGGAGCGCCGCCGCAACGCCGTCTGGGAACGCCTCGGCCAGGTCAACCCGGTCACCGGGGAGACGGTGGACGACACCTACCGACGGCTGTCCCGGGAAATGATCAGCGCCGAGCGCGAGGTGTTCGTCAAGCTCCGGGACGGCCGCTACATCGACGACGAGATGCTCCGCACCCTGCTGCGCCGTCTGGACCTGGAGGAGGCGGCCGCGTTCCGGGAGGCGGCGTGAGCGACGTCGGCCGCCCCTACGGGAAGGGGCGGCCGGTGACGACGGCCGCGATCGTCGTCCCGCGCGGGAAGGCTCCCTCGTCCGCGAGGGCGACAAGTCCGTACAGCAACTTGGCGACATACAGACGCTCGACGGGTACGCCGTGCCGCTCCTCGAAGTCCTCGGCGCAGGCTTCCAGTTCGGGGGTGGTGCGGGCGTAGCCGCCGAAGTGGAAGCGGTCGTCCAGGGTCCAGGTGCCGCGGGGGCCGCCGAAGGCCCGGCGTTGCAGCGCCTGTATCTCGGCCGCCAGGAACCCGCCCTTCAGCACGGGGATGCCGAGGGCCCGCTGGCCCGGGGCCAGTCCGGCGGCGAGGCCCGCGAGGGTGCCGCCGGTGCCGCAGGGCAGGGCGACCACGTCGGCCTGGCCGCGCAGCTCCCGGCCGAGGTCCTGGCAGCCGCGCACGGCGAGGGCGTTGCTGCCGCCCTCCGGGACGACATGCGCGCCCTCGGCGCCGGCCGCGCGGAGAACGGCCGCCAGAATGTCGGGTTCGGACTTGCGGCGGTACGTCGACCTGTCGACGAAGTGCAGGCGCATGCCGTCGGCCGTGCACCGCGCGAGGGAGGGGTTGAGGGGGCGGTCGGCCAGTTCCTGACCGCGGACCACACCGACGGTCTCCAGGCCGAGGAGGCGGCCCGCGGCGGCCGTGGCGCGCAGATGGTTGGAGTAGGCGCCGCCGAAGGTGAGGACGCTCCGGCCGGCCGCCGCGGTGAGGTTCGGGGCGAGTTTTCGCCACTTGTTGCCGATGAGCTCCGGGTGGATCAGATCGTCCCGCTTGAGCAGCAGCCGGACACCGGAGCGGGCGAAACGGTCGTCGACGAACTCCCGGAGCGGCGAGGGAAGCCGGGGCTGGAGGGCGTCGAGGCTGGTCACCGCACCATTGTCGCCCGGCCCCGGGTGGCTGTCGCCGCTGGTCGGATCAGTTCAGACGGCCCGCGATCCGGTCCCTCATCGAGGCCATCGTGAAGCCCTTGGGGTCCACCTTGCCCGGCTGCCATTCCAGGTGGCCGATGACCGAGCGCTCGGTCCAGCCGTGGTGGCGGCAGATGGCCGCCGAGACGCGCTCGATCGCCTCCAGCTGAACCTCCGGCCAGGGGTCCAGGCCGTCGCCCAGGTTCTCGCACTCGAAGCCGTAGAAGTGGCGGTTGCCGTCCGTGTTGGCCTCGTTGTCGGCGGGGAGGGGGCCGTCGTCGATCACCGCGCGCAGGACGTCGTCGTCGCCCTTGCCCGCGTGGTTGGCGCGGCCGTAGCCGACCAGATGGACGGTGCCGTCCTTCGTGATGACGCCGTGGCACAGGGGGCCCGGAAGGTCCGCGTGGCCGTCGCGGCAGAGTTTCACGGTCAGCCGACTGCCTTTGGTCACGGTGTGATGGATCATCACGCCGTGGACCGGGCCCCAGGGCCCTTTGTGATCGCGGTTGTGGTTCTCCCAGTCGCCGACCTCGACGACCGTGACGCCTTCGTCCCGCAGCCGCTCCAGGAATCTCGCCGCGGGCATGGGTGAGGCCATGACCGCCTCCTTCGTGCTGTGCGTCGGCCGCCGACCGCGGCCGCCTCGTAGTCGCAGCTTCTATCGAAAAGGGACGATCGTGGACCAACCGTTCGTACAGTGTGCGAGCGGTTTCGGACAACAAGCGGAATGGGCGTCGCGGTCCGGGGCGCCCATGTGCCCAGACCCTTCGTGATCCATTCCCGCTCGTTCGTGTAATAGCACCGGCACACTCCGTGAGGAAGGCTTGGTCGTGCGAATCGATGCCCGGCGCAACAAGCGGTGCCGGTGCATGACCGGGAGGGCAATTCCTTATGTCGGTAGGCGAAGAGATCCGCACTGACGAGAGCAGGCCGCAGCAGAGCCTCGGTACTGCCGCCGCGCGGAACCTGGCCACCACGACCAAGTCCGCACCCCAGATGCAGGAGATCAGCTCGCGCTGGCTGCTGCGCATGCTGCCGTGGGTGAACGTGCAGGGTGGCACATACCGAGTGAACCGCCGCCTGAGCTACGCCGTCGGGGACGGCCGTATCACCTTCGTCAAGACCGGTGACCGAGTCGAGGTCATCCCCGCGGAGCTGGGCGAACTGCCCACGCTGCGTACGTACGAGGACCAGGACGTGCTCGCCGAGCTCGCCCGGCGCTGTGAGCAGCGCGAGCTCGCCGCCGGTGAGGTGCTCGCCTCGTTCGGCAGCCCCGCCGACGAGGTCTATCTGCTGGCGCACGGCCGCGTGGAGAAGGTCGGCACCGGCCCTTACGGCGACGACGAGTCCCTGGGTGTGGCCGCCGACGGCGCCTACCTCGGCGAGCAGGCGCTGCTCGCGGAGGACGCCATCTGGGAGTACACCGTCCGCACGGTCACCGCCTGCACGGTGCTCGTCCTGGCCCGCCAGGACGTCGAACAGGTCGCGGAGCGGGCCGACTCGCTGCGCGAGCACCTTCAGGAGCAGCGCGCGATCCCCGCCCAGCGCGCCAACAAGTACGGCGAGAAGGAGATCGACCTCGCGGCCGGCCACAGCGGCGAGGCGGACATCCCGCACACCTTCGTCGACTACGAGGCGCGCCCCCGTGAGTACGAACTGAGCATCGCCCAGACCGTGTTGCGGATCCACTCGCGCGTGGCCGACCTCTACAACCAGCCGATGAACCAGACCGAGCAGCAGTTGCGGCTGACGGTCGAGGCGCTCAAGGAGCGCCAGGAGCACGAGCTGGTCAACAACCGCGAGTTCGGGCTGCTCAACAACTGCGAGTACGACCAGCGGATCCAGCCGCACGACGGAGTGCCCGGGCCGGACGACATGGACGAACTGCTCAGCAGGCGCCGCGGCACCAAGCTGTTCCTGGCCCATCCGCGCGCGATCGCCGCGTTCGGGCGTGAGCTCAACAAGCGCGGACTCGTCCCCGAGACCATCGAGATGGCCGGAAATCGGATCCCCACCTGGCGCGGGGTGCCGATCTTCCCGTGCAACAAGATCCCGGTCTCCGACGCCCGTACGACCTCGATCATCGCCATGCGTACCGGCGAGGCCGAGCAGGGGGTCATCGGGCTCCAGCAGTCCGGGATCCCCGACGAGATCGAGCCGAGCCTGTCGGTGCGGTTCATGGGCATCAACGAGCAGGCGATCATCAAGTACCTGGTGACCGCGTACTACTCGGCCGCGGTGCTCGTGCCGGACGCGCTCGGCGTGCTGGAGAACGTCGAGATCGGGCGCTGGCGGTGAGCCACCCTCGGCCTTGCGGTGTCCCCGCCCTGCCGGGCGGGTACATCCTGGGGGTACGCGCCTTGTGGGCGAGTGCATGACAGACATGGCTCAGCCGCGGCAACTCCCCGCGGGGAGGCGGCGAGCGACCGAGACGCGTGAAAGGCGGAGGCCCATCGGGACCCAGACACACGCCGGACCGGGTTCGCTCGACGGGCAGGAGGCGATGGCGATCCTGGAGCGCGCGCGGGGGGCCGTCGACCCCGAACTGCGTGCCGCCATCGATTCGTTGCCCGCCGCCATGCGCCGCGTCGCGCTGTACCACTTCGGATGGCAGCACGCGGACGGCTCACCGGCGGAGGGCAGCACCGGCAAGGCGATCCGTCCCGCGCTCGTCCTCGCGGCGGCCGAGGCGCTCGGCGGTCCGGCGGCTCGCAGGGCCGCCGTACGGGCCGCCGCGGCGGTGGAGCTGGTGCACAACTTCACGTTGCTGCACGACGACGTGATGGACCGGGACCCCACCAGGCGGCACCGGCCCACCGTCTGGACCGTCTTCGGTGACCCGGCCGCGATCCTCGTCGGGGACGCCCTCCAGGCGCTCGCCCTGCGACTGCTCGCCGAGGATCCGCATCCGGCGGCCACCGCGGCCACCGCCCGGCTCACCGCGTGCGTCGTCGAGCTGTGCGAGGGTCAGCACGCGGACACGGCCCTGGAGACACGCCCCTGCGCCGACATCGGCCTCGACGAGACGCTCGCCATGGCCGAGGCCAAGACGGGGGCACTGCTGGGCTGCGCCTGCGCCGTCGGCGCGTTGTACGCGGGCGCGGCGGGGGAGGACGTCGAGGCGATGGACTCCTTCGGGCGGGAGGCCGGGCTCGCCTTCCAGCTCATCGACGACGTGATCGGCATATGGGGCGACCCCCGGCGCACGGGCAAGCCGGCCGGCGCGGACCTGGCCGCCCGGAAGAAGTCGCTGCCGGTCGTCGCCGCGCTGACCTCCGGCACCCCGGCGGCGGCGGAGCTGGCCGAGCTGTACGAAGTGCCGTACGGAAAGGGCGGGTTGACGGCGGAGGAGGAGACCGCGCGCACGGCACTCGCCGTGGAGCAGGCGGGCGGGCGGGACTGGGCGCAGGTCCAGGCCGCCGACCGAATGGCCCGCGCGATGCAGGAGCTGGCCCGAGCGATTCCCGACCCGGAGGCAGCGGGTGCCCTGCTGGCCCTGGCCGAGTTCGTCACCCGCCGCAGCACGTGAAGACCCCGGACCGGTGGCCGTGCGGCTCCTGACCCCGCACGGTCGCCGGCTCCGGTTCAGCGGGTCCCGCACATCCCCACGGTGTGCGGGGCTCGCGCATTCCCACGACGGAACGTAATCCCGTCAATGTCCGGGCGCCCCCGCCACGCCACCCCCAACCCCCTTACGATCAAGGCCGATTGCGACGAAGGGGCGGAACATGGGTGTGGCGATCCGGACGGCGACCGCGGCGGACCGGGAGCTGGTGGTGCGGCTGCTGGACGAGGCCTTCCAGGACGATCCGGTCAGCGGCTGGGTCTTCCCCGGAGCCGAGTACCGCAGGGCGACCCACCACCGGCTGATGGCGGCGTTCACCGACATCGTGCTGGCCGACGGCCGCATCGACGTGACCGCGGACGGCTCGGCCTGCGCACTGTGGCTGCCGACCCCCGCCGGGGACGGGGACCACGACGCCGACGACGGGGCCGCCCAGGTCCGCGAGGCGGTGGACCCGGAAAACGAACGCGTCGAGCTGATAGCCAGGCTCACCGCCGAGATCCACCCCGCGGACCGCGCCCACGAGTACCTGTGGATGATCGGCGTCCGTCCCGACCGGCAGGGCGAGGGCCTCGGCACCGCGCTCATGGGCGCGGTGCTCGACCGCTGCGACAGCGACGGTGTGCCCGCGTACCTGGAGGCGAGCAGCGACCGCAGCCGCAGGCTGTACGAGCGTCTCGGCTTCGCGCTCCTCGGCGGTGCGCTCGACCTGCCCGACGGCCCGCAGATGTACCCGATGTGGCGGGAGCCGCAGGCCGCGCGCTGAGCCGCAGACCGCGCGCGCTGAGCCGGGGCCGCGCGCTGACTCGTAGCGGAATGGTCTCTCCCACTTCAAGCCCGCCCTCGATATGGGCTTGCGACCACTACAACCGAAGTACTACAACTGAAGCACTTCACTTCGCAGCCCACGAAAAGAGACCCGCTTGCGCAAGCTCACGTACTTCGTCGCCTGCTCCATCGACGGCTTCATCGGAGACCCGGACGGCGACGCCACGTCGATGTTCACCTATTTGGACGAGGAGTTCGTCGGTTACCTCGCCTCGACCTGGCCCGAGACCATCGCCGTCCACGGCCGGGACCAGCTCGGCCTCAAGGGCGCCGAGAACCTGCACTTCGACACCGTGATCCAGGGCCGGGGCAGTTATCAGCTCGGCCTCGACGCGGGCATCCCCAGCCCGTACGGCCATCTGCGCGAGTACGTCGCCTCGAGCACCCTCGGCGCCTCCCCGGACCCGAACGTCACCGTCATCGAGGGCGACCTGGTCGCCCGGATCAAGGAGCTGAAGGCCGAGGACAGCGAGCTCGGCATCTGGCTCTGCGGCGGCTCCCAGGTGGCGGGCGCACTGCTCGACGAGATCGACGAACTGGTGATCAAGACCTACCCCCAGGTGTACGGCGCGGGCATGCCGATGTTCGGCACCGACTTCTCCGCCACCGACTTCACCCTGGAGGACGTCCGGACGTTCGGTAACGGAGTGCTGGTCCGCACCTACGCACGGAAGCGCTGACCGGCCTACCCTGGATGGCATGGACAGCGAAGAACACGCCTGTCCCGTCTGCGGACAGTCCGTCGAAACGGTCGTCCGGCGCCACAAGACGCTGGGCACGTGGGTACCGCGCTGGGTGGCCGGCCCCTGCCACAACCCCAAGTGCGAGGCCTTCGTCGTGGAGGGCGCCGAGGAAGAGATCCAGGATCACCACTCCCACTACCACCACCGGCGCCGCCTCCACCGCGAGCGTCTCGCGGAGCTGGGGGGTCACGCGGCGCCCGAGCGCGGAGAGGAGTCCGGGCGTCCCGAGGAGGCCGGGCGCCCGGAGGAGCCCGCGCCTCGGGAGGAACCCGAGGAACCCGCCGCGAGCAGTCCCTGAAACTCCGACCCGAACCATGTCGAGAACGCGGGCCCGGCTCCGACGTCCCCTGTGAGAGCCGCCCCAACGGCGGCGCGAGACGAAGGAGCGAGTCATGAAGTACTTGGTCATGGTGCAGGGCAGCCAGGTGGACTACGAGGCGATGAAGGGCCGGGCGTCCGAGAACTCCCCGGCCTGGACCGAACAGGACGTCCAGGCGATGTTCGCGTTCATGGGCGCTCTCAACGACGAGCTCGCCGAGAGCGGCGAAATGATCGACGCCCAGGGCCTGACCGAGCCCGCCCGGGCCCGGCACGTCAATCTCGGCGCGGACGGCAAGCCTGTCATCACCGATGGCCCGTACGGCGAGACCAAGGAGCTGCTGGCCGGCTACTGGGTCCTGGACTGCGCGAGCCTGGAGCGCGTCACCGAGATCGCCGCCCGGGTCCTGGAGTGCCCCCAGCCCGAGGGCGCCCCGGTGTACCCGGTCGTCATCCGGCCGATCGGCGAGGACGCCGGAGACGTCTGAGCCCGGCGAACGACACGACTCCCGTGAGCGACTCCGTCGAGGACCTGCTGCGCCGTAACGCGCCGCAGGTCCTCGGCGCGCTCGTACGGCGGTACGGCCATTTCGACACCGCCGAGGACGCCGTACAGGAGGCGCTGCTCGCTGCGGCCGGGCAGTGGCCGTCGGCCGGGGTGCCCGGCAATCCGCGCGGCTGGCTCATCCGGGTGGCCTCGCGGAAGCTGGTCGACGCGCTGCGGGCGGAGGACGCCCGGCGGGCGCGGGAGGAGCGGGCGGTGGCCCTCGGCGAGCGCCTCGCCTCCGGTGCCGACCGAGCTCCCCGCGAGGACGACAGCCTGTCGCTGCTGTTCCTGTGCTGCCATCCCGATCTGACCGCGCCCGCGCAGGTCGCGCTGACCCTGCGTGCGGTCGGCGGTCTCACCACGGCGGAGATCGCCCGCGCGTACCTGGTGCCCGAGGCCACCATGGCCCAGCGCATCAGCCGGGCCAAGCAGAAGGTGCGCGGGGTGAGCTTCGGGCGCCCCGACAACTGGGCCGAGCGGCTGCCCGCCGTCCTGCACACCCTCTACCTGATCTTCAACGAGGGCTACACGGCGACCTCGGGCCGGAGTTTGCAGCGCCGCGAGCTCGCGGGCGAGGCGATCCGGCTGGCCCGGATGGTCCACCGGCTGCTCCCCGACACTGGCGAGGTGACCGGGCTGCTCGCGCTGATGCTGCTCACCGACGCCCGCCGTGACGCCCGCACCGGCCCGCACGGCGACCTCGTGCCCCTCGACGAACAGGACCGGGAGCGCTGGGACAAGGCCGCGATCGAGGAGGGCGTCGCGCTGGTCACGCGGGCGCTCGGCTCGGGCCCGGCGGGGCCGTACCAGCTCCGCGCGGCCATCGCCGCGGTGCACGACGAGGCGCCGACCGCGGACGCCACGGACTGGCGGGAGATCCTCGGCCTGTACGACGTCCTGGTGGGCCTCGTGCCCGGTCCCGTGGAGCGCCTGAACCGCGCGGTCGCCGTCGCCATGGTGCTCGGACCGGAGGCGGGGCTCGCGGAGGTGGACGCGCTGGAGGGGGAGTTGGGGCACCGGCGGGATGCCGTACGGGGACATCTGCTGGAGCGGGCCGGGGCCCACGACGAGGCCCGCGCCGCCTACGAGTCGGCGGCCGCGCAGACCATGAGCCTGCCGGAGCAGCGGTACTTGCGCGGGCGGGCGGCGCGGCTGACGCCGTAACGTGAACACATGAGCGAGCCGATCCTGCATCTCACCCGGCGCTCCCAGTGGGACGCGGCCCGGGCGACGGGCACCTACGAGATCTCCACGCGCGGGCGGACCCTCCGGGAGGAGGGGTTCATCCACTGCTCGACGCGCGTCCAACTCCCGGGAGTGGCGGCGTCGTTCTTCTCCGATCTCGACGATCTCGTGGTCCTGGTCGTGGACCCCGACCGCCTCCGCGTGCCCGTGCGCTACGAGGCCGCCGAGCCCGGCGGCGAGGAGTTCCCGCACGTGTACGGGCCGATCCCGGTCGACGCCGTGGTGGGGGTGGAGCCGTGGGCGTGACACGGTGGCGCCGGTTATGGCGGTGGGCCGTTGTGCTGTGGGCGGTCGCGGTGGCCGTCGCCGGCGGGCTCACGCTGTGGCTCCAGGACACCGGGGAGCCTCAGGGGCCGTACCAGTGGCAGGAGGCGGAACACGACCCCGCGGACGCACACGACCCCGTGCACGACGACTCCGACTGCCCGGGGCCGGACGAGACACCGTCCCCCCGGCCGGACGGGACAGTGGTGCTGTGCGCCTACTCGACGGCCCGCTAGGGCAGGCCGCCCGTGTGCGGGTCGCGGCCGGTCAGGCAGTACGTGCCGCCCGCGGGGTCGCGCAGCACCAGCCAGTGGCCGCCGCGGCGCACCAGCCTGGCGCCGAGCTCCTCGTGGGCCGCCCGGGTCGCCTCCAGGTCCGCGCAGGCCAGGTCGAGGTGGGCCGAGGCCGGGCGTTCCTCGCCGAGTCGCTGGAGCAGGATGCGGATCGGCAGTCCCGGCGGCGGCTTGACCACGTGGAACTCCGGGAGGGAACCCGGCGCCGACTCCCACTCGGGCAACAGGACGTTCCAGAAGGCGACTTCGGCGTCGTAGCGCGAAGGCGGGGTGTCGAGGCAGACCTGGTCGAGGCGGGTGCCGCGCACCACGGGCGGCCGTACCGCCTCCCCGGCCCAGGGCACCGCGCAGAACAACTGCCCGGCCGGGGAGCGCAGCACGGACCAGCCGTCGTGCTCGGCGACCTGTTCCGCGCCGGTGCGCAGCGCCCGTTCCACGAAGCCCGGCACGTCCTCCACGGCGAAGTCCAGATGGGCCCCGCCGTCCCCCTCGGCGACCCCTTGGACCTTGACGCAGGGGTCGGCCGATGCGGGCAGCAGGGTCACGAACTCGCCCTGATCGCCCCGGAGTCCGGACAGGCCGGTGTCCGTGACGACGGTCCAGAAGTCGCAGGCGGGGCCGAAGGCGGCGACCGGGCGGTCGACGAAGGCGTACGTCCAGCGGATGGTCATGGACGCGATCGTAGATCAGTTGTTCGGGTCAGCCGTTCGGTTCCATGAACCGCAGCATGTTCCCCGCGGGGTCCCGGAACGCGCAGTCGCGCATGCCGTACGGCTGGTCCATCGGCTCCTGGATGACGTCGGCGCCGGCTTCCCGCACCCGGGCGAAGAGGGCGTCGCAGTCGTCGGTGGTGAAGTTGACCCCGTGCAGCACCCCCTTGGCGAGCAGGCCGGCCATGGCCTCCCGGTCGGCGGGGGAGATGTTCGGGTCCGCGCCCGGCGGCTCCAGCACGATGTCCACGTCGGGCTGGGCCGGCGAGCCCACGGTCACCCAGCGCATGCCCTCGAACCCGACGTCGTTGCGGACCTCCATGCCCAGCACGTCCCGGTAGAAGGCGATCGCCTTGTCGTGGTCGTCGACGGCGAGGAAACAGTTCTTGAGCTTGATGTCCATGGCAGCAGGCTAGGCCGCTACGAGCGTTTCGGCCGGGTGAAGCGGCGGGCCACACAAGGGGGGATCTGCGCGCTGTCCTCATGGGAGCGGGCCCGGTACGCGCTCGGCGTCTCGCCCACCAGCTCGGTGAAGCGGGCGCTGAAGGAGCCGAGGGAGGTGCAGCCGACCGCCATGCACACCTCGGTCACGCTCAGGTCGCCGCGCCGCAGCAGGGCCTTGGCCCGCTCGATCCGGCGCGTCATGAGATAGGCGTACGGGGTCTCGCCGTACGCGGCGCGGAAGCTGCGCTGGAAGTGGCCCGGCGACATCAGCGCGGTCCGGGCGAGCGCGGTGACGTCGAGGGGCTCGGTGTACTCCCGGTCCATACGGTCACGCGCGCGCCGCAGGCGGACCAGATCCTCGGTGTTCACCCCGCCAGCATGACAGTCGAGGGGCCCGGCCGGCCGGCCGGACCCCTCGACCGAGACCTTGTGACGCTCAGGCCTTCTTGGTCTCCCAGAAGATCTTGTCGATCTGGGCGATGTAGTCCAGGGCCTTCTGACCGGTGGCCGGGTCGGTGGACGCCTTCGCGGCCGAGAGGGCCTTCAGGGCGTCGTTGACCAGCTGGTGCAGCTCCGGGTACTTCTCGAAGTGCGGGGGCTTGAAGTAGTCGCTCCACAGGACCGACACGTGGTGCTTGGCGAGCTCGGCGCGCTGCTCCTTGATGACGGTCGCACGGGCCTGGAAGTGCGGGTCGTCGTTGGCGGCCATCTTCTCCTGCACGGCCTTGACCGACTCCGCCTCGATGCGGGCCTGGGCCGGGTCGTACACACCGCAGGGCAGGTCGCAGTGCGCGCTGACCTTGACCTTGGGGGCAAACAGGCGGGAAAGCATGGAGCATTCCTTCCTCGTGATCGTCTTCTCAGGTGGGACATTACTCCCTGCGGGACTGGTTTTCGCGAGTGCCCCCATGGGCTTAGGACAAAAGTCCAGGGTCAGACTGAGACTGGTGGAGGATAGGACCGGGGAGGTGCCGGTGATGCCGGAACTGTCGCAGGAGACCGAGCGCGGGCGGCCGTTGCTGCCCTTCGGGCCGGCCGAGGTGACCGGGCCGTCGATGGTGCCCACGCTGAACCACGGGGACCGCCTGCTGGTGCACTACGGGGCCCGGATCCGGCCCGGTGACGTGGTCGTCCTGCGTCATCCGTTCCAGCAGGACCTGCTGGTCGTCAAGCGGGCGGCGGAGCGCCGCGAGGGCGGCTGGTGGGTGCTCGGGGACAACGCGTACGCGGGCGGGGACAGCACCGACTACGGCACGGTGCCGGCCGAACTGGTGCTGGGCAAGGTGCGGATGAGGTTCCGGCCGCGCAAGGCGGCTCAGCGATCGCCGTTCGCGCTGGTGCTCTGGGCACTGTCCGCCGTCCGGCCCGTGCTCTCCGACCGGTCCGCCTCCAGGCGCTTGCGGGCGCGGTAGGCGGCCACGTTCGCGCGGGTGGCGCAGCGGTCGGAGCAGTAGCGCCGAGAGCGGTTGGTGGAGGTGTCGAGGTAGGCGTTGCGGCACGGCGCCGCCTCGCACAGGCCGAGCCGGTCCACGCCGTACTCGGTGAGGTGGAAGGCGAGGCCCATCGCCGCGATGGCCGCGTAGCCCGCGGTCACGTTCGACGGGTGGTCCGCGAGGTGCATGTGCCACAGCGGGCGGCCGTCGTCGTCCCGGAAGTCGTGCCCGGAGATCTGCGGGCTGACCGGGAACTCCAGCAGCAGTGAGTTGAGCAGGTCGACGGCGAGGGTCTCGTCCCCGGTGTCCGCCGCCTCGAAGACCGCGCGCAGCCGCGCCCGGACCGAGCGGAACCGGGTCACGTCGGCGTCCGTGGCGCGGCGGGCCGCCGACTGGTTCACGCCGAACAGCTCGCGGACGGCCTCGACGGACGTCAGCGTGTCCTTGCCCCGGGCCGGGTCCTCGCTGTTGACGAGACGTACGGCGTAGTCCGAGTAATAGGCCAGTTCCACTTGTAGTCCTTACGGAGGCGTTCTATGGTCGTGGTGCGGTCGGGGTAACAGACGATCGTGCTTCCAGGGTATTACGTACGCGTCCGCGGAGGGGGCTTCCATGACCACGAGTACCGGAACCGACTGGCAGGCCTGGCAGGAGAGCTGGGACCGGCAGCAGGAGTGGTACATGCCCGACCGGGAGGAACGCTTCCGGATCATGCTCGACATGGTCGAGGCGCTCGTCGGGCCCGCGCCCCGGGTGCTCGACCTGGCCTGCGGCACCGGCTCGATCACCGCCCGGCTGCTCGCCCGGTTCCCGGACGCGGTGAGCACGGGCGTCGACCTCGACCCGGCTCTCCTCGCCATCGCCGAGGGCACCTTCGCGGGCGACGAGCGGGTCACCCTCGTCACCGCCGACCTCAAGGACGCCGACTGGCCGGCGAAGCTGCCGTACGACTCCTACGACGCCGTGCTGACCGCGACGGCCCTGCACTGGCTGCACAGCGAACCCCTCGCGGATCTCTACGGCCAGGTCGCGGACCTCGTACGCGACGGCGGTGTCTTCCTCAACGCGGACCACATGATCGACGAGTCGACGCCCCGGATCAACGCGGCCGAGCGGGCGCAGCGGCACGCCCTCATGGAGCGGGCCAAGCGGGACGGGGCCCTGGACTGGGCCGAGTGGTGGGAGGTCGCCGCGCAGGACCCGGTTCTCGCCGCCCCGACCGCCCGCCGCTTCGAGATCTACGGCGAGCACGCCGACGGCGACACCCCCTCGGCGCAGTGGCACGCGCGCGTACTGCGCGAGAAGGGGTTCGGGGAGGCGCGGCCGGTGTGGTGCTCGCCCTCGGACACCCTGCTGCTGGCGCTGAAGTAGCCCGCGCAGCGAGAAGGGGCGGTACGGGAGACCCGTACCGCCCCTTCGTCGTGTTCCGCGTCAGAGGACCTTCGACAGGAACGCCTTCGTGCGCTCGTGCTGCGGGTCCGTCAGGACGTCGCGCGGGTTGCCGGACTCGACCACCACACCGCCGTCCATGAAGACGAGGTTGTCGCCCACCTCGCGGGCGAAGCCCATCTCGTGGGTGACGACGACCATCGTCATGCCGGACTCGGCGAGGTCGCGCATGACGTCGAGGACGTCACCGACCAGCTCCGGGTCCAGCGCCGAGGTCGGCTCGTCGAACAGCATCAGCTTCGGCTCCATCGCCAGCGCGCGGGCGATCGCCACGCGCTGCTGCTGACCGCCGGAGAGCTGCGAGGGGTAGTTCCCGGCCTTGTCACCGAGGCCGACCTTCTCCAGCAGCTCCCGCGCCCGCTCCCTGGCCTGGGTCTTGCTCACTCCCTTGACCTGGATCGGCGCCTCCATGACGTTCTCCACGGCCGTCATGTGCGGGAACAGGTTGAACCGCTGGAACACCATGCCGATGTCCCGGCGCTGGAGCGCGACCTCGCTGTCCTTGAGCTCGTACAGCTTGTCGCCCTTCTGGCGGTAGCCGACCAGCTCGCCGTCGACGTACAGCCGACCGGCGTTGATCTTCTCCAGGTGGTTGATGCACCTGAGGAACGTCGACTTGCCGGAGCCGGAGGGGCCGATGAGGCAGAACACCTCGCCGGTCTGCACCTCCAGGTCGATGCCCTGGAGGACCTTCACGGCACCGAAGGACTTGTGGACGCCCTCGGCCTTCACCATGGCGGTCATGCCGCACTCCTTCCGCGGCTGAGCGTGCCCAGGTTCGCCTTGATCTTCTGCCACGGCGTCGGCGGCAGGCTTCGGGTCGAACCACGGGCGTAACGGCGCTCCAGGTAGTACTGGAAGACGCTGAACACGCTGGTCATGACCAGGTACCAAATGCACGCCACGAACAGCATCTCCATCACGGCGTAGCTCGTGGAGCCGATCGTGGAGGTGGCGCGCAGCAGTTCGTTGTACGTCACCGCGTACACCAGCGACGAGGTCTTCAGCATGTTGATGAACTCGTTGCCGGTCGGCGGCACGATCACCCGCATCGCCTGCGGGATCACGATCCGGCGCAGGGTCTTCGCGTGGCTCATGCCGAGCGCGTGCGAGGCCTCGGTCTGACCCTCGTCGACGGCCATCAGGCCGGCGCGGCAGATCTCCGCCATGTAGGCGGCCTCGTTCAGACCCAGGCCCAGCAGGGCGGCCATGAACGGGGTCATCACGTCCACCATCTCGTCCTTGTAGAACGGACCGAGATTCAGGACCGGGAAGATCAGCGCCAGGTTGAACCACAGGAGCAGCTGGACGTAGACCGGCGTCCCGCGGAAGAACCAGATGTAGACCCAGGCCACCCAGCTCGTCACCGGGTTCTTGGAGAGCCGCATGACGGCCAGGATCACGCCCAGGACCACGCCCATGATCATGGCGAGGACGCTGATCAGCAGGGTGCGGCCGGCGCCCGCGAGGACCGTGGAGTCGAAGACGTAGTCGCCGACCGCGCTCCACTGGATCTTCTCGGCGGTCGCGAACGCGTTGACCAGCAGGGCCACCAGGGCCAGCACGACCACACCGCTGACCCAGCGGCCGTAGTGGCGGACCGGGATCGCCTTGATCGCCTCGGGCGGGAGGGCCGAGCCCTCCTTGGAGACCCCGGCCGACGGCTTCGCGTCGGCCGGCTCCTTGTCGAACTTGTCAGTCACGGTGACTGCCCTTCAATGGTGCTCGGACCGTCACTTGCCGCCGTTGACCGTGGCCTTGTCGATGGCACCGGTCTCGGCGCCCCACTTCTCGAGGATCTTCGTGTAGGTGCCGTCCTCGATGATGGCGTTGACGGCCGCTTCGAGCGCCTCGGTGAGCTGCTTGTTGTCCTTGTTCACGGCGATGCCGAAGGGGCCGGCGTCGATCTGCTCGCCGACGACCTCGAAGGCGTTGCCGCCGTCGGCCTTGCGGGCCAGGTCGACAGCGACCGGGTAGTCGTTGACGCCCGCGACCGCGCCGCCCGACTTCACTCGGGTCTGGGCCTCGGTGTCATTCTCGAACGACTCGATCTTGATCGCCTTGTCGCCGCCGTCCGTGCACTTCTTGGACTGGTCCTTCAGCGCCTGCTCGTACGTCGTGCCGCGCTGGACGGCCGCGGTCTGGCCGCAGAGGTCCTCGATCGAGTTGATCTTCTTCGGGTTGCCCTTCTGGACGTACACGGCCGTGCCGGCGACGAAGTAGTCGACGAAGTCGACACCCGGGCCGAGCTTCTTGCCCTTGTCGTCCAGGCCCTCCTGGCGCTGCTTGTTGTCCGTGATGGAGGACATGGCGATGTCGTAGCGGCCCGAGTTCAGGGACGTGATCAGGCCGTCGAACGATCCGGAGGTGAACTTGAACTCGACGCCCAGCTGCTCGCCCAGCGCGGCGGCGATGTCGGGGTCGACACCGACGATCTTGCCGCCCTCCTGGTACTCCATGGGGGCGTACTCGGCGTTGGTCCCGACCTGGATCTCGCCGGCGTCCTGGATCTTCTTGGGCAGCTTGGAGAAGAGGGGAGCGGTGCTGGACTTCCCGGTCTCCTTCGACTCCGAGCTGTCGCTGCCGCTGTCGGTCTGGTCACCGCAACCGGTGAGAATCAGTGCGCCTGCGACCGCGATCGAGCCGACCGCTGCCAGCCGGCGGCGCGTGGCGGTCGTACGACGGGTGGAGCTTGCGGTCATGGTGGGTTCCTCCGGCGGATGGGTGGAGTTGCCGATGGGTCGACGAGAGCACACGTCTTCGAGTGTCGCGACCTCGTGTGATTACGGCATCTTGCCATTCGGACTGAGCGATTCAGGGGGCCAGCTATGTCAAAATCGGATAACGGGTTACCCCCGAACCCCACCAGGTCGGTACATCGTGACCGCATCATCTGCGGGAATCCCCGCTTCCGGCCGGAAGATCTTCGGCGCATCTCAGTATGCGGATCACCGGACGGCCCCGCCCTCATCGCACCTGAGTCCGAGTGGCGCGCGCGTCAAGGGGGTTCGGGCAATTGTCCTTATGACATCGCATGATTCATGTCACCGGTATGCGGTGATCGATGATCGTTCTTCGTTCCGCCATGTGAGCTTGCACGTATTGGACTCGTCCCCGACGCCGTCCGTCCGGTAAGAAGGTGCTTTACACCCCTCATCCGGGGCTCAGGGCGCGTGTGCGGCGCGCCCGTCGCGTATGTGCCCTCAAGTGACCGTACGTATCGGTAACTGGGCTGTGCGCGGTGCCCGCCCACCCCTCACCTGGGAGTGGTCACCCTCAAACCATGAATACTTAAGGGGTCAGACAAAGTGGCAGCGGAGATCGTCAATCCTCGCAGCGACAGCGATACGGGTCAGGACGGCGGGGCGGAGCCCCTGGATTCCTTCGACCCCGCGTTCGCGCTGCACCGCGGCGGCAAGATGGCAGTGCAAGCCACCGTGCCGGTCCGCGACAAGGACGACCTGTCCCTCGCGTACACGCCCGGCGTGGCGAAAGTGTGCAGCGCCATCGCCGAGCAGCCCGAGCTCGTGTACGACTACACGTGGAAGTCGTCGGTCGTCGCCGTCGTGACGGACGGTACGGCCGTGCTGGGACTCGGTGACATCGGTCCTGAGGCCTCCCTTCCGGTGATGGAAGGCAAGGCCATCCTGTTCAAGCAGTTCGGCGGCGTGGACGCGGTGCCGATCGCGCTGAACTGCACCGACGTCGACGAGATCGTCGAGACGGTGGTCCGTCTCGCGCCCTCCTTCGGCGGCGTCAACCTCGAGGACATCTCGGCGCCCCGGTGCTTCGAGATCGAGCGGCGGCTGCAGGAAGCCCTCGACATCCCGATCTTCCACGACGACCAGCACGGTACGGCGGTCGTGACGCTGGCGGCGCTGCGGAACGCGGCGCGGCTGAGCGGGCGGGAGATCGGGCAGCTCCGGGCGGTCATCTCGGGCGCCGGTGCGGCCGGGGTCGCCATCGCCAAGATGCTGGTCGAGGCCGGTATCGGCGATGTCGCGCTGGCGGACCGCAAGGGCATCATCTCGGCGGACCGTGCGGATCTGACCGACGTGAAGCGCGAGGTCGCCTCCTTCACCAACAAGGCCGGGCTCACCGGGTCGCTCGAGGACGCCCTGGCCGGCGCCGACGTCTTCATCGGCGTCTCCGGCGGCACGGTGCCGGAGCCCGCGGTGGCCTCCATGGCGGAGGGTGCCTTCGTGTTCGCGATGGCCAACCCGAACCCCGAGGTGCACCCGGAGGTCGCGCACAAGTACGCGGCGGTCGTGGCGACGGGCCGGTCGGACTTCCCGAACCAGATCAACAACGTGCTGGCGTTCCCGGGCATCTTCGCGGGCGCGCTCCAGGTGCGGGCCTCCCGCATCACGGAGGGCATGAAGATCGCGGCGGCGGAGGCGCTGGCGTCCGTGGTCGGCGACGACCTGGCCGCCGACTACGTCATCCCGTCGCCCTTCGACGAGCGGGTCGCTCCGGCGGTCACGGCGGCGGTCGCCGCCGCGGCGCGTGCCGAGGGTGTGGCTCGGCGCTGAGTGAGCGCTGACCGAGGTGGCCCCGGCCGGGATCTTCGGCCGGGGTCATTTTTTTACCCGGGGGTTGGGCCGGTCGGGTGGTCTGGGGCCATGGGCCTGCGACGGGTGGAGTGACGCGGACCCCTGTCTGCCGCAAGAGGGCATGTGTCACACGGTCCCTCGGTTCCCCGCGCCGCCGCCGGAGCCTATCGTCAAGGTCATGTTCGCCGTCTACGCCGCCCGCATCGACCGCGACCAGCCGCTCACCGGGCTCGAGTTGGGGGAGCGTCCCGCCCCCGAGGCCCGTTCCGGCTGGAGTGTCGTCAATGTCAGGGCCGCCTCCCTCAACCATCACGACCTCTGGTCCCTGCGGGGCGTCGGCCTCGCCGAGGACAAGCTGCCGATGATCCTCGGCTGCGACGCCGCCGGCGTCGACGAGGACGGCAACGAGGTCGTCCTGCACTCCGTCATCGGTCAGAGCGGGCACGGGGTCGGCCCCAGGGAGCCCCGCTCCATCCTCACCGAGCGCTACCAGGGCACCTTCGCCGACCAGGTCGCCGTACCGACGTGGAACGTCCTGCCCAAGCCGAAGGAGCTGTCCTTCGAGGAGGCCGCCTGTCTGCCCACGGCCTGGCTGACGGCGTACCGGATGCTCTTCACCAACGCGGGCGTACGGCCCGGTGACTCCGTCCTGGTGCAGGGCGCCGGCGGCGGGGTGGCCACGGCCGCGATCGTGCTCGGCAAGGCGGCGGGGCTGCGGGTCTTCGCCACCAGCCGGGACGAGGCCAAGCGGAAGCGAGCCCTGGAGCTCGGCGCCCTGGAGGCGGTGGAGTCGGGTGCGCGGCTGCCGGAGCGGGTCGACGCGGTCATCGAGACCGTGGGCGCCGCGACCTGGTCGCACTCGGTGAAGTCGCTCAAGCCCGGGGGCACGCTGGTCATCTCCGGTGCCACCAGCGGCGACCGGCCCTCGCACGCCGAGCTGACCCGGATCTTCTTCCTGGAGCTGAAGGTCGTCGGCTCCACGATGGGGACCAAGGACGAGCTGGAGGACCTCCTCGCCTTCTGCGCCGCCACGGGTGTGCGGCCCGTCATCGACGACGTGCTGCCGATGGACCGGGCGCGTGAGGGCTTCGAGCGGATGGCCACGGGAGAGCTGTTCGGAAAGATCGTGCTCACCAACTCCTGAGCGCGGTTCGGGGTTCGGCCAGGCGGGTCCGGGTGTTGTCCGGGCCCGCCTTTCGCGTCCCGGGTGTGTCAACTCTGGTTGACATACCTCGGGCTGTCAACGTAGGTTGACGTCATGAGTGAGGCAACGGATCTCGCCGAGCGTGCGGGTGACCACGACCCCCGGGTCGGCCTGCGGGCCGTCGCCGCGCTGCGCCGGCTGCTGGAGCAGCTGGAGGCGGTGCAGGTGCGCAGTGCGCGCAATCAGGGGTGGTCGTGGCAGGAGATCGCCGCGGAGCTCGGTGTCAGCAGGCAGGCCGTGCACAAGAAGTACGGGAGGCATTGATGTTCGAGCGGTTCACGAAGGATGCCCGGGCGGTCGTCCTGGGCGCGGTCGAGCACGCGGAACGGTCAGGGGCCGGCACGGTGGACGCCGAGCATCTGCTGCTCGCGCTGCTGGACCGGGAAGGCAGCCGCGCCTCCTTCGCGCTGGCCGCGGCGGGACTCGCGGAGCGCAAGGAGTCGGTGCGGGAGGCGCTCGGCGCGGCCCGGCGGCGGGCCGGTCTGTCCCGGGCCGACGCCGACGCCCTGGCGGGTCTCGGCATCGACGTCACGGAGATCGTCGCCCGGGTCGAGGAGGTGCACGGCGTCGGGGCGATGTCCGGGGGCCGGAAGGGCAAGGGACGCCCCTCGTTCGGCCGGGAGGCCAAGAGGACGCTGGAGCAGTCGCTGCGGATCGCTCTCGCCCACAGCGACCGCCACATCGGCGACGAGCACATCCTCCTCGCCCTCACCGCCCGTCCCGGAGTGGCGGCCGAGACCCTGGCCGACCACGGCGTGACCAACCTGTCCCTCACCCGGGTGCTGTACGGAGAGGGCGGGGGCCAGGCCAAGGCCGGGTGACCGGCCGGTGCCTTCCGGGCAGACCTTCCGGGGGGACCTCAGTGCCCTCCGGGTTCGGTCTTCGGGGCCGGGGGTCAGGCCTTCGGTGTCTTGAGCAGTGCCGCTATGTGGGCCGCCGCTGTCGACAGATGACGGCGGGCGTCGCGGAGCTGGTCCGGGGTGACACCGTGGTCGCGGGCCGCGTCGCGGATGTCGTCCCGGAAGCGGTCCAGGAGGCGGTCCAGGTCGCGGGCCGGGTCGGCGGTGGGGGCCTCATGGGCCCAGGACGGTTCGTAGGTCCCGGGGAAGTCCTCCGGGGTGTCCGTGTACTCCGGGGTGTCCGAGGGCTGGGGCTTGGGCGCGGTGGCGGGGCGGCCGAAGCCGAAGTCCCAGTCCCTGCCGAAGCCCTTGCCGTAGTCCTTCCCGAACTCGCCGAACTCCTTGGCCAGTTCCGTCAGGCCCTCGCGCACACCGGTCGGCCAGTCGCCCCGGGTGAAGTGGTCCTGCACATGCTCCTGGACCCGCTTGGCGATGCGCTGCATCTCCTCCTGGGCCTGGGCGCGGGCCCGGTCCTGCGCCTCCTTGGCCTGGCGCCGGGCGCGCTGGGCCTCCTCGCGGGCACGGCGGCTCTCGTCCTTGGCGCGCCGGGCCTGCTCCTTCCACTCCTGCTTGGCGCGGCGCATCTCCTCCTTCGCCGCCCGCCAGGCCTCCTTGTCGGTGTACTCCGTGAAGTCACCGAAGGGGGCGTCCCCCTTGGCGCCGTTGCCCTGGCGGGCCTCGGACGCCGCCTCCCGCATCTCGCGCCGCAGATCCCCGGCGGCGCCACGCACATCGGCCCGGATCTCGGCGGCGAGCTCCGCGACCGACTCCCGGATCTCCAGCTCCAGGTCGGCCAGTTCGCCACTGCGGTCGGCCAGTTCGGCCCGCCCCGCGTCCGTGATGGCGTACACCTTCCTGCCGCCCTCGGTGGTGTGCGTGACCAGCCCTTCGCTCTCCAGCTTCGCCAGCCGGGGGTAGACCGTGCCCGCCGAGGGGGCGTACAGGCCCTGGAAGCGCTCCTCCAGGAGGCGGATCACCTCGTAGCCGTGGCGCGGGGCCTCGTCCAGCAGCTTCAGCAGATACAGGCGCAGGCGGCCGTGGGCGAAGACGGGAGGCATGTCAGAGCACCTTCTTGTCGGTCGTGCCGTCGGCCCGGTCGTCGCCCGAGTCGGCTTCGGTGGAGGGCGTCGTACCCGCGCCGGAGTCGGAATTCTCTCCCGCGCCGGCCGGTGTGCTCTCCACCGGGGCCTCCTCCCAGCCCTCCGCGTCCCAGGGTTCCTCCTCGCGGGGTGGTCTGCGCAGCAGGGCGATGGAGCCGGAGACGGTGGTCGCCCGCAACTTGCCGTTGCCCGCGCCCAGTCGGCCGGTGATCTTGTGGGCGCCCCACTGGCCGTGCACCCGGAGTCCGTCGAAGGCGTTGGAGATGGTGCCGCTCGCGGTGTTGGCCTCGACGTCGGCGTCGGCCGGCTGGGGCAGCCGGATGGCGATCTCGCCGGAGACGCTGGTGAGCCGGACGTCCGTCGGGCCGTCCGGGTCGAGGTCGACGATCATCGAGCCGCTGACCGAGTCCGCCCGCACCGAGGACCCCGCCCCCTCGACGACCGTCAGATCCCCGGAGACGGAGTTGAAGCGGAGGTCCCCGGTGACCGCCTGCGCCTCCAGATTCCCCGAGACAGTGTCGGCCCGCACCGGGCCGGAGAGCCCCACCAGGGTGGTGTCGCCGGTGACTCCCTTCACCACCGAGGGACCGCGCACCCCGGAGACCACCGCCCCCGCGCCGACCACGCCCACCTCGACGCGGGTGTCGGCCGGCACCGCGAGCGAGACCACGGCACTGCGCCGCCAGCCCTTGCGGTCCAGCCACTTCAGGAAGCCCTTCCAGGGCAGGTCCTCGTAGGCGACCGTCAGGGTGCCGCCCTCCTGCGTGACCAGCAGGGGAGGGCCTTCGAGCCGGGAGACCTCCAGGCGGGCGGAACCCTCGTCGGTGCCCACCACGTTCACCGTTCCATTGACGATCCGTACGTGCAGTTCCCGCACCGGTTCGTCGAAGGTGAGCTTTTGCGGCTCCTCGACCGACCACTCGGACATGGTGACGACCTCCCCTGACAACACGCCATATCGCGTCTCCTGTCAATCACGATATATCGCGCGCACGGAAAGTCAAGACACTCTTTCGGGGAGCATGAGGGCCTTCGAATATGACGAACCACGACAAAACGCCCTAGCGTGTGACCATGTCGACTCCCGGAGCCCTGCTGCTCTGCCGGGCGGTGCCGGATTACGTCGCCCCCGCCGCCCACCTGCTGCGCGAACGCATGCTGCTCACCCCGGCGGGTGAACAGTGGAGCGTGCTCGTCCCCGAAGGCAGGCCGTGGACGGACGGCGGCGAGCCGGTCGACCGTGTGCTCACCGGCTGGGCCACCGCCCTCGCCGTCGGCGCCCCCTGGCCCGTCGTCGCCCTGTGGTGGGACGAGGACCGCGCCGGCTACCTCCTGGCGTCCGGCTTCCGCCGTCCCGTCGGCTACGTCTGGCTCACCAACGGCACCCCGGTCGGCGAGGACGAGGCCATGCGCACCTTCGCCGCGCGCCTGGGCCTCGATCCCGTCCTGGACATGGAGTCCCTGGAGGCGCTCACCAAGCCGGACCCCCAGGCCGACGCCCGCGCCCGCCTCGGCGGCCTGCTCGCCGTCCTCACGCGCGCGGGGGTCTCCCTGCCGCCCGGCCTGATTCCGGGCGACCCCGCCGACAGCCTGCGCCACGCCGCCCGCCTCCAGCCCCACGCGCGGGCGGTCGAGTGGCCGGGCTGGCGGCAGACGGTCCGCACGGAGCTCGACGCGGTCGACGCGAGCCGTCTGGGCCCCTGGCTCCCCTGGTCCGGCACCCCCAAGGCCCGCCTGCTCGCCGCCGTCCAGCTCGCCGCGGGCCTCCCGCTCGCGGCCCTCGGCCTACGGCGGCGCAGCGCGGGCTGGACCGCGGCGGGGGTGCTGCTGCTGGCGCACGGCGCGCTGGGGCTGGCGTACGACGTGACGCGCCCGCGGGACTGAGAGGCCCGCGGGACCGACGAACGGGGCGCCCTCAGGGCACCCCGCTCAGTACGGCCGTACAGCCGACGACTACTCGTCGTCCTCGTCGTCCAGCCGCGCCAGCCACGTCGCCAGCCGCTCCACCGGGACCTCGAAGTCCGGGTTGAGGTCCACGAACGTCCGCAGCTGCTCGGCGAGCCACTCGAACGTGACCTCCTCCTCGCCGCGCCGCTTCTCCAGCTCTTCGATGCCACGGTCCGTGAAGTACATGCCCACCAGGATAAACGGCAGGGCCGCACCCCCCTCGGGGTGCGGCCCTGCCACGTACGGGACAGGCTTACGCCTCGAACACCTCACGCACCAGCTGCTCCTGCTCGGCCTGGTGGCGCTTGGCCGAACCGACCGCCGGGGACGAGCCGTGCGGGCGGGAGATGCGGCGCAGGCGCTCGCCGTGCGGGACGTCCGCGCCGACCGCCAGGTCCAGGTGGTCGATGAGGTTCAGGGCGATGAACGGCCACGCGCCCTGGTTCGCCGGCTCCTCCTGGGCCCACAGGTACTTCTCGGCGTTCGGGTACTTGGCGATCTCGGCCTGGAGCTCGGCACCCGGCAGCGGGTACAGGCGCTCGATGCGGATGATCGCGGTGTCCGTCACGCCGCGCTTCTGACGCTCGGCCTCGAGGTCGTAGTAGACCTTGCCCGCGCAGAACACGACCTTCTTGACCGCCGCCGGGTCCACCGACGCGTCGCCGATGACCGGGCGGAACTGGCCCGTGGTGAACTCCTCCGCCTTCGATGCCGCGGCCTTCAGACGCAGCATCGACTTCGGGGTGAAGACGACCAGCGGCTTGTGGTGCGGGTTGTGCACCTGCCAGCGCAGGAGGTGGAAGTAGTTCGACGGGGACGTCGGCATCGCGACCGTCATGTTGTTCTGGGCGCACAGCTGCAGGAACCGCTCCGGGCGCGCGGACGAGTGGTCCGGGCCCTGGCCCTCGTAACCGTGCGGGAGGAGCAGGGTGACGCCGGAGGTCTGGCCCCACTTCTGCTCCGCCGAGGAGATGAACTCGTCCACGACCGTCTGGGCGCCGTTGACGAAGTCGCCGAACTGCGCCTCCCACATCACGAGGGACTCGGGGCGGGCCAGCGAGTAGCCGTACTCGAAGCCCATCGCCGCGTACTCGGAGAGCAGGGAGTTGTAGACGTTCAGCCGCGCCTGCTCCTCGGAGAGGTACATCAGCGGAGTGAACTCGTCGCCCGTCTCACGGTCGATGATCACCGCGTGCCGCTGGCCGAAGGTGCCGCGCTGGGAGTCCTGGCCCGCGAGGCGGACCGGCACGCCCTCCAGGAGCAGCGAACCGATGGCCAGGGTCTCGCCCATGCCCCAGTCGATCGTGCCGTCCTCGACCATCGCCGCCCGGCGCTGCAGCTGCGGCAGCAGACGCGGGTGGACGGTGATGCTGTCCGGGATGTTGACCTGGGACTCGGCGATCCGCTTGACGACCTCGGCGGTGACCGCGGTGTTCACCGCGACCGGGAACTCGGCCTGCGGGTCCGACGGCTCGGCCGTGGCCGGCTGCGAGGTGGCCTCACGGACCTCCGTGAAGACCTTCTCCAGCTGGCCCTGGTAGTCCTGCAGCGCCTGCTCGGCCTCTTCCAGGGTGATGTCGCCGCGACCGATCAGGGACTCGGTGTAGAGCTTGCGCACCGAGCGCTTCTTGTCGATCAGGTCGTACATCAGCGGCTGGGTGAAGGCCGGGTTGTCCGACTCGTTGTGACCGCGGCGGCGGTAGCAGATGAGGTCGATGACCACGTCCTTGTTGAACGCCTGGCGGAACTCGAAGGCCAGCCGGGCCACCCGGACCACGGCCTCCGGGTCGTCGCCGTTCACGTGGAAGATCGGGGCCTCGATCATCCTCGCCACGTCCGTCGCGTACATCGACGAGCGGGAGGACTCCGGCGCGGCCGTGAAGCCGACCTGGTTGTTGATGACGATGTGGACCGTGCCGCCGGTGCGGTAGCCGCGCAGCTGCGACATGTTCAGGGTCTCGGCCACCACGCCCTGGCCCGCGAAGGCCGCGTCGCCGTGGATCGCCACCGGCAGGACCGTGAAGTCCGTGCCGCCCTTGTTGATCACGTCCTGCTTGGCGCGCGCGACGCCCTCCAGGACCGGGTCCACCGCCTCCAGGTGCGAGGGGTTCGCGACCAGGGAGACCTTGATCTGCTCGCCGTCGAGGCCCGTGAAGGTGCCCTCGGCGCCCAGGTGGTACTTCACGTCACCGGAGCCGTGCATCGACTTCGGGTCGAGGTTGCCCTCGAACTCGCGGAAGATCTGGGCGTACGACTTGCCGACGATGTTCGCCAGCACGTTCAGCCGGCCGCGGTGGGCCATGCCGATGACGACCTCGTCCAGCCGGG
Source organism: Streptomyces sp. NPDC003635 (assembly GCF_053587635.1). Classification (NCBI taxonomy): domain Bacteria; kingdom Bacillati; phylum Actinomycetota; class Actinomycetes; order Kitasatosporales; family Streptomycetaceae; genus Streptomyces; species Streptomyces sp. NPDC003635. The sequence goes on along the minus strand of NZ_JBSFOK010000003.1, from coordinate 148,923 downwards.
ACTCGGCCGCCGAGTCGATGACCGCGTCCAGCAGCGGGATGACGGACTCGCCGCCCTCCAGGGAGAAGCGCTTCTGGCCGACGTACTTCGTCTGCAGGAAGGTCTCGAAGGCCTCGGCCGCGTTCAGCCGGCGCAGGATGCGCAGCTGCTCCTCGCGCTCCGGCTTGGTGTGGCCGCGCTCCACGCGGTCCTGGATCCACTTGCGCTGCTTCGGGTCCTGGATGTGCATGAACTCGATGCCGGTGGTGCGGCAGTACGAGTCGCGCAGGACGCCGAGGATGTCGCGCAGCTTCATCAGGGACTTGCCGGAGAAGCCGCCGACGGCGAACTCCCGCTCCAGGTCCCACAGGGTGAGGCCGTGCTCGGTGATGTCCAGGTCGGGGTGCTTGCGCTGGCGGTACTCCAGCGGGTCGGTGTCGGCCATGACGTGGCCGCGGACCCGGTAGGAGTGGATCAGCTCGAAGACGCGGGCGGCCTTGGTGACGTCGTCGTCGTGCGACGCGTCGATGTCCTTCAGCCAGCGGACCGGCTCGTACGGGATCCGCAGGGCCTCGAAGATGTCGTCGTAGAAGCCGTTCTCGCCCAGCAGCAGGTTCGCGACCTGGCGCAGGAACTCGCCGGAGGCGGCGCCCTGGATGACCCGGTGGTCGTAGGTCGAGGTGAGCGTCATGACCTTCGAGATGCCGAGCTTGTTCAGGGTGTCCTGGGAGGTGCCCTGGAACTCCGCCGGGTAGTCCATGGAGCCGACGCCCATGATCACGGACTGGCCGGGCATCAGACGCGGGACCGAGTGGACGGTGCCGAGGCCGCCGGGGTTGGTCAGGGAGACCGTGACCCCGGTGAAGTCGTCCATCGTCAGCTTGCCGTCGCGGGCGCGGCGGACGATGTCCTCGTAGGCCTGCCAGAACTCGAAGAAGTTCAGCGTCTCGGCCTTCTTGATCGCCGCGACGACCAGCTGGCGGTCGCCGTTGGGCTTGACCAGGTCGATGGCGAGGCCGAGGTTGACGTGCGCCGGCTTGATCAGCGTCGGCTTGCCGTCCTTTTCGCCGAACGCGTAGTTCATGGCCGGCATGGCCTTGATGGCCTGCACCATCGCGTAGCCGATCAGGTGCGTGAAGGAGATCTTCCCGCCCCGGGCGCGCTTCAGGTGGTTGTTGATGACGATGCGGTTGTCGAACAGCAGCTTCACCGGGACCGCGCGGACCGAGGTGGCGGTCGGCAGCTCCAGCGAGGCGTTCATGTTCTTCGCGACCGCGGCGGCCGGGCCGCGCAGCGTCACCAGCTCGGGGCCCTCGGGGGCTGCGGCGGCGGGTGCGGCCGGAGCGGCCTTCGCGGCCGGCTTGGCGGCGGGAGCGGCCTTGGCCGCCGGCTGAGCGGGCGCCTGTGCGGGCTGCGCCGGCTTGGCCGGGGCGGGGGCCGCGGCCTGCGCCGCGGGAGCCGGGGCGGGAGCGGCGGGCGCCGGAGCCGCGGGGGCGGCCGGAGCCGCCGGCGTGGCCGGAGCGGCGGCGGGCGCCGCCGGAGCCGAGGCGGCGGGCGCTCCCGGCTTGTAGTCGGCGAAGAAGTCCCACCAGGCGCGGTCTACCGAATTCGGGTCCTGGAGGTACTGCTGATAGATCTCGTCGACGAGCCACTCGTTCGGACCGAACGCGGCAGCGGGATTCTTACCCGCTTGGTCTGCGTCGGTCGAGATGCTCGATGCGTTACTGGGGGACTGTGGCGACACGGCGGCAACCGCCCTCTTCCGCTTCACAAGGTGATGGACAGCGGGAATAAAGGCTACGCCTCCATGGCCGGGTAGGTCAGGCTGAGCAAGGTCATCGTCGCGTAAGTCACATCAAAGAGCGTGTTTCGTGCCGGGAAATGGCGGGAAACAAGCGTGGTTCCGCTCTCCGAGGTACGGGTCGCCCCAGGCCGGACGCGCTGACAGCGCGGGCCTCTGCCTGATCACACGTGTCCGGCTGCGCGGACGTCCGTGGATCTTGTGGCTCCGGTTCGAACCCTACGTCAACTCGACGCGGAAGGCTCTCCCGGAAGAGTGACAAGAATCCGGCAACCCCGCTGGGATTCGGCCACTCCGATCCGGCCGCCGTGCAGATCCACCGCCCAGCGGGCGATGGCGAGCCCCAGACCCGTGCCGCCGTCGCTGCCCGGGCCGTGCGGCGCCGACACGGCACCGCGGTTGAACCGCTCGAACACCCGGTGCCACTCCGACCGGGGGATGCCGGGACCCTCGTCCAGCACCTCCAGCTCCAGCGACTCGGGCAGGGCGCCCCGGCGGGCCTTGACCGTGACCCGGCCGTGCGGCGGGCTGTGCTTGACCGCGTTGTCGATCAGGTTCGCCACGACCTGGTGGATGCGCTCGGGGTCCGCGTTCGCGGTGAGCTCCGGCGGCGAGACGTCGAGGTGCAGATGGACGTCCGTACGTGTGTGCCCGCCCGAGCCGGAGGCGATCCCCGCGCGCGTGGAGGCGACCATGTTGGCCTCCTTCAGGACGCCGGAGAGGTACGGCCACACCTCGAAACGGCGCTTCCTGAGCGGGACGACGCCGTTGTCCAGGCGGGACAGGTCCATCAGGGTGTCGACCAGCCGGCCGAGGCGCTCGGTCTGCTTCAGCGCCGTACGCATCGTCTCCGGGTCGGCCTCGGTGACCCCGTCGACGATGTTCTCCAGCACCGCGCGAAGGCCCGCGATGGGGGTGCGCAACTCGTGCGAGACATTCGCGACCAGCTCTTTTCGCTGCTGGTCCTGCGCCTCCAGCTCATCGGCCATGACGTTGATCGTCTCGGCCAGGTCGCCCAGCTCGTCCCTGCGGTTCTCGCGCACCCGGCGCGAGTAGTCCCCGTGCGAGATCGAGCGGGCGACCGTGTTCATCTCGTCCAGCGGCGCGGTGAGGGAGTGCGCCACGAACTGGGTGATCAGCAGGGTGGCGATCATCGAGAAGACCGTGATGAAGCGCAGCTCGGTCTTGGTCTGCACGGCGATCATCGACAGACCCGTGGTGATCAGGACCGAGATGACGACCAGCGCGCCCAGCTTGGTCTTGATCGAGAACGGACGTACGCCGCCCCAGGGCTCCCCGGGGCCTCTCCGCGCCGGCCCGTCGCTCATGGCGTCGGGGTCTCCAGGGCGTAGCCCACGCCGTGCACCGTACGGATGCGCTCGGCGCCGATCTTCCGGCGCAGCGCCTTGATGTGGCTGTCGACGGTCCGGGTGCCGGAGGCGTCCGCCCAGTCCCAGACCTCCGCGAGCAGCTGCTCACGGGAGAGCACCGCGCGCGGGGTGTTCGCCAGGCACACCAGGAGGTCGAACTCGGTGGGCGTGAGGTGGACGTCCTCGCTGCGGACGCGCACCCGGCGCTGGGCGTGGTCGATCTCCAGCTCGCCGAGGCGCAGGATGCCCGAGCGCGGGGTGGACGCGGCGATCGCCGCCCGCTCCACCCGGCGCAGCAGCACGTGCACGCGGGCCGCCAGCTCGCGCATCGAGAACGGCTTCGTCATGTAGTCGTCGGCGCCCACGCCGAGGCCGACCAGCATGTCGGTCTCGTCGTCGCGTGCCGTCAGCATCAGCACCGGCACCGGCCGCGCCGCCTGGACCCGCCGGCAGACCTCCAGGCCGTCGAAGCCCGGCAGCATGATGTCGAGGATCAGCAGGTCGGGCTGCCAGGCCTCCGCGGTGTCGACCGCCGCGGGTCCGTCGCCCGCGGTCTGCACGAGGAATCCCTCGGCGCGCAGGCGGGCCGCGATGGCGTCCACGATGGTCGGGTCGTCCTCGACCACGAGGACCCGGCGCTGTGCGCCCGGGGTCGCCGCCGTGCCGTTGTGGGAGGTGTGTGTCTGCTCCATCGCCCGCCCCTGAAGTTGCTTTCCGGAATCCGTGGGGTGATCCGTTTACTGGCACATGCCTGCGCATGCTTGCGATTGACGCTTGAATGATCCGCGCCAGGGAAGCAGCGTACGGGGAGTCACCGCAGCTCGGCTATCCAGGTCCGACGGCGAGGTGCACGACGTCGGGAACGCCCCGGGCAACGGGGATCTCTTCGGTACGCACCTGTTTGAACCCGGCATTCCACAAGGTTTCTTCGAATTCCGGAGAGGGCCGCGCGGACCATACCGCGAGTACCCCGCCGGGGTTCAACACCCTTGCGCAGCTTGCCAGTCCGGGCGCCGAGTACAGGCTGTGGTTGCCCTCGGTGACGGTCCAGTCGGGGCCGTTGTCGATGTCCAGGCAGAGCGCGTCGAACGTGGCGGAAGTCTCATTGACGTACTCGATCAGATCACTCTCGACAATCTCGGTACGGGGGTCCGCGAGAGCTTGTTCGGTGAGGTCGTGGAAGGGTCCCGCGCGGTGCCAGTCGATGACCGCGGATTCGCGTTCCACGACGGTGATGCGGCCCCAACGGCCGTCGGCGGCGGCGTGTGCGAGCGAGAACCCGACGCCGAGACCTCCGATCAGCACCGTTGGCTCCGGGCGGTCGTCGAGGGCGTCCCGGGCCGCGTCGACGAGCCGTCGCTCCGAGCGGCCGTCCGAGGTGTCCATCAGGAAACAGCCGTTGGCGATGATCTGGAGCAACTCGCCGTGCCGGCGCAGCACTACCTCGCCGTGGGGTCCCTCGCGACGGTCCAGGACTTCGGGGATGTCGTACGAAGTGGGCATCCGTTCATCTTGGCAGGTCCGGCACCGGAAAACCGTTGGGTGCGCGGACCCGGCGGCTGGCAGGACCCCTTGTGGCGAGGGGGAGTTCGGGCCGTGTTCCTGTGCGCCGGGTGCGGGACGACGCCGACGGCACCGGTTGGGCGGGGCGCGCCCGGCAGGTGGTCGCACCGGTTGTGACCGAGCTTGCGATGCGTGCCTGTGGGCGTTGTCGCGGAACGGCCGCGGGAATCCCGCGACCGCCGCCGAGGCGTGGCTCGCCCCCGGCCCCGCCCGGGAATGGTGTGGCCCCCTCGCCTGGTTGACCGGGAAAAGCCCCAGTTCACCGCAGGGCGTCCGGCTGATCGCTCAGAGCGAACGACGGTCGGGGAACATTCAAGGACTCCCGTGCATTGAGTCGGCATAACTCAACTTGACTGCCGAAGGGGAGATCATGGCTTCGACGTCTACCTCGCTCACCCTGCCTGTGCTGCCGCTCGACGACGAGGTCGTGCTGCCCGGAATGGTGGTCCCGCTGGACTTGAACGACGCCGATGTACGCGCCGCCGTGGAGGCCGCCCAGGTCGCCGCCCGGTCCCAGCCGGGAAAGCCCCGGGTGCTGCTGGTACCGCGGATCGACGGCACCTACGCGAGCACCGGTGTGCTCGGTACCGTCGAGCAGGTCGGCCGGCTCGCCGACGGTGACCCGGGCGCCCTGATCCGCGGCCGCGGCCGCGTGAAGATCGGCGCCGGGACGACCGGCCCGGGCGCCGCGCTGTGGGTCGAGGGCCTGCGGATCGACGAGAGCGCGCCGGACCCGCTGCCGGGTCATGTCGCCGAACTGGTGAAGGAGTACAAGGCCCTCGCCACCGCCTGGCTGCGCAAGCGCGGCGCCTGGCAGGTCGTGGACCGGGTGCAGGCCATCGACGACGTCTCCGCGCTCGCCGACAACTCCGGCTACTCGCCCTTCCTCACCACCGAGCAGAAGGTGGAGCTGCTGGAGACCGCCGATCCGGTGGCCCGGCTGAAGCTCGCCACCCAGCAGCTGCGCGACCACCTCGCCGAGCAGGACGTCGCCGAGACGATCGCCAAGGACGTCCAGGAGGGCGTCGACAAGCAGCAGCGCGAGTTCCTGCTCCGCCGCCAGCTGGAGGCCGTGCGCAAGGAGCTGCGCGAGCTCAACGGCGAGGCGGAGGGGGAGGAGTCCGACGACTACCGCGCCCGCGTCGAGGCCGCCGACCTGCCCGAGAAGGTCCGCGAGGCGGCCCTGAAGGAGGTCGACAAGCTGGAGCGGTCCAGCGACCAGTCGCCCGAGGGCTCGTGGATCCGCACCTGGCTGGACACGGTTCTCGAACTGCCGTGGAACGAGCGGACCGAGGACGCGTACGACATCCAGGGCGCCAAGGGCGTGCTGGACGCCGAGCACGCCGGTCTCGAGGACGTGAAGGAGCGGATCACCGAGTACCTGGCGGTGCGCAAGCGCCGCAGCGACCGCGGCCTGGGCGTCGTCGGCGGACGGCGCGGCGGCGCGGTGCTGGCCCTTGTGGGGCCGCCCGGCGTGGGAAAGACGTCGCTCGGTGAGAGCGTGGCCCACGCCATGGGCCGCAAGTTCGTCCGCGTCGCCCTCGGCGGCGTCCGCGACGAGGCGGAGATCCGCGGCCACCGGCGTACGTACGTCGGCGCGCTGCCCGGGCGGATCGTGCGGGCCATCAAGGAGGCCGGGTCGATGAACCCGGTGGTCCTGCTCGACGAGATCGACAAGGTGGGCTCCGACTTCCGGGGCGACCCGGCGGCGGCCCTGCTGGAGGTCCTGGACCCGGCGCAGAACCACACCTTCCGGGACCACTACCTGGAGGTGGAACTGGACCTGTCGGACGTCGTCTTCCTCGCGACGGCCAACGTCCTGGAGGCCATCCCCGAGGCCCTGCTCGACCGTATGGAGCTGGTCCGCCTCGACGGCTACACCGAGGACGAGAAGGTCGTCATCGCCCGGGACCACCTGCTGCCGCGCCAGCTGGAGCGGGCGGGCCTGAGCACCGACGAGGTCGTCATCGACGAGAGCGCGCTGCGCAAGCTCGCCGGCGAGTACACCCGCGAGGCGGGCGTCCGCACCCTGGAGCGCTCGATCGCACGGCTGCTCCGCAAGGTCGCGGCCCAGCACGAACTCGGTGAGCGGGAACTGCCCTTCACCGTGACCGACGGCGATCTGCGCGGTCTGATCGGGCGCCCGCACCACGTGCCCGAGTCGGCCCAGGACCCGGCGGAGCGCCGTACGGCGGTGCCGGGCGTGGCGACCGGCCTCGCGGTCACCGGAGCGGGCGGCGACGTGCTCTTCGTGGAGGCCTCCCTGGCCGACCCGGAGACGGGCGCGGCGGGTCTGACGCTGACCGGCCAGCTGGGTGACGTGATGAAGGAGTCGGCACAGATCGCGCTGTCCTTCCTGCGCTCGCACGGCGCCGAACTGGAGCTGCCCGTCGGCGACCTGAAGGACCGGGGCGTGCACATCCACTTCCCGGCGGGCGCGGTGCCGAAGGACGGGCCGAGCGCGGGCATCACGATGACGACGGCACTGGCGTCGCTGCTGTCGGGCCGCCTGGTCCGCACGGACGTCGCCATGACGGGCGAGGTCTCCCTGACCGGCCGGGTGCTGCCGATCGGCGGGGTGAAGCAGAAGCTGCTGGCCGCGCACCGGGCGGGCGTCACGACCGTCATCATCCCCAAGCGCAACGAGCCCGACCTCGACGACGTCCCCGCCGAGGTCCTGGACAAGCTCGACGTCCACGCCGTGACGGACGTCCGCCAGGTCCTCGACCTGGCCCTGTCCCCGGCCACGAACGGCGCGACGCCGGAGGTTCCGGTGGCGGCGTGACGGACGCTGCCGGACAACGGCGAAGGCCCGGCTCCCCGTGCGGGAGGCCCGGGCCTTCGTCGTGCGCTCAGCCGTAGGCCAGGGCCTGGACCCGGTCCAGGGCGCCGTTGAACTTGTCGTGGTCACCGACCGTCGGCCCGGTCGAGGTGTACTGCCACATCGTGTGGTAGCTCCAACCGGCGGGCAGCGTTCCCACCGTCGTCGCGTAGCGGGCGATCCACAGGGGGTTGACGGCCCCGAAGCCGGAGTAGTTGCCCGTGCACTGGGTCCACCAGCTCGTGGCCGTGTAGATCACGGCGTCGCGGCCCGTGCGGGCCTTGTACTGGTTCAGGAAGTCACGGATCCAGGCGACCATGCCGGTCTGGGTCTTGCCGTAGCAGGCGGCGCCGTAGGGGTTCCACTCGATGTCCAGCGCGCCGGGGAGGGTCCTGCCGTCGCGGGACCAGCCGCCGCCGTGGTCGACGAAGTAGTTCGCCTGGGTCGCGCCGGACGTGGTGTCCGGGGTGGCGAAGTGGTAGGCGCCGCGGATCATGCCGACGTTGTAGGAGCCGTTGTACTGCTGGCCGAAGTAGGGGTTCGTGTAGTACGTGCCCTCCGTGGCCTTCGCATAGGCCCACCTCACCCCGCTGCTCCAAAGGGTGGACCAGGCCACGTTGCCCTGGTGGGAGGAGACGTCGACGCCCTCCGTCTGGGTGGCGCGGGTCTCCCGGGGCAGACCGTGGACGCCGTCGTGGGCCGGGACGCCCACACCCATGTAGGCGGAGCCCCGGGCCGGGGAGTCGGCGGCCGGAGAGGGGGTGGCGAGTACCAGCGAGAGCGCGGTGAGCAGTGCTCCGACGAGGAGGAGACGGAGCGGGCCGGGTCTGTGCACGGGCATGACGTGCCTCCGAAGGCTCGGTAGATGCGCTGAGACGCACGGGTGCGCGAGGGACGGATGCCGGTCGGGTCGTCGTTGGCCCGCTGTTGGTCCACCGTCCGAAGATGCTGGCGTGGGCATGCCAGGCAGTGCCTGTTGAAGACGCTACGGACGGGGACCTGCGGGTGGAAGAGGGCCTGGAGGCTGCCGTTGGTCTACGCCTGAGAAATACTGACGGAGCTGCGGCGATGACGCCATTTGACGGAAACTTTCAGAGCTGGGAAACCGAGGCAGGGGCTGACGTGCGCGAAGAGGGAAACGGCGACGGACGTCGAGTCGGCTCCGGGGTGCCCGCGGGGTCGCCCGGACCCGGTGTGGAGCAGCCCGAGTTCCTGTCCCTGGAGCGGGAGTTGACCGTGCTGCTGCGCCGGGCCCGGGCCAGTCAGGGGGAGATGGCCCGGGAGGTCCATCCGGACCTGGAGTCGGCGGCGTACGGGCTGCTGATCCGCCTCGACGAGTGCGGGCGGCAGCGCGCGACCGAGCTGGCCGCCTACATCGGAGTCGGCAAGGCCACCATGTCCCGTCAGCTGCGCGCCCTGGAGGACCTCGGCCTGGTCGCCCGCGAGCCCGACCCCGCCGACGGCCGGGCCTGGCTGGTCCATCTCACCGAGGAGGGCCGCGGGCGGGTGAGCAAGGTGCGGGAGGCCCGGCGGGCGCGGTACGCCCGCCGGCTCTCCGGCTGGGACCCGCGTGAGGTCTCGGAACTGGCCCGGCTGCTCAACCAGCTGAACCAGGAGATGGAACAGGGCTGAGCCCTGCTTGCCCCGGACCGGTCTGGGACCGGCTTGTCGTGCCGGGCTGAGGCGTGTGCCGGGCGGGACTGGGATCGCGTGTCGGTGCCGGGCTGAGCCTTGTCTCGGGCCGGCCTGATGTCCGTTAACCGGTACCGGTCTGAGATCGCTTGTCCGCCCCCACGGTGATCCGCTTGTCCGCCTCCCCCACGGCGATCCGCTTGTCCGCCCTCCACGGTGATCCGCGGCCCGCGCCGCACGGTGATCCGTGGCCCGCGCAGCAGGGGGGTCCCCGGCCCGTCGTCCGCCCGCATGGTGATCCGTGGCCCGCGCAGCAGGGGCCCCGGCCCGTCGGCCCGCACGGTGATCCGTGGCCCGCGCCGCAGGGGGCCCCGGCCCGTCGTCCGCCCGCATGGTGATCCGTGGCGCGCGCCGCACGGGCCCGGGCCCGTCGGCCCGCACGGTGATCTGCGACCCGCGCCGCACGGTGATCTGTGACCCGCGCCGCACGGCGATCCCCGGCCCGTCGGCCCGCACGGTGATCCGTGGCCCGCCCCGCAGGGGGTCCCCGCCCCGTCGGCCCGCACGGTGATCTGTGACCCGCGCCGCACGGCGATCCCCGGCCCGTCGGCCCGCACGGTGATCCGTGGCCCGCCCCGCACGGCGATCCCCGCCCCGTCGGCCCGCACGGTGATCTGTGACCCGCGCCGCACGGCGATCCCCGGCCCGTCGGCCCGCACGGTGATCCGTGGCCCGCGCAGCAGGGGGTCCCCGACCCGTCGTCCGCCCGCATGGTGATCCGTGGCCCGCGCCCCACGGCGATCCGCGGTCCGCGCCGCACCGTGATCCGTGGCCCGCGCCGCACGGGCGTCCCCGGCCCCTCCGCCCGCGCCGCGCGGTGATCCGGTTGTCCGGACCCCGAAGGCGTCGGGCTAGAACTCCACGAACACCACCGTCGCGTCGTCGTGCGTCTTGCTCCGTCGCAGGAACCGCCGCTCGGTGTCCGCCAGCTCCAGCGCCCGCACCCGGTCGACCAGCGCCTGCGCTCCCTCCTTGCGTACGACGCCGAAGAGGTCCCCCCAGTCGCCGGCGCCGAACCTCTCCACCCATCGCGTCGCGCCGTCCGTGAAGGAGGCCAGGGCGCGGACGCCGGAGCGGGGCAGGGTCCCGGTCACCGCCCTGGCCGCCACCGAGGGATCGGCGGCGGCCGTGAAGAAGCCACCCTCCTTGTTGCGGAGGTTCGCGTCGACCATCGCGTCGGTGGCCAGGGCGGAGCGGGGCAGCCGGGAGAGCCGGTCGTCGAGGTACGGCGTCACGGTGCCGTCGGGCGACTCCACCAGGAGGGCCGAGTCCGACAGGATCAGGTACTCGACGGTCTCGGGTGACCAGCGGACCGTGACGACCGTTGCCTGCGGCGTCCGAGGGTGAGAAAGGTCACAGGTTCCCCGGTGCGCCTCGGCGGTACGCGCGAGGGCGAGTGACAGGGCGTCGGCGAGAGGAACATCCGGGAGTGAAACGGTCAGTTCGGTCAGCGCCCCGCCGAGGCGCGCGGTGAACCAGGGAACGGAATGCAGACAGCCGGTGCCCGTCCGGGGCGGGGTCACCCCGTCCAGGAGGACCACCGTTCCGCCCTGTCCGGAAGCGGGCAGTCCGACACTTGCGAAGTCCTCGTTAGGGCGGGCGGGATCGCCGGGCTCCGAAACAAGTTCAGTACGCATCCGGCCAGTCTGCACGAGCCCTTCACAACGTTCGTCAAAGGCTGGCAACCGTCCCGGAATTGGCGTGCTTCCGCAGGTCAGCCGCCTGGTTTGGGCGGTAATGATTCACTCCGGGCATACGTGGTGGCGAATCCTGCCACCGCCCGCCGCAGACGTCCAACCGGCCCGCCGGACACGGTCGTCGCAAGCGCCACGGGAACTTGCCCGCCAACTTCCCTTCGAGGTTCACTCCTTCGGGTGGCGGGTCAGGTGATGGGAGAGAACCGCCCACCGGCACTGGGAGGGTCGGGAAGCGTACCGGGCGTATGCGCCAGTTGACGGAGCGTCACCCGGGCCCATGGGTATCACGAGTTCAGGAATGCGAGCACCGGTGCAGATGACGCGGCCTCGTCGCTCAGGCAAGCAGAAGGCCTCCGCTGGGGGCCCGGAGCACACGCCCGGCACCACGACAGGGACCGGCACCACCTCGGCCGGCAAAGGGCGGCCCACCCACGTACGCAACCGGCTCATCATCGCCGTGGCCGTCGTCGCCGCCGCCATCGCCGCGGCCGGCGCCCCGTCGATCGTCACCGCCTCCGCGCAGCTGCACGACACCCAGGAGCTGGTGACCCTCTCCGAGCAGACCGAGGACGCCCTCGCGCTCGCCCACTCGCTGGCCGACGAACGCGACGAGGTCACCGTCTACGTCGCCGCGGGCCGCACCAAGTCCAAGGCCCCCTCGGAGCAGCGCAGCGCCCGCGTGGACCGCCTGGTCGAGGAGCTGCGCGCCGACCCCGACATCCCGGCCTCCCTGCGCGCCGACCTGGACGACATCGCGGCCCTGCGCAGAGCGGCGCTCACGGGCAAGAGCGGCGCTCTCGACACGCACAAGGCGTACTCCGCCGCCCTCACCGAACTGCACGGCCTCGCCGAGCGGCTGGCCGAGGAGATGCCGCCCCGCGCGGGCTCCGGCGCGCACGCCCTCACCGAGCTCGACACCGCCGTGCAGCAGGCCGCCTCCACCCGGGGCCTGCTGCTCGCCGCACTGAGCGTCCCGCGCTCCACCCAGACCGTCATCGACCCGATCACCGGTCTGCCCAGCACGGTCACCTCCTCCTCCGACGCCGACCGCAAGCAGCGTGACGCGCTCGCCGCCGCCGCCCAGGAGGCCAGGCTGCGGTCCGACGCGGCCCTCGCCGACTTCCGCGAGACCGCGCCGAAGAAGTCGGTCACGTCGTACGACTCCACGGTGACCGGGCCGGATGCCGAGGCCGCCGAGAAGTACCTCGCCTCCCTCACCGACCAGCCCACCCTGTCCGACGCCGAACTCGCCACGAACGTCAAGAAACTGGACGAGGCGCTCTCCGCCCGCGTGGAGATGATGCGCGGGGCCGAGTCCGCCCTGCACGACCGGCGCACCAAGGACCTGGCCCTCCTCCGGGACGACGACGTCACCGAGCTGGAGATCCGGATCGCGATCCTCGGCGTCCTGGTGCTGCTCGCGATCGGCGTCGCGACGGGGATGGCCCGCAGCCTGACGCGACCCCTCGCGGTGCTGCGGCTGGGCTCCGCGCGGCTGGCGGGAGCGGAGGAGCCGGCGGCACAGGAGCCGGTGCGCTTCACGGGCCGCAAGGACGAGTTCGCGAAGGTCGTCGACTCGGTCAACAGCCTCCACGCCCAAGCGGTGGGCCTGCACGAGCGCATCGCGACGCTGGAGTCCGACCGCAAGCACCTCGTGGGCCAGCGCCAGAAGATGGCCGAGGCCAGGGACGAACTGCGCGCGGAACTCGCGGAGTCGACGGCCCAGCTGGAACGCCTGCGCACGAGCATCGGCTCGACCTTCGTGAACCTCGCCCTGCGCACGCTGGGCCTGGTGGAACGCCAGCTGGCGGTGATCGAGGGCCTGGAGGAGCGGGAGCAGGACCCGGAGCGCCTGGCCACGCTCTTCAAGCTGGACCACTTCGCCACGGTGATGCGCCGCCACAGCGAGAACCTCCTGGTGCTGGCCGGTACGGAACACGTCCAGCACAGCGCGGGTCCGGTCCCGCTGGTGGACGTGGTCCGGGCGGCGGTGAGCGAGATCGAGCGCTACGAGCGGGTCCGCATCGCGGCCCTCCCTCCCCACGCGCACATCGCGGGCTTCGCGGCGGACGACCTGTCGCACCTGCTGGCCGAACTGATGGAGAACGCCACCTCGTTCTCCCCGCCGGACCTGCCGGTGGAGGTCTCCGGCTGGCTCCTGGAGAACGGCGAGGTGATGCTCTCCGTCCAGGACGAGGGCATCGGCATGACGGACGACCGCATGACCCGCCTCAACGCCCGCCTGACCGACTTCGACCCCGAGGCCTCCTACGACCAGGAGGGCGAGGAGGGGCTGGGTCTCGGCCTGTACGTGGTCGCCCGCCTGGCCCACCGCCACGGAGTCCGGGTCCAGTTGCGCGAGCAGAAGCAGGGCGGCGTCGCGGCGGTGGCGGTCCTGCCCCAGCAGCTGCTCTCCCCGGCCCCGTCCACAGCGGTTCCGGCCCCGGCCGCTCCCACCCCCGGCGCCACCCACACCTTCTCCCTCCCCGGCGCCGACGCGGAGGCCAACTCCAACGTCCTCCACGGCGCCAGGGGCCACGACGACCACTTGGTCGCTCTGGCGGAGAGGGCGGTCCGCGAGTCGGAGGAGCAGCAGCAGGAATCCCCGGAGGAGAACCCGACGGCAGCACCCGCGGGTGCGTCGGCTCAGGCTCAGGCCGTCGCGGCAACCCCGGCGGACACGTCGGCGAAGGCCCCGCGCCCGACCGAGACTCCGGCGGAGACGACGATGGAGCTCCTGATCCCGGCCCAGCCCGAACCCTCCTCCGAAGCCGCACCCGCCGAGCGCGCCCCGCACGCGACCTCGACCACCGAACCCGAGGGCGCCGAACCCGAGGGCGCCGAACCCGAGGCCGCCGAACCCGAGGGCGCCGAACCCGAGGGCGCCGACGCAGAACACGCACGCGCCGACGACGAGGACCAGCTCACCGCGAAGGGCCTCCCCAAGCGCACCCCGAAGATCACCGCCCCCACGGAGCCGCCCCGCCAGCGCGGCGGCTCCGTGGACGCCGACGCCCTCCGCCGGAGGCTCGGCGGCTTCCGCCGGGGGGCGGAGGCCGGCTACCGCGAGGTACAAGCCGAAATCGCAGAATCCGAAGAAGCCACGGGGGGCACAGTCGAGGAGGCAAGCAGTTGACCGCGCCCAGTACCTTCGGACTGAGCAGTGAGGCCCGCAACCTGCACTGGCTGCTGACGAACCTGGTCGAGGAGGTGCCGGGCATCGAGTCGGTCGCCGTGGTCTCCTCCGACGGCCTGCTCCTGCTCTCATCGGACCCGGGAAGAAACGAAGAGGCCAAGGCAGCCAAACCCACCCGCACCGGCCCGCGGGGCTCCTCCGCCGACCTCGCCACCATCGTCTCCGGCATCGGCAGCCTCACCGTCGGCGCCGCCCGCCTCATGGAGTACGGCGGAGTGAAGCACACGATGGTCGCCATGGACGAGGGCAGCCTCTTCGTGATGTCGATCAGCGACGGCTCCCTGCTCGGCGTCCACGGTTCCGCCGACTGCGACATGAGCGTCGTCGCCTACCACATGGCCCTGTTCGTCGGCCGCGCCGGCCATGTGCTGACGCCCGAACTCCGCAGCGAGCTACGAAAATCCCTGGAAGCCGAGTCGACCGGGAGTCCCCGATGAGCAGCAGCGCACCGAAGAAGCTCCCCGTCCGCGGCGGCGACCGCAAGCCCGCGCGGGTCCGCCCCTACTCGCTCACCGGCGGCCGTACCCGGTTCGGCCACGTCCTCCTCGTGGAGACGTTCGTGGCGGCCCTGGAGGCCCCCCCGGAGCGCAAGGAACTGACTGGGGGAGGTGCCCTCAGCACCCGGGTCATGCCGGAGATGCGGGCCATCGTCGAACTGTGCCGCCGCATGCGCACGGTGGCCGAGATCGCCGCGCTGCTGAAGATGCCGCTCGGCGTGGTCCGGGTGTTGCTCAGCGACCTCGCGGACCAGGGAAAGATCCGTGTGTACGGCACCGGCACCGGTCACGGCACCGGTCGCCCGGACCGCGCTCTGCTCGAAAGGGTGCTGAGTGGACTCCGTCGTCTTTGAAGACACCGATGTTGCGGACCCGGATGAGGACCTGAAGTCCTGGCAGACGGACCGCACCCGGGCCCCCATAGCCACGAAGATCGTCGTGGCGGGCGGGTTCGGCGTCGGCAAGACCACGCTGGTCACGGCCGTCTCGGAGATCACGCCTCTGCAGACCGAGGCGCTGATGACCGAGGCGAGCGAGGAGACCGACGATCTCACCGCCACGCCGCAGAAGCTGACCACCACCGTGGCCATGGACTTCGGCCGCCTCACGCTCGACGACGACCTGGTGCTCTACCTGTTCGGCACGCCGGGCCAGCAGCGGTTCTGGTTCATGTGGGACGACCTGGTGCGTGGGGCGATCGGCGCGGTCGTGCTGGCCGACACCCGGCGCCTGAAGGACTGCTTCCCGGCCCTGGACTACTTCGAGAGCTGCGGGCTGCCGTACGTCGTCGCGGTCAACCACTTCGACGGCAGCGAGCGGTTCGAGCCCGAGGACGTGCGGGAGGCGCTCACCATCCCCGCCCACATACCTGTCATGATCATGGACGCGCGGCGCCGGATCTCGGTCATCGAGACCCTCCTGTCCCTGGTGGGACACGCGCTGGACGAAACACCCGAGTAGGAGATCAGACCCCGTATGCGGAAGATACTCGTCGTCGGAGCCGGCCAGTCCGGACTCCAGCTCGCCCTCGGACTCCAGTCGCACGGGTACGAGGTCACCCTCATGTCCAACCGGACCGCGGACGAGATCCGCACCGGCCGGGTCATGTCGACGCAGTGCATGTTCCACACGGCTCTCCAGCACGAGCGCGATCTCCAGCTGAACTTCTGGGAGTCCCAGGCCCCGAAGATCGAAGGACTCGGTGTCTCGGTGGCGGCGCCGGGCTCGTGGGCCGAGGGTCCCGCGGCCCGCGCGATCGACTGGGTGGGGCACCTCGACGGGTACGCGCAGTCCGTGGACCAGCGGGTGAAGATGGCCGGCTGGATGGAGACCTTCGCCCAGCGCGGCGGCCAGCTGGTCATCCACGGCGCGGCCGTCGGCGACCTCGACTACTTCTCCCGTACGTACGACCTGGTGCTGGTGTCGGCCGGCAAGGGCGAGCTGGTGTCGATGTTCGCCCGGGACCCGGAGCGCTCCCCGTACAGCGAGCCGCAGCGCGCCCTCGCGGTGGCCTACGTGCACGGCCTCGGCCCGCGCCCGGAGCACCCGGAGTTCGACGCGGTGCGCTGCAACCTGGTCCCCGGTGTCGGCGAGCTGTTCATCATGCCGACGTTCACCACCTCCGGCCGCGCGGACATCCTGTTCTGGGAGGGCATACCCGGGGGCCCGCTGGACGTCTTCAACGGCGTCAAGGACCCGGCGGAGCACCTCTCCCTGACCCTGGAACTCATGGAGCGGTACACGCCCTGGGAGTACGCGCGGGCGACGAAGGTCGAACTGACGGACGCGGGCGGCACGTTGGCGGGCCGCTACGCGCCCACGGTCCGCAACCCGATCGGCCGGCTGCCCGGCGACGGGCTGGTGCTGGGCGTGGCCGACGTGGTCGTGGCGAACGACCCGATCACCGGCCAGGGCTCCAACTCGGCGTCCAAGTGCGCCGCCGCCTACCTCGCGTCCATCGTCGAGCACGGTGACAAGCCGTTCGACGAGGAGTGGATGCGGTCCACGTTCGACCGCTACTGGGACACCGCCCAGCACGTCACCAAGTGGACGAACGCGATGCTGGCCCCGCCGCCGGAGCACATCCTCAACCTCATCGGCGCGGCGGGCCAGATCCAGCCCGCGGCGGACCGCTTCGCCAACGCCTTCAACGACCCGGCGGACTTTGAGAACTTCTTCTACGATCCGGCGAAGACAGAGGCGTATCTGGCGTCCTTGGCCTGATCGGGTCCGGGCGTACGGCTCCCAGGATCGGGTGGGACGCGATCGGCGAGATCTTGATCCGCTCGCCGGTCCTGGGAGCCTCGACCACCTCGCCCTTGCCCAGGTACAGGGCCACATGCGTGGCGTCGCGGTGGTAGATCACCAGATCGCCGGGGCGCAGCTCCTTCAGTGGCACCCTCGGCAGTCGGGCCCACTGTTCCTGGCTGGTGCGGGGGATGGGGGTGCCGGCGTCGTTCCAGGCCTCGGAGGTGAGGCCTGAGCAGTCGTACGTCCTCGGGCCCTCCGCGCCCCACTCGTACGGCTTCCCGAGCTGCCGCAGGGCGTAGCGCACCGCCCGTTCACCGCCGCGCGAGGGTTCGCGCTCACTGCTGAGGGCGCCCGAGGTGACGAGGTTCCGCTGGGCCCTGGCGACGCCCTGGTTCTCCAACTCGGCGATCGCGGCCAGCTGTTCGGCGCTGAGCGCGACCAGCATCTCCTGGACGTTCTTGAGCCGTCCCGTCACCTCCGCCCGGTCCTTCTTCTGCCGCTCGGCCAGCGCGAGTTGTTTGTCGAGGGCCGCGCGGGCCTTGCGGGCGAGTCCGTCAGCCCTGCGTTCGCTGCCGGTCAGCCGTCCCACCGTCTCGGCCCGCTCACGCGCCAACTGACCGATCACATGCCCCTGGTCGAGCGCGTGCTGGGGATCGCGGGCGAGCAGCAGCCGTACGTACGAGGAGATCTCGCTGCTGTTCTGGTACTGCTGCCGGGCCAGCCGTCCCGCCGCGCCCCGGCTGTCGTGCAGCGAGAGGCGGACGCGGGCGAGTTCACCGTCCAGGCGCCTGACCTCGGCGCGCTGCTTGTCGAGCTTCTCCTCGGTGGCGTTGTAGGTCTCGGAGGCGCGCTCGGCGTCCCGGTAGAGCCGCTGAAGCTCCGTCAGCAACTCGGCGACGGACGGCTGCTCGGCGTCGGACGACGGGTCGGAGACGGCGGGCTCCTCGGCGTCGGACGGCTGCTCGGACAAGGCCGGCTGCTCGGACATGGACGGCTCACCGGGTTCGGGTACGGCGAGGGCGGGGGCGGGCGCGAGGGCGGTGCAGGCGGCCACCGCCGCCGTACACGCCAGACGCAGAAGCCTTCCTGACACGTCATCACCTCCGGTGCGGGCAGCCTCTCTGCCCCGCACCGCGAGCATCAGGCGGGCGCGCGACCCGCGCGCGCCGAATGTGCGCGGTTCGGCGCAACCACGTCACCCGTCCGCGTCGTCCGGCTTGCCGCCCGGCGTGGCGTCTGGCTTCGACCACGGCCACTTGCGCTTCGGGGCCAGGAGCCCGTCGGGGTCGTACGCGTACTTCCAGCGGCGGCTGAGCCCGACGGGCCGGCCCTCGACGCGGGGGACGCGCCGGTAGACCAGCACGGTGGGCGGGCCGCCGTCGGGGGCCGGGACGGGGATGCGGTACGTCTTGGGCGGGTGCCCGGTGATCCCCAGCAGCACGGGCAGGACGCGCCCGTCCATGGGCCCGCCCTCGAAGGGGGTGTCTTCGCTCTTCACGGCACCAGTGTCAGCCATCTCCGGCGAGCGCCCGGACCAGCGCGTCGGTCTGCGGGTCGCGGGCGCCGGTCACCGAGAGCACGGCGACGAACTGGTCGACGAGCCAGTCGCGGAGCTCGTCGACCGGGGGTTGCTTGCCCTCGTCCAGCCACAGGAGGGAGGCGGCCTCGACGGCGGTGATCCACACCTTGACGGTCATCCGGAGCCGCAGCCCGGGATCGGTGACGCCGAGGTGGCGGAGGATGTGCTCGGCGGCGGCGCGCCGGACTCCGTCGACGATGCTGGTGGTCCGGGACGTCTCGACGACACTGCCGCCCTGCAACAGCGCGCTGAACCCGGCGTCGTGCTCGTCGACGAAGGTGAGATACCGGTCGAGTGCCCGCCCGAGCCGGGGCAGCAGGGGCCCTTCCCGAGGCTCGTCGAAACAGAGCCGGAGTTCCTCGGCGGCGGACCGCAGCGCGGCCTCGTAGAGCTGCTGCTTGCCCCCGGGGAAGTACCGGTACACCAGCGGCCGCGACACCCCGGCGGCCTCCGCCACGTCATCCAGCGACACCTCTTCGGGCGCCCGGTGCGCGAACAGCGACAAAGCGGCGGCGAGCAACTGACTGCGCCGCTCCTCGACACTCAGACGGCGATAAGCGGGCGTAGGGGCCGGGGGGCTCATGACGTGCAGCGTAACCGTTCTCGCCCCCGCCGGTCCCAGCCCTCGGCCCCAGACCCCGGAGCCCGGCCCCAGTCCCCGCCCGGCCCCAGCCCTCACCTACGCCAGCAGCCCCGAGGACTTCCACAGTCGTCGCCCGACACCCCGCAGCACGCCGATGTCGTCCAGGAAGTCCGTCAGCCGCTTCGCTCCCGTCTGCATGACCTCCCGCCGGTGGCCGCTCGCCCGCACCTGGGCCATGGCCTCACGCTTGTCGAGGCCCACGTTCGTGTAGACCTCGGGGTTCACGAAGGCCACCGAGAACACCCGGGCGAACTCCCCGGACGTCACGCGCGTGAACTCCTGCGACCACTTCGGCGCCGTCACCATCTGCCGTCGCAGCTCCTCACGGGCGTACCGGACATGCCGGGCCTCCTCCACGACATGGATCCGCGTCACGCCCCGGATCAACGTCTGCACCCGCTCGTCCGGGAACGTCAGCCGCTGCATCCAGTCCAGCACCTCCTCGCCGAGCAGCGTCGCCGTGAAGGAACCCGGAGTGGTGGAGATCGTCTTGAACAGCCGGCCCAGCTGCTGGTGCGACCGGCTCACCGGGTACCACGGCGTCTCACCGCGGGAGATCAGCCGCGCGAACATCTTCGAGTGCCGGCACTCGTCCTCGATCTCGGTCAGCGCGTACCGCACATGCGCGCTCGTCGCCGCCTTGTCGTAGATGTGCCGCACCAGCAGCTGCATCAGGATCAGCTCGAACCAGATCCCCAGCGACGCCAGCGCCGCCGACTCGTGCTGCGAGAGCAGAATCCGCTGCTCCTCGCCCATCCGCTTCCACAGGGGCGTGTCGTACAGCGACACCAGCTCCGGCGGCCAGAACCACTTCCCCTCCTCGAAGGGCGCGTCCCAGTCGAGCTCCTTGTCGGGATCGAAGGAGTGCTTGGCGGACGAGTCGAGCAGCCGCTCGGCCACCTGCTCCCGGTCCTTGAGCAGGCCCAGCGCGTCGCGCAGGCCCGCGAGCGCGTCGGCTTCCGTGAGCGTCGTCATGGTTCTCCCAACCTGTTACCCGGGGTCACATCGTCCGTAGTCTTATGAGACTGCTTGTCAGCAAGCTCGTCAATCCCTCACGCGCCACTTGTTGACCCCGCGTCTACCGCGCGGGAGCCTGCGAGACATGCCGACACACGACCTGTACGCCAACCCCCCGGGAGATTCCCTCTGGCAGGTACCGGCCACCGGCCAGGCGCGCTTCTCCTGGGAGTACGACGACGGCCGCGACCGCCTTCTCGCCCTCTACCAGAAGGGCAAGGACAAACAGTGGGACGGGCGCAAGCGCATCGACTGGGACCTGGAGGTCGACCCCTACGACCCCCTCGGCGTCCCGGACGAGTCCATCTCCCTGTACGGCACCAGGTATTGGGCCAGGTTCAGCGACCGGGACAAGGCCGAGCTGCGCCGGCACCTCGCCTCCTGGCAGTTCAGCCAGTTCCTGCACGGCGAACAGGGCGCGATGGTCTGCGCCGCGCGCATCGTGGAGTCCGTCCCCGACCTGGACGCCAAGTTCTACTCGGCCACCCAGACCATGGACGAGGCCCGGCACGCGGAGATCTACGGCCGCTTCCTGCACGAGAAGATCGGCATGCTGTACCCGATCAACGACAACCTCCGGTCGCTGCTCGACGACACCCTCCGCGACTCCCGCTGGGACATGCCGTACCTCGGGATGCAGGTGCTGATCGAGGGCCTCGCTCTCGCCGCCTTCGGCCTGATCCGCGACACCACCGACAAGCCGCTGCCGAAACAGATCCTCGCCTACGTCATGCAGGACGAGGCCCGCCACGTGGCCTTCGGCCGCATGGCCCTGCGCGACTACTACCGGCAGCTCACGGACGCCGAACTGCGCGAGCGCGAGGAGTTCGTCATCGAGGGCTGCCACCTGATGCGCGACCGCCTCAGGGGCGTCGAGGTCCTGGAGAACTTCGGCATCCCCACCGCCGAGGCCGAGGAGTACACCGAACAGTCCGAGTTCCTGGCCCTGTTCCGGCAACTGCTCTTCTCCCGCATCGTTCCCTGTGTCAAGGACATAGGCCTGTGGGGCAAACGCCTCCAGCAGGCCTATGTCGACATGGGCGTCTTCGAGATGGGCGACTCCAACCTGGATCTCCTCATGGCCGAGGACGAGGAGATCGCCGAGAAGCTCGACGCCGAACGCTTCGCCGCGGAGGAACGGGACCGGATGGCGGAGGTGAGCCGGGCGATCGAGGACGGTCGCCGGGCCTGACCTACACCGAGCAGCCGAGGTCCTCCGGCACCTCGCCGAGCAGCGGCTTCGACTCGCCCGGCGGGAAGGACGTGCGCAGGGTGAAGGCGTACGGCGTCGGGCCGTTCGTGCGCAGGTGCAGCAGCCGGGACTCCGCCTCCGCCACCGACGGGCGGTGCCCGGCCGGGACCCACCACATCGCCACCATCGCCTCCTGGACCTTCTCGAACCACTCCCGGCGGCGGGCCAGCATCTCCCGGTGCCGGCCCTGGTACATGTACGCCGCCAGCGAGTCGGTGTCCCGCCACACCGACATGTTGATGATCAGCCACTCGTCCCCGAGGACGGGGATGTCCGTCGCGTCGCCCCCTTCGGACTGAAGGCGCCACACGAATCCGTCCGCGCTGTCGGCGTCGGCGTTCACGGGGTCCAGCGCGTCCACGAAGTCCTTCAACTCCGGTGAGTCCAGCGGGAATCTGAGGCGGGCGATGTTGACTTCGGCGAGTTCGAATGCGGCAGTCATGGACCGAACGTTAGGTCGGTCGCCCCTACCGTGGAACCCCCCGTCTCACCCATCGAGCACCGCTCGCATCACCGCCCGCGCGATCGGCGCCGCGTCCCCGCCCCCGCTGATCTCGCCCCGGTCCGCCTCCGCGTCCTCCACCACGACCGCGACCGCCACCTTCGCCTCCAGGTCCCGCTCGCCCTGCGCCCACGACACGAACCAGGCGTAGGGCGTACCGGAGTTGCCGATGCCGTGTTGGGCGGTGCCGGTCTTGCCGCCGACGGTCGCCCCCGGGATCGCCGCGTTGGTGCCGGTGCCCTTGCGCACCACGTCCGTCATCAGCTCCCGCAGCTGCAGCGCCGTCGACGGGTGCATCGCCTGCCGGACCGGACGGGAACCCGCCGTGGCGATGGTCGCGCCGCCCGGCCTCGTCGTCCGCTCCACCAGATACGGCTCACGCACCTGGCCCCCGCTCGCCACCGCCCCCGCCACCATCGCCATCTGCAACGGCGTCGCCCGCGTGTTGTACTGCCCGATCGCCGACAGCGCGAGCTGCGCCCGGTCCACCGTCGTGTCGAAGGTGCTCGGCGCCACCGAGTACGGGATCCGCACTCCCGTGTCGTTGAACCCGAAGGCCTGCGCGGTGGCCGCCAGATCGGTCACCCCGACCCGCACCCCCAGCTTCGCGAACACCGTGTTGCACGACCACTCGAACGCGGCCCGCAGGGAGGCGTCCGCACAGCCCTTCGCCTCGTTGGTCAGACTCGTCGAGGTACCGGGCAGGGTGTAGGGGTCGGGGGAGTCGGTCGGTTCGTCGAGGTCCGTCACCACCCCCGCGTCCAGCGCCGCCGCGGCGGTCACCACCTTGAAGGTCGACCCCGGCGGATAGGTCTGCCGCGCCGCCCGGTTGAGCATCGGCTTGTCCGGGTCCTCGTTCAGCCCGATCCAGGACCGGGACACCGCCGGACCGTTCCCCGACAGCGCCTCCGGGTTGTAGGAGGGCGTGGACACCAGCGCCAGGACGCGTCCGGTGGACGGTTCGATCGCCGCCACCGCGCCCTTGCGGCCGCCGAGTCCGTCGTAGGCCGCCCGCTGTGCCCGCGCGTTGAGCGTGGTCACCACGTCGCCGCCCGGCGCGCGGGCCCGGGTCAGGTCGCCCAGGAGCGGGAACGGCGACAGCATCGGATCCGTGCCCGACAGCACCCCGTCCTCGGTGTGCTCCAGGAACGTCGTGCCGTACACCTGCGAGGCGAAACCGGTCACCGGCGCGTACAAAGGGCCGTCCAGGTAGGTGCGTTCGTGCCGCAGCTGCTCACCGGTGTCCTTGGACCCGGTGACCGGCCGGCCGCCGACCAGGATGTCGCCGCGCGGTGCCGCGTACCGGGCGATGGTCTGCCGACGGTTGGCGGGGTTCTCGTCGTAGGCGCCGGACTCCACGACCTGCACGCGTGCGGCGTTCACCATCAGCGCGGCCAGCAGCAGCGCGCAGAAGACGGCCGCCAGCCGGATGTGCCGGATCACCGGGTGTCCTCGGCGGGAGTGTCGTACTGCCGTCGCGCCGAGTCGCTCACCCGGACCAGCAGCGCCACGATCGCCCAGTTGGTGACGACCGAGGAGCCTCCCTGGGCCAGGAACGGCATCGCCATCCCGGTCAGCGGGATCAAGCCGGTCACCCCGCCCGCGATCACGAAGACCTGGAGCGCGACGATGGAGGCGAGCCCCACCGCGAGCAGCTGCCCGAAGGGGTCGCGCAACGCGAGCCCGGCCCGGTAGCCCCGCTCCACCAGCAGGCCGTAGAGCAGGAAGATCGCGGACAGGCCGGCCAGGCCCAGCTCCTCGCCCGCCGTGGCCAGGATGAAGTCCGACTTGGCGGCGAAGCCGATGAGCACCGAGTGGCCGAGCCCGAGGCCGGTGCCGAGCATGCCGCCCGCCGCGAAGGCGAACAGGGACTGGGAGAGCTGGTTCGGGCCCTGGCCCGCCTCGATGGACGCGAAGGGGTGCAGCCAGTCCTCGACCCTGCTGTGCACATGCGGCTCCAGCCACCCGACGGCCACCGCCCCCAGCGACGCGAGCAGCAGCCCCACGGCGATCCATCCGGTGCGCCCGGTGGCGACGTACAGCAGGACCACGAACAGGCCGAAGAACAACAGCGAGGTGCCGAGGTCGCGTTCCAGGATCAGGACGCCGACGCTCAGCAGCCAGATGGCGACGATCGGGCCCAGCACCCGTCCCGTCGGCAGTTGCAGCCGCCAGACCCGGCGGCCCGCGTAGGCCAGCGCCCCCCGGTTGGCGGCCAGATAGGCGGCGAAGAACACCGCCAGCAGCACCTTCGCGAACTCGCCCGGCTGGATGGAGAATCCGGCGATCCGGATCCAGATCCGGGCGCCGTTCACGGCGGGGAACAGGATCGGCAGGATCAGCAGGGCCAGGGCGGCGACCACGCTGACGTAGGCGTAGCGCTGGAGCACGCGATGGTCGCGCAGGAGCACCACCGTCACGATGAACAACGCCACCCCGAGCGTGGACCAGACGAGTTGGGCGGGGGCCGCCCGGTCGCCCGGTGTCTCCAGGTCGAGCCGGTAGATCAGGACCAGGCCGAGGCCGTTGAGCAGCACCCCGATCGGCAGCAGCAGCGGGTCCGCGCACGGCGCCCGCAGCCGCACCGCCAGATGGGCGACGAGCGCCAGCACACCGAGCCCGGCGCCGTAGCCGACGGCGCCGGGCGGGACCGTGCCGTCCTGGGCGAGGCCGACAGCGCAGTAGCCGTACACGGAGAGCAGGACGGCCACGACGATGAGGGCCAGTTCGATGCCACGGCGCCGGGGGAGGCGTACGGCGGGAGCGGGGGTGTCCGCTCGTGCCACGGTGGTTCCGGCCTTGCTCATGTCCGGAACTTACCCAAATAGGGCGTCTTGTGTGCCTTGCGGCTCAGCACCAGCGTGGCGCGGGCCCGATGTTGTCGATGTACCGGGCGGCGCCCCAGGCCCAGGTGCCGTCCGTGAGGAGGTACCAGAGCGGGTTGCCCTGGATGTTCTGGCCGACCGTCTTGCAGAAGATCTTGACGATCTCCCCGCGGTGCGCGGTCCGGATGACCTGGCCGCCCCGGTTCGGAGCGCTGCGCAGCAGCAGGGTGTTCGCGGTGACCACGCCCTTGTACAGGCGCTGCTGGCTCTGGTGGTGGCCGCTGTCGCCGCGGTGGTTGCCCCAGTCGTCGTTCGCGACGGCGGGGGTGGCGGCCGCGGCCACGAGGGCGCAGGCGGCGACGGATATGGAGAGGCGGGAGCGCAGGGACATGGGAGAACCTCCACGAAGGGGGCGAACTTGACTATTCGCCACATTAGGAGCGACTCCGGCCCGGCGCCCCTCACAGTGCGCCATCAGGGACGCGGGCCCCGCCGGTGCTGCCTCAGGCCGGGCCTTGAGGAAGCGTCAGTACGGCCAGGGCGCCGCCGTCGGGCGCGTTCCTGAACTCCAGTCGCGCGCCCAGCACCTCGGACTGGCCCAGCGCGATGGTGAGGCCGAGGCCGTGCCCCTTCGTCCCGCCCTCGGTCCGGAACCGCTGCGGCCCGTGCTCCACCAGGTAGTCCGGGTACCCGTCCCCGTGGTCCCGCACGGTGACGACCGGACCGTCGACCGTCAGCACCACCGGCGCCCGCCCGTGCCGGTGCGCGTTCGCGACGAGATTCCCGAGCACCCGCTCCAGCCGCCGGCGGTCGGTCTCCACCGTCACATCCCGCTCGACCACGACCTGCGTACGGTCCCCGGCCGCCCGCACCGCCCGCTCGGCCAGCGGTCCCAGCTGCTCGGCGTCCACGTCGAGGCGCTCGCGGCCCATGTCCAGCCGGGAGATCTCCAGCAGGTCCTCGGTGAGCGTCCGCAGCGCCGCCACCCGGTCCCGCACCAGCTCCGTGGGCCGCCCCGCGGGCAGCAGCTCCGCCGCCGCGTGCAGCCCCGTCAGCGGGGTGCGCAGCTCGTGCGCCACGTCCGCGGTGAACCGCTGCTCGGCCTGGAGCTTGCCCTGCAACGAGGCCGCCATGGAGTCCAGCGCGGCGGCCACCGCGGCCACCTCGTCCTGAGGGCGCGTCGGATCCTTCGTCCGGGGGTCGTCGACGCGCGCGTCCAGGTCGCCGCCGCTGATCCGCCGGGCCACCTGGGCCGTGGTGTGCAGCCGCCGGGTCACCCGGGTCACCGCGAGGGCGCCCACCAGCAGCGTGGCCCCGATCGCCAGCGCCGAGGACCACAGGATCGCCCGGTCCAGGCCGTCGATCGTGCGGGCCTGCTGCGAGTAGTCCACCCGCACCGCCAGCGCCCGTCCACCGTCGGCCGGGCCCGCCGCCCACATCGTCGGCCGGCCCTCGTGATCGGCGACCATCGTGCCCCGGTCCCCGGCCACCGCGAGCTCCCGCAGCGACCCTGGCAGCCCCGCCGGATCGACGCCCGCCCCCGGCATCAGCCGGTCCCCGGCCTCGAAGGCCGTCGTCGCGTCGGTCAGCCGGTCCAGCGCCTCGCCGCGGGCCCGCCCCACGGTCTGGTTGGTGACCGAGACATGCACCAGCACACCGAGCAGCGCCGTGAGCGCACAGCACATGACGGTGATGAACACGGCGGCCTTGGTGAAGAGCGTGCCGGCCCAGCGGGGCAGCGCGAGCCTCATCGGCCGCTCACGGACTCGGACGGCCGCGCGCTCGCGGAGGGCGACGGCTTCACCGAGCTCTTGTGCTCCCCGGTGCGCAGCATCTCGTCGTGGGTCAGCAGCATCGCGTTGGCGTCGGCGTCCCAGGTCCACTGGAGCCGGTACTCGTACCCGGCGACCTCCGAGGGCGCGCGGACGATGACGGACCGCCCGGCCAGCTCGACCGCGCTGACGGCGTCGTCGTAGGACATGACCCGCACCAGCCGGTGCTTCTGGACGGTGTAGACGCGGATGGCGGTCAGCTCGTCCGGCAGCAGCCGGAAGCCGAGCGTCAGGTCCTCGCGGCCGTTGCCGTTCAGGTCGCGGTAGTACGGCGTGAGCACGGGGCAGCGGGCCCTGTCGCCGCCCGGGTCGCAGTCGGCCATCCGGTCGGCCGTCTGCCGGTACGGCGCCTTCGCCCCCGCGTAGTCGTCGGGGTGGTCGGCGATCTCGGCGCGCACGACCGCGACCGGGTCCACCTTGCGGATGTCGTCACCGGGCACCTCGACGCCCTTGACGACCTCGGTGGTCACCTCGCCGATCTCGAAGGCGGGACTGGACGCCGGGGTCAGCTCCGGCCACAGCCGGGCCGGACTGACCGCGGTCGGGGTGGCGCCCGCGCCCTGGAGTCCGCCGGCGTCACCGCAGCCCGCCGCGGTCGCCAGGAACAGGGCGACGGCGACGGTCGTACGGACACGGCTGAGGGGCACGGTGCTCCTGTGGTTCTGAGGTGAGCGGCGGCCCCGTACACCTTATTCGGAGGGAAGTCCCTTTTGCCCGTCCAGGTCGATCACTCCGTGAGCTCCTCCAGGAGGCGGGCGGTCGAGAGCCCGGCGCGCAGATACTCGACGAAGAGGTCATTGTGCAGGGCCCAGGGCGAGCGCCGGGACCGTATCAGCCGGATCGCCTCCTCCGCGGAGTGCCCCCGCCGCACCAGCGTCTGGGCGATGACGAGCCCCGACCGGTTGTAGCCGTGGAAGCAGCGCACGAGCACGGACCGCCCCGCGTCCAGCGCCTCTCCCGCGGCCTGCGCGAGGCGTATGACCCCCGCGAGCTGCGTCCCGTCCAGCGGCCCGTCCGGGATGGGCCACACATGGTGCTCCACCTCGCTGTCGGGCCCGTGCCCGGGCAGTCGCAGCAGGGTCTGCACGAGATCGAACTCGTCCCGCACGACGACGAACTCCACCTGTCCCGACACCGCCCGGAACTCGTGCCCGCCCATCCACAGGCCGGGCACGATCTCGTCCCACGGGGTGTCCGGAGCAGGAACGTCGGGTTGCTTCCCGCGGGTACGCAATTGGCGCCTCCCCCAACTTCCCCTCCCAACTCCTCTCAAAGGTAACCGGGTTCTTGCCCCTGGAGCACCCCGCCTGTTCCCATGGTCAAAGGGGTGATGGTGCATGAGCGGACTGCGTGTCGTGCCGGCCTGGCGCCACGGTCAGGAACGTTTGTACGTCTGCCTCACGGACGGCAGGAACATCGCGTGGTACGACCGTGAGGCGGCCAGGGTCAACCTGCTCAGCGACGAGCGCAGAGAGGACGTCCTGGAGGCCCTGGGACCCTTCCTGACCGGCCCGGTGACCGTGGGCCCGCCACCGGTCCCGACCCCGGCGGAGCTGGCCCGCCTCACGCTCCACCCGGACGACGACCTGGCGCCCAACCGCCCCGGCGAGGCGCTCCTGGTCGCCCTGGAGCGGGACCCGGGCCCGGCCCGCCGCCTGCGCACGGACCCCAGGCGCCACGCGCTCACCGCCGAACAGACGGTCGGCGAGGCCCTGGACCGCCTGGACGGCGCGGGCTGGCACACCCTTCACTCGATCCCGCTGCCCGGCGGCGCCCGCATCCACCATCTGGCGATCGGCCCGGCGGGCCTGTTCGCGATCCACGCGCTCTACGCCCGCAAGCAGCGCGTGAGGGTGGCGGACCCGGTGGTCACGGCGGCCCGACGGGACCCCCAGCCGCTGCTGCGCCGGCTGCGCGCCGAGGCGGACCGGGCCTCCTACGCCCTGACCGCCGAGGTCCACCCGGTCCTGTGCCTGGTGGGCCCGGCGGACGTCTCCGTGACGACCCCGGTCCGCGAGGTCCGCATCCTCCAGGACACGGGCCTCGGCGAACTGGCGAGGCAGGGCGGGGTCCTCAAACCGGCGGACGTGGAGGCGCTGCACGCGATGGCGCGGGACCGGAACACGTGGGGCAGGGTCTAGGTCCAGGCCTGGTCTAGGCCCTGTCCTCGTGCAGCGGCTTGAAGTAGTGGGCGACCGCGAATCTGCCGATCTTCCGTCCGACCCGGTTGCCCACCACGTCCGCGGTCCGGAAGTGGATGCCCTCCCACACCCGGGCGTCGATCGCGTCCCGGTTGAAGTCGGCCGAGTTCTTGTACGTCCTCGTGGTGCCCGTCACCGCCGAGTGGACCCGCAGATCGATGTCACCGCCGGTCAGCCGGTCCAGTACGGCCATCACGGCCCCGTCATTGGCACAGTGCCCGCCCATGTACTCGGGGTACGGCGGCGTGTTGGTCAGCGGCAGCCACGACGGGTCGGCCTCGGTGGCCGGGTTCCCGTCCGTGTCCGCCAGCCGGATCGCGCTGATCGGCCGCCACAGCGCGTAGGTCAGCTTGGAGTTCCAGGTGGTGATCGTGGCGTCCACGGACGCGGTGTTCGCCGCCGCGAACAGCCGGGCCGCCTCCACGATGTCCATGTTCCGTCGGGTGACGCGCTCGCGGTACGCGGCCTGCAGCTGCTGCGGCAGCGGATCCGTGAAGAACAGCGCCGTCTCGGTCTGCTCGGCCGTCCGCACGGTGCTGTCCTTCGCGCCCATCGCCCGCACCTCGGCGAGATCCCGCGCGTACCGCCTGGAGGTCAGCTCGGGTGGCGGCCCCGGCATGAAACGGTCGGGCGAGTCGGCCAGCATCGGCTGCATCCTCGCCATCCACGGGTTGGCGAAGGGGCGGTAGCCGGGCAGCTCGGGCCGCCACACGCCGGGCGCGGGTGTCCGGTCGTACGTCAGCGTCGCGTCCCGCCCGTCGCCCCGGCGCAGCTCGACGAGGCGCTCGGCGGCCCGCTCCCCGAAAGCCACGCCCTCCTCCTCGGCGCTCCCGTCGGGGATCTTCGCCAGCGAGGCGGTGTAGGCGGCCTCGATCCGAGCCCCGGAGTTCGGGAAGTACGTCAGCAGCACCCGGCGGGCGGCAGCGGCGGCAGCGGCCTCCGAGGAGGCGTGCCGCGGCCCCCGCACGTCCCACTTGTACGGCGTGTAGCGGCCCTCGATGCCGACGACCGCGTTGTACACGGCGGCGGAGACGAACCCGTACCAGACGAACGGCTCGGCCGCGGGCCGTTGGGCGTCACCGCTGACCACCTCGACGGCGGTCCGGTTCCAGTCGGTGATCACTTCGGCGTCCGGGACGGGCGGGGTCGCTTCGCGGGCCGGGGCGTGGGGGAGCGCGGCACCGAGGGTGAGCGCTGACAGCCCGACGAGGAGGGTGCGACGGACAGGCATGGTGCTCCTTCGTTACTCGTGTGATGGGGGAGGGGTGGGGGGTCGGAGGTCGTGTGATGGGGGATGAGCCGGACGGTCGGAGCTCGTGTGATGGGGGATGGGCGGGGAGTCGGAGCTCGTGTGCTGGGGGATGGGCGGGGAGCGGAGTTCGTGTGATGGGGGATGAGCCGGACGGTCGTAACTCGTGCGACGAGGGATGAGCGGAGGGTCGGACCGGTCAGCGCTGGGGGAGTGCCGAGGCCCGGTCCGGGTCCAGCAGCGGCGCCAGCAGGTCGCCGTAGTCCTGGATCCGGGGGGCGAGGTCCGGTGCGGTGAAGGCGAGCTGCGCGGGGGAGCCGCACTGCTCGACCTCGGCCCAGGTGACGGGCGCGGAGACCCAGGGCTCGGGGCGGGCGCGCAGGGTGTAGGGGGTGGCCGTGGTCTTCCGGGCGGCGTTCTGGCTCCAGTCCACGAAGACCTTCCCTGGCCGCAGGCTGCGGGTCATCCGGTGCAGGGCGAGCCGGGGCATGGCCTGCTCGGCCTCCACGGCGAGCTCCTTGGCGTACTCCGACACCTCGTCGGAGGACGAACCCCGGACCGCGGCCAGCAGATGCAGCCCCTTGGAGCCGGAGGTCTTCGCGTGGGCCTCGATCCCGTCCGCCGCGAGCCGTTCGCGCAGCCACAGGGCGACCTCGCAGCACTCCACGACGGTCGCGGGGGTGCCGGGGTCCAGATCGAGGACAAGCCGGTCGGCGGTGCCGGGCGCCTGGGCGACCCACTGGTGGGTGTGGAACTCGGTGACCAGGTTCGCGGCCCACATCAGGCTCGGCAGATCCTGCACGAGGACCATCCGGGCGGGCCCCTCCGAACGGGGGACCTCGGCGGTGGTGACCCACTCGGGCGTACCCGGCGGCACGTTCTTGGTGAAGAAGACCTGTCCGTCCGGTCCGTCCGGGTAGCGCAGGAAGGAGACCGGCCGGTCACGCAGATGGGGCAGCAGCACCTCGGCGGTGGTGGCGTAGTAGTGCAGCACCTCGCCCTTGGTGAAGCCGGTCGCCGGATACAGCACCTTCTCCAGGTTGCTGAGCGCGAGCCGTCGCCCCTCCACCTCTGTGATCGGCGTCATACGATGAGAATCCCATGGAAATGGGATGAAGATATCTTGAGTTGCCCCAAACCTGGCGAAAGGGTGCTGCACGTGAGATCCATCTGGAACGGCGCCATCTCGTTCGGTCTGGTCAGCATCCCGATCAAGGTGGTGAACGCGACCGAGAGCCACGCGATCTCCTTCCGCCAGATCCATACGGAGGACGGCGGCCGCATCCGGTACCGGAAGTTCTGCGAGCTGGAGGACCGGGAGGTCACCCAGTCGGAGATCGGCAAGGGGTACGAGGACGCGGACGGCACGATCGTGCCGATCACCGACGAGGATCTGTCCCAGCTGCCGATCCCGACGGCGAAGACGATCGAGATCGTGGCGTTCGTGCCGGAGGACCGGATCGATCCGCTCCAGATGGACGCGGCGTACTACCTGGCGGCCAGCGGGGCCCCGGCGGCGAAGCCGTACACGCTCCTGCGGGAAGCCCTGAAGCGCAGCAACAAGGTGGCGATCGCGAAGTTCGCCCTGCGGGGCCGGGAACGCCTGGGCATGCTCCGGGTCGTGGGCGACGCGATCGCCATGCACGGTCTCCTCTGGCCGGACGAGGTCCGCGCCCCGGAAGGCGTGGCGCCGGACGTGGACGTGACGGTCCGCGACAAGGAACTGGACCTCGCGGACGCCCTCATGGACACGCTCGGCGAGGTGGACCTGGAGGACCTCCACGACGAGTACCGCGAGGCGGTGGAGGAGGTCATCGCGGCGAAGGCCGCCGGCGAGACCCCGCGCGAGACCCCCGAACCGGCCAAGGGCGGCAAGGTCCTGGACCTGATGGCGGCCCTGGAGAAGAGCGTCCGCGAGGCCAAGGAGTCCCGGGGCGAGGAACCGGCGGAGGTACGACAGCTCCCCCGCCGCAAGTCCACCCCGAAGGAGCCGGCGGGCAAGAAGTCGACGGCGAAGAAGACAGCGGCGAAGAAGACGACGTCGGCCAGGAAGTCGACCTCGAAGTCGGCGTCGAAGTCGACCTCGACCTCGACCTCGACCTCGAAGTCGGCCCAGTCGGCCAAGAAGACGACGGCGAAGAGCACGACGGCGAAGAGCACGGCGAAGAAGACGCCGGCGAAGAAGACGACGTCCCGAAAGCGCTCGGCGTAGGTTCCGGGGCGGGGCGGGGCGGGGCGGCCGCCTTCTTCCTGCGGCCGCACGTACCCCTTGCCCGAGGAGACGACCGTGCAGAGCCTGGCGATCATCGAGGCACCGTCCGTACTCGGCCTGCGCCCAGGTGGTGTGTCCCATCTGCCGACGGCCCTACGGCGGGCAGGACTGCTGGACGGCTTCCGGCCGGTCCTGGAGCAGCACCTCGAACCCCCCGAGTACGACCCCGTCCGCGACCCGGAGACGGGCGTACTCAACCCCACCGGAATCACACGCTATGCGACCGAGCTGGCCGACGCCGTGACCACCGCCCTCGACCAGGACCTCTTCCCCGTGGTGCTCGGCGGCGACTGCACCGTCCTGCTGGGCAACCTCCTGGCCCTGCGCCGCCGCGGCCGACCCGGCCTGCTGTTCCTGGACGGCCACACGGACTTCTACCAGCCGTCCGCCGAGCCGAACGGCGAGGCCGCGTCGATGGCACTGGCCCTGGCCACCGGCCGGGGCCCGGCGGTCCTGACGGACCTGGAAGGCCGGGGCCCGCTGCTCCGGGACGAGGACGCGGTGGCCTTCGCCTTCCGGGACGAGACGGAGTCGGCGGAGGCGGGCATGCAGCCGCTGCCCCCGGCCCTGCACGCGATGAACCTGACCGAGGTCCGCGCACTGGGCATCGAGGCGGCGACGGCCCAGGCCCTCACCCACCTCACCACCCCCTACTGGACCCACCTGGACGCCGACGTCCTGGACGACACCCTCATGCCGGCCGTCGACTACCGCCTTCCCGGCGGTCTGAGCTGGGCGGAACTCGGCCACGTCCTGACCACGGCACTCGCCGACGACCGCTGCTGGGGTCTGGACGTCACGATCTTCAACCCCCACCTGGACCCCACCGGCACGATCACGGCCCGCTTCACGGAGTGCCTGCGCGGGGCGCTGGCCACGAGGGCGGTGAGTCGGCCCGAAGGGGCGTGAACGGCGGTAGTGGCTCAGTCTGCGGGGGCGCCGCCCTCGCGCGTAGGCGGGCCAACAGTGCGGTGCTGGCCTCATTCCGTGACTACTGAGTCCGCAGCTACTGAGGCGGAACCCCGCCACTTCCCCAACGGCTGTCCATGGGTTCCTCGGTCACCGCGCAAACTACGGAGGCATCCTCCGCCGAATTCGCACCATTCAGACACAGCGGCTTCAACGCAGTGTTGACCAGGGCTGTCCAAACGGTTTGGGCAATGTCGAAGTTGATATTCAGACCTTCGCCGCTCCCACCCGCGCCGATCGGTTCGTCGGCGGAAGCCGACGGCGCCGGGGTGCCCAGGGCGAGCACGGCAGTGGTGAGCAGAGCGGCGACTCGGGCGCAGTTCCGCTTGCGTGTGCTTGGCGACATTCTTGTCCGTTCGATAGGACGGGCTGGCCTGTGACTTCTCCAGCAGGACGTTGATCGTTTCCGTGGGTGATCATGTCCCGGCACCCTCAGGCATCCCCGCCCACGACATGCGGCCGAACAGGTAATGATTATCGAGCCGCTGATCAATGGACTGAATCTCGGTTTCTTCCGGGCGGGTTACGCGCGACGCAATCCCGCAGCAATTCGCGTTCCGAGATCTTGCGAAACCGAGACAACGCGACACGACAGCTAGAGGCTGTCCAGGATCCTCGCGACGGCTCTCAGCAACCCGAATTTGCGGCGGTGCTCTTTGGAGCAGTAGCGCCGCGTGCGCCACCGCCGTCGCTGCGGCACCGGCGTGCCGCACCACCGGCACGGCACCGACTCCGCTGATTCCCCACTCACGCCGCTCACCGTAACGGCCGCTGTTGGGGTCGGCCGCTCACCTCCTACAGCGTAGGCCGGGCCCACCCTCCCCGAGAGAAGGAAGCCCAGTGAAGCATCCCGACGACGATCACGAAGGGTTCAACCGGCTGGAAGCCGAGATGGCCGCCGACTCCGGCGGCGAGGTGGTCGACCCCGCCCCGACTTCCGGCCGACCGAGTCGGCCATCCCGAGCGGCGATCGGCCGGTCGACGGTCCGTCCCCAGCCGCCGGGCTACGGACCGGCTGAAGTCGGGACAGCGGCGCGAGGTGATCCCGGCGTGAGCCAAGTCCAAGCTAGAGTTCCTCACCGCGCTCGGCCGACTCGGCGGGTACGCCCGCACACCACCGCCTATGACCCGGTGCTCCTGCCCTGGTACCCCGCACCGTTGGTCCGCCAGGCCCCCCGGGCGTGGCGAAGTTCATCGCTGGCACCATGCGCTGGGTCGCCAACGCCGAGGGCGAGCCGCTGCGGCAGGTCGCCGCGCGCCGCGAGAACGTCGAGGAACCTGAAGCTGTCGCGGCAGCGCGACCACCGGGCGCCGACCTATTGGGAGTTCTCTCGCGAATACATGGGCGTGCGTCGGCGCACGGCCGCGGCCAAGACCTGTGAAGGGCTGGCGGACAGCCTTGCCACCGCAGCACTCGGCATGCCGGGGGAGGGCCCTGGAACACCGGACCCGGAACACGTACAGCGCGCCTCAGGGACGGCAGCTCCTCACGGCCGTCTCCTATGTCGGCTCGGTGACGTCTTTCACGTCCACGGGCTGTGGGCTACTCAGATGTGCGAGGCGCTCGTCAACAGGACCACGCAGCCCGCCCCGGATGGGCTGGACGACAGTCGAGAGCGGTTCTAACGCCATGCTGGGACGATCATCAAGGACGCCTCGGCTTGATCCACACGCTCTCACACGCGAACCGTGAGAGACAACGAGAGAGGGCGGGAGTCAGTAAGACTGACTCCCGCCCTCTTCTGCTGACATCCGCCCTGGTCAGCGCTTGATTTCTGCTGTTCCTAGGCGAGTGCCCCCGGCAGGATTCGAACCTGCGCACACGGCTCCGGAGGCCGTTGCTCTATCCCCTGAGCTACGGGGGCGTGTCGGGCGCCTTGCTTGGCGGCGACGGGTAGAACCCTACCAGCTCTGACAGGGTGTTCATGAACGGTTTCCGGGGGGTCGGGTCGCCCGCACGGGGTGGAAGTGGGCAAAACCCGGACGCGGTGGCCGGTCCGGACCTACTCTCGACTTGTGCCAGGCGCGTCGGGCCGGGTGCTTGTTGTGGACGACAACAAGGTCATCCGGCAGCTGATCAGGGTCAATCTCGAGCTGGAGGGCCTCGAGGTCGTGACCGCGGCCGATGGTGCCGAGTGTCTGGATGTGGTGCATCAGGTGCGTCCCGACGTCGTCACCCTCGACGTCGTCATGCCCCGGCTGGACGGACTCCGCACCGCCGCGCGGCTCCGCGCCGATCCCCGTACCCGGGACCTGCCCCTCGCCATCGTCAGCGCCTGTACCCAGTACGAGGTCGACAGCGGCCTCGATGTCGGCGTCGACGCCTTCCTCGCCAAGCCCTTCGAACCCGCCGAACTGGTCAGCCTCGTACGCAAGCTGATCGAGCGGAAGCGGAGCGGGAGTGAGGACTCCGAGGGTGAGGGGGACGGGCCCCTCTTCGGAGGTGTTCTGGGGGCCGCCGCCGATCGGCGCTGACGTGTGGCTCGCGCCGGTCGGGCTCCTGTGGCGGCTGCCGACGTCTTCACGCCTGGACTGCCCCGTCCATCGTCCAGTCACCCGCCTCTCCACATCAGTCCACATCCCGGACCATCGTCCAAACCCGCTCGCTTACCCACCCCCCTTCTCCCATACGCTTGTCCCGTGACCCCCGTCGAGCTCTCCCGCACCGTGCTGCGCGCGGTGCGTCGTGCTGTCGATGACGGGGAGCTGGACGTGGCCGTGCCGGAGCGGGTTCTCGTGACCGTGCCCGGGGCCGGTGGCTGTGGGGACTACGCCACCAACGTCGCCCTTCAGCTCGCTCGGTCCGCCGGGCAGCCGCCCCTGCGCGTCGCCGAGATCCTGCGCCCCCACCTCGTCGGGGCCGACGGTGTCGCCGACGTCGTCGTCACCGGGCCCGGCTTCATCAACTTCAGCATCGACGGCCATGGCACCCAGGGCGCCGGACTCGTCGAGGAAATCCTGCGGCGCGGACCGCGGTACGGGTTCGTCGAGCGGCCCACGGGGAAGGTCGTGCAGCTCCACTGTCCCCATGAGGTCCGGGCCGTCGTCGTCATGGAGGCCTGCGCACGGTTGCTGCGGGCTCAGGGCACCCTCGTACGTACCAGCTGCGTGGCCCCTCCCGAGGCCGCCTGGGAGGACGTGCTCGGTGTGCGCGTCGACGCGTTCGGACGGCCGCCGGACGCCCCCGCGCCCCTCGACGTCAACGTACGACCCGTTCCCGCCCCCGCTGATCCGCTCCCGCTCGGGCGGGACGCCGCCCGCTGGGCCCTGCTCCACCCGGCCGCCCACGACCGGCCCCGCATCACCGACGAGCACCTCGTCCAGCGCGAGGCCAACCCCCTCTTCCGGGTCCGTTACGCCCACGCCCGCACCCGGGCCCTGACCCGCAACGCCGCCGACCTCGGCTTCACAGCGGAACCCGGGCCGACCGACGCGGAGACTGAGCCGGCCCAGGCCGAGGCCCACGTCCCCACCGGACCGGTGGATGCGGTGACTGGGTCGGCCCGGGCCCAGGTTCCCACCGGACCGGCCGACGCCACGGCCAGGGCGGCAGAAGCCCGGGCCCTCACCCGGCCGGCCGACGCCGTGACCCGGGTGACCGGGGCGGCCGAGGCCCATCCCCTCACCGACCCGCCCCGGGGCAAGACCGGGGCGCCCCCGGCCCAAGCCCTCACCGCCCTCACTGCACCCCCCAACGCCCCCGCCGCCCCCAACACCCCCACCACCCCCCTCCTCACCCTCCTCGCCGACCACCCCCGCGTCCTCGCCCACGCGGCCGCGCACCGCGCCCCCGATCGTCTCGCCCGGCACCTCGTCAGCGTTGCCGATGCCGTGCTCGTCCTTCTGCCCGCCGTGCTGCCGCGTGGGGCGGAGAAACCCTCGGCCGCCCACCGTGCCCGGCTCGCGCTCGCCGAAGCCGCCGGGGCGGTGCTGGCCGGTGGCCTGTCCCTGCTCGGCATCGACGCACCCGAACACCTCTGAGGAAGCCAGAAGAGTCATGAGCCGTTCCGCACACCCCGCCGGGCCCCGGCACGCCGATGTCCTGCCCGAGGGGCACTACTCCGCGCCGCCGGCGGACCTCAACGCCCTCGACGCCAAGGTGTGGGCCCAGACCGTCACCCGCGACGAGAACGGCGTCGTCACGGTCGGCGGCATCGACGTGAACACCCTCGCCGAACAGCACGGCACCCCCGCCTACGTCGTCGACGAGGCCGACTTCCGGGCCCGGGCGCGGGCCTGGCGCACCGCGTTCGGTCAGGACGCGGACGTCTTCTACGCAGGCAAGGCCTTCCTCTCCCGCGCCATCGTGCGCTGGCTGCACGAGGAGGGGCTCAACCTCGACGTGTGCTCGGGCGGTGAGCTCGCCACCGCCCTCTCCGCCGGGATGCCCGCGGACCGCATCGCCTTCCACGGCAACAACAAGTCCCCCGAGGAGATCCGCCGGGCGATCACCGAGGGCGTGGGGCGGATCGTCCTCGACTCCTTCCAGGAGATCGTCCGCGTCGCCCACATCGCCCGCGAGCTCGGCAAGCGGCAGCGCGTGCAGATCCGTATCACCGTCGGCGTCGAGGCCCACACCCACGAGTTCATCGCCACCGCCCACGAGGACCAGAAGTTCGGCATCCCGCTGGCCGGGGGACAGGCCGCGGAGGCCGTGCGGCGGGCGCTTCAGCTCGACTCGCTGGAACTGATCGGCATCCACTCCCACATCGGATCGCAGATCTTCGACATGAGCGGGTTCGAGGTCGCCGCGCACCGCGTGGTCGGGCTGCTGAAGGACATCCGCGACGAGCACGGTGTCGAGCTGCCCGAGATCGACCTCGGCGGCGGTCTCGGCATCGCGTACACCAGCGACGACGACCCCCGCGAGCCCCACGAGATCGCCAAGGCGCTCACCGAGATCGTCACCCGCGAGTGCGAGGGCGCCAGGCTGCGGACTCCGCGGATCTCCGTCGAGCCGGGGCGCGCCATCGTCGGTCCGACGGCCTTCACGCTCTACGAGGTCGGCACCGTCAAGCCGCTCGACAACCTTCGTACCTACGTCTCCGTCGACGGCGGCATGTCCGACAACATCCGTACGGCGTTGTACGACGCGGAGTACAGCGTCGCCCTCGTCTCGCGCACCTCCGACGCCGGGCCCATGCTGGCCCGGGTCGTCGGCAAGCACTGCGAGAGCGGGGACATCGTGGTCAAGGACGCGTTCCTGCCGGCCGACCTGGCACCGGGTGACCTGATCGCCGTACCGGCGACCGGGGCGTACTGCCGGTCCATGGCCAGCAACTACAACCACGTGCTCCGGCCGCCCGTCGTCGCCGTGCGCGACGGCGAGTCCCGGGTGATCGTCCGCCGGGAGACGGAGGAGGACCTCCTGCGTCTCGACGTCGGCTGAGCGCCGTGGTGAGCACGGGGGAGAGCGGCGGAAGATCTTCCGGTCACCGCCCTCCAACATACTGAAATAGACGTCTCACGATCCGGACCGGGCATAGAAACTCCGGTCCGGTGAGTGAGACTGGTCCAACCGCAGAAGTAAAGGAAACGAGGTCGGATGATGCGTACGCGTCCGCTGAAGGTGGCGCTGCTGGGCTGTGGAGTGGTCGGCTCAGAGGTGGCGCGCATCATGACGACGCACGCCGACGACCTCGCCGCCCGCATCGGAGCTCCGGTGGAGCTCGCCGGGGTGGCCGTGCGGCGGCCCGACAAGGTGCGCGAGGGCATCCGGCGAGAGCTGATCACCACCGACGCCACCGCGCTCGTCAAACGCGGCGACATCGACGTCGTGGTGGAGGTCATCGGCGGTATCGAGCCCGCCCGCTCCCTCATCACCACCGCCTTCGAGCACGGCGCCTCCGTGGTCTCCGCGAACAAGGCGCTGCTCGCCCAGGACGGCGCCGCCCTGCACGCCGCGGCCGAGGAGCACGGCAAGGACCTCTACTACGAGGCCGCCGTCGCCGGCGCCATCCCGCTGATCCGTCCGCTGCGCGAGTCCCTCGCCGGCGACAAGGTCAACCGCGTGCTCGGCATCGTCAACGGCACCACCAACTTCATCCTCGACAAGATGGACAGCACGGGGGCCGGCTACCAGGAGGCCCTCGACGAGGCCACCGCCCTCGGCTACGCCGAGGCCGACCCGACGGCCGACGTCGAGGGCTTCGACGCCGCCGCCAAGGCGGCCATCCTCGCCGGAATCGCCTTCCACACGCGCGTGCGCCTCGACGACGTCTACCGCGAGGGCATGACCGAGGTCACCGCCGCCGACTTCGCCTCCGCCAAGGAGATGGGCTGCACCATCAAGCTGCTCGCCATCTGCGAGCGGGCCGGGGACGGCCAGTCCGTGTCGGCCCGGGTGCACCCGGCCATGATCCCGCTCACGCACCCGCTCGCCTCCGTGCGCGGCGCGTACAACGCCGTCTTCGTCGAGTCGGACGCCTCCGGGCAGCTCATGTTCTACGGCCCCGGCGCGGGCGGCTCCCCGACGGCCTCCGCCGTCCTCGGCGACCTCGTCGCCGTCTGCCGCAACCGGCTCAGCGGCACCACCGGACCCGGCGAGTCCGCCTACGCCGCCCTCCCGGTCTCGGGCATGGGCGAGGTCGTCACGCGCTATCACATCAGCCTTGACGTCGCCGACAAACCGGGTGTTCTCGCCCAGGTGGCGACCGTCTTCGCCGAGCACGGTGTCTCGATCGATACGGTTCGGCAGCAGGGCAACAACGGCGAGGCGTCCCTCGTCGTCGTGACCCACCGAGCGTCCGACGCGGCCCTCGGCGGCACCGTCGAGGCGTTGCGCAAGCTCGACACCGTGCGCGGTGTCGCCAGCATCATGCGGGTTGAAGGAGAGTAACCAGCAATGACCCACCAGTGGCGCGGAATCATCGAGGAGTACCGGGACCGGCTGCCGGTATCCGACACCACGCCGGTCGTGACGCTCCGCGAGGGCGGCACGCCGCTCGTGCCCGCGCAGGTGCTCTCCGAGCGCACGGGCTGCGAGGTCCACCTGAAGGTGGAGGGCGCGAACCCCACGGGTTCCTTCAAGGACCGCGGGATGACCATGGCCATCACCCGGGCCAAGGAGGAGGGCGCGAAGGCGGTCATCTGCGCCTCCACCGGCAACACCTCGGCCTCCGCGGCCGCTTACGCCGTACGCGCGGGCATGGTTTCGGCCGTTCTCGTACCGCAGGGCAAGATCGCGCTGGGCAAGATGGGCCAGGCGCTCGTCCACGGCGCGAAGATCCTCCAGGTCGACGGCAACTTCGACGACTGCCTGACGCTCGCCCGCGCGCTGAGCGACAACTACCCCGTGGCGCTGGTCAATTCGGTCAATCCGGTGCGTATCGAGGGTCAGAAGACGGCCGCGTTCGAGATCGTGGACATGCTCGGGGACGCCCCCGACATCCACGTCCTGCCGGTCGGCAACGCGGGCAACATCACCGCGTACTGGAAGGGCTATACGGAGTACGCCGCCGACGGCGTGGCGACCCGCACCCCGCGCATGTGGGGCTTCCAGGCCTCCGGTTCCGCGCCCATCGTGCGCGGTGAGGTCGTCAAGGACCCGTCGACGATCGCCACCGCGATCCGGATCGGCAACCCCGCCTCCTGGCAGTTCGCGCTCGCGGCCCGGGACGAGTCGGGCGGCCTCATCGACGAGGTGACGGACCGTGAGATCCTGCGCGCCTACCGGCTGTTGGCCTCCCAGGAGGGTGTCTTCGTCGAGCCGGCGTCCGCCGCGTCCGTCGCCGGTCTGCTGAAGGCCGCCGAGCTGGGCAAGGTCGACCCGGGCCAGAAGATCGTGTGCACCGTCACCGGCAACGGCCTGAAGGACCCCGACTGGGCCGTCGCGGGCGCCCCGCAGCCCGTCACCGTCCCCGTCGACGCGGCCACCGCGGCCGAGCGGCTGGGCCTGGCCTGATCAGCAACGGCACGGGGGTGCACAGGGGGCTTACGACACGCATCGTGCGCCTCCTGTGCGCCCTATGTCGCCACAGAACCTTCCTTCGATAGGCTGTACTGAACCCGCCCGCTGCATATGCCTCCGCGTATGGCGGGGTGTCGCGCCGTCTCCACGGCCCGCAGGGTCTTCGTACGTCATCGAATGTCTTCGACAATCACGCAGCTCAAGGAGAGTCATCGAGCGATGGCCGGTCCAGCCTTCCGCGCCGCCGCCGTCCGGGTGCGCGTCCCCGCCACCAGCGCCAACCTCGGCCCGGGCTTCGACGCCCTCGGCCTCTCGCTGGGGCTCTACGACGACGTCGTCGTCCGGGTGGCCGACTCCGGGCTGCACATCGACATCGCGGGTGAGGGCAGCGAGACGCTGCCGCGTGACGAGAGCCACCTTCTCGTACGCTCCCTGCGCACCGCCTTCGACCTGCTGGGCGGACAGCCGCGCGGTCTGGAGATCGTCTGCGCCAACCGCATCCCGCACGGCCGCGGCCTCGGTTCCTCCTCCGCCGCCATCTGCGCCGGCATCGTCGCCGCGCGGGCGGTGACCATAGGAGGCGAGTCCCGTCTGGACGACGCCGCGCTGCTGGAGCTCGCCACCGAGATCGAGGGCCACCCCGACAACGTCGCGGCCTGTCTGCTCGGGGGTTTCACGCTCTCCTGGATGGAGTCCGGCGCCGCCCGGGCGATCAGGATGGATCCCGCCGATTCCATCGTTCCGGTGGTTTTCGTGCCTGGAAAGCCGGTCCTCACCGAGACCGCGCGCGGCCTTCTCCCGCGCACTGTGCCGCATGTCGACGCCGCCACCAACGCGGGCCGTGCCGCCCTGCTCGTCGAGGCCCTGACCCGGCGCCCCGAGCTGCTGCTGCCCGCCACCGAGGACCGTCTGCACCAGGAGTACCGCGCCCCGGCCATGCCGGAGAGCGCCGCGCTGGTGGAGCGGCTGCGCGCCGACGGGATCCCCGCGGTGATCTCCGGAGCGGGCCCCACCGTGCTGGCGCTGGCCGACGACGACAGTGCCGACAAGGTCGCTGATCTGGCAGGCGAGGGCTGGGCCGCGAACCGGCTCGAGCTCGACGCCCAGGGAGCGAGCGTGCTGCCGCTTGCGCCCTGACACACGGTTGCCGGATTTCGAGAGGGGGAATGTTTGTTGGATCCGGTAGTGTTAACCTCAAGTCTGCACCCGACCCCACCATGGCGAGGTGCTTTGTGTCCCCGTCCGGGACAGACATTCTTCCGGGAGCCTCCCAAGCCGCACTGTGTTCCGTACGACGTACGCGGGCAGTACCTCGTACACGAGCACTGAGCGACTCGCCGGGCACGCTCCGGAACCGGTGCGACCAAGCCACGTGACACGGACACTCGGTGCCACGGCTTTGGGAAGCGCCATCACCAGATATCTCTTCCGCCGCTTTGGCGGACCACCGCCCCGGCCGGTCCACGACAAGGACCGAAGCCGGACAGCACAACCGGTCGCCGAGCCAGACAGGCCGACGTCCGCTCCAGGGAAGGACCCTTCGTGAGCGACACCACCGATCTGATGGGCGCACGTGTCGAGGAGACCGCTGCCGCGCCCGCCACGGACGCCTCCGCGCCTGCCACCGGTGCCGGCTCCCGGCGGCGCCGCGGTACCGGCCTCGAGGGCATGGTGCTGGCCGAGCTGCAGCAGGTCGCATCCGGCCTCGGCATCAGGGGCACCGCGCGCATGCGCAAGAGCCAGCTGATCGAGGTCATCAAGGAAGCGCAGGCCGGAGGGGGTGCCGCGGCCCCGAAGGCTGCATCTTCCCCCGCCGGGGACGCCACCGAGACCAAGCCGAAGCGTCGGGCCACCTCCAAGGCCCGTACCGGCGATGACGCGCCCGCCAAGAAGGCGGAGAAGGCCGAGGCGCCCGCCGAGAAGGCCGTGGCGCAGCAGCAGATCGAGATCCCCGGCCAGCCGGCCTCCGACGACGCGCCCGCCGAGCGCCGTCGTCGCCGCGCCACCGCCGAGGCCGGCGCCCCCGTGGCCGCCGCGCCGGAGACGGTCGCCGCCGAGGCCAAGAGCGAGCCGAAGGCCGAGACGCCGGCGCAGCCGCAGGGCGACGCCGGTGAGGGCGGCGAGGGCCGCCGCCGGGACCGCCGTGAGCGGGGCCGGGACCGTGACCGCGGCGACCGCGGCGACCGCGGCGACCGCGGCGACCGCCGCAAGGGCGACGACCAGCAGGGCGGCCAGCGCGGCCAGCAGCAGGGGCAGCAGCAGGGCGGCGGTCGTCAGGACCGTGGTCAGCAGCGGGCCGACGAGGACGG
This sequence comes from Streptomyces sp. NPDC003635, assembly GCF_053587635.1. Lineage (NCBI taxonomy): Bacteria > Bacillati > Actinomycetota > Actinomycetes > Kitasatosporales > Streptomycetaceae > Streptomyces > Streptomyces sp. NPDC003635. Next base: position 105,498 of record NZ_JBSFOK010000003.1, on the reverse strand, counting down.
GGACGACTTCGAGGGCGGCCGTCGCGGCCGTCGCGGGCGTTACCGCGACCGCCGGGGCCGTCGTGGCCGCGACGAGATCGGCCAGGAGCCGCAGATCGCCGAGGACGACGTCCTGATCCCGGTCGCGGGCATCCTCGACATCCTCGACAACTACGCCTTCATCCGTACGTCGGGCTACCTGCCCGGCCCGAACGACGTCTACGTCTCCCTCGCCCAGGTCCGCAAGAACGGCCTGCGCAAGGGTGACCACGTCACCGGTGCCGTGCGTCAGCCGAAGGAAGGCGAGCGCCGCGAGAAGTTCAACGCGCTGGTGCGGCTGGACTCCGTCAACGGCATGGCGCCCGAACACGGCCGTGGCCGACCGGAGTTCAACAAGCTCACCCCGCTGTACCCGCAGGACCGGCTCCGTCTGGAGACCGACCCGGGCGTGCTGACGACCCGCATCATCGACCTCGTGTCGCCGATCGGCAAGGGCCAGCGCGGTCTGATCGTGGCCCCGCCGAAGACCGGTAAGACCATGATCATGCAGGCTATCGCCAACGCGATCACGCACAACAACCCCGAGTGCCACCTGATGGTCGTCCTGGTCGACGAGCGGCCGGAAGAGGTCACCGACATGCAGCGGTCGGTCAAGGGCGAGGTCATCTCCTCGACCTTCGACCGCCCGGCCGAGGACCACACCACGGTCGCCGAGCTCGCCATCGAGCGCGCCAAGCGTCTGGTGGAGCTGGGTCACGACGTCGTCGTGCTGCTCGACTCGATCACGCGTCTGGGCCGTGCGTACAACCTCGCCGCCCCGGCCTCCGGCCGCATCCTGTCCGGTGGTGTCGACTCGACCGCCCTGTACCCGCCGAAGCGCTTCTTCGGTGCGGCCCGCAACATCGAGGACGGCGGCTCGCTGACCATCCTCGCCACCGCGCTGGTGGACACCGGGTCCCGCATGGACGAGGTGATCTTCGAGGAGTTCAAGGGCACCGGCAACATGGAGCTCAAGCTCGACCGGAAGCTCGCCGACAAGCGCATCTTCCCGGCGGTGGACGTGGACGCGTCCGGTACCCGTAAGGAAGAGATCCTGCTCGGCAACGAGGAGCTCGCGGTCGTCTGGAAGCTGCGCCGGGTGCTGCACGCGCTCGACCAGCAGCAGGCGATCGAGCTGCTGCTCGACAAGATGAAGCAGACCAAGTCGAACGTCGAGTTCCTGATGCAGATCCAGAAGACGACGCCGACGCCCGGCAACGGCGACTAGTCGCCGCCGCTTCTCGAAAAGCCGATCCCCGTCACAGCAGTGACGGGGATCGGCTTTTCGGCGCTGAGAGGAAGGGGTGCATCAGGCGCCTCTTCCGACTCATGCACCTCTGGGGGGACTTCCTTGTCCACGACCCGGTCCGGCAGTGGCCGTCACAGACGCCGGATACGTATCGCGCTTCCCGTCGCCGCCGCAGGCATTGCCGCGGCCGTCGGCGCCGCGCTGCTGACCTCGACCGCGGGCGCCGCCTCGGCGGAGCCGAACCCGCCCGCCGTGCCGACCGCCGGCTCGCCCACGCTCGCCGAGCTGGAGCAGCGCGTCCTGGGGGCCGCCGCCCACGACGACACCAGGGACTCGGCCAAGTCGTCCTACAGCAGCTCCTCGACGATCGACGCGAAGATCATCGGCGGCACCACGACGACCATCACGAACGCGCCGTGGATGGCCCAGCTCTGGTACCAGGACGAGACGAACGGGATCTACTTCTTCTGCGGCGGCACCGTCGTCTCCCCGACGAAGATCCTCACCGCCGCGCACTGCGTCCAGGGCTACAACTGGAAGGCGTACGGCGCCGTCGTCACCGGCACCGCGCAGCTGCCCGACACCGACCTGAACGGCGGCACCGCCACCGCGGTCCGGCGCCAGTGGAACCACCCGTCCTACAGCTCGCGGACGATCGACAACGACATCGCGGTCCTCACGCTGGGCAGTCCCGTCACGGTGTCCCCGATCCGGATGGCGACCTCCACCGAGACCGCCGCCTACACGGCCGGCACCAGCGCCAAGGTCTACGGCTGGGGCCGGACCAGCTCCACCAGCCAGGACATCTCCCCGACGCTGAAGACGGCCACCCTGCCGATCCAGTCCGACACCACCTGCTCCGGCGCCTACGGCGCGGACTTCGTCCAGGGCCACATGGTCTGCGCCGGCAACCCGGCCAGCGGCAGCGACGCCGGTACGACGTCCGCCTGCAACGGCGACTCCGGCGGCCCGCTCGTCGTCAACAACCGCATCGTGGGCGTCGTCTCCTGGGGCGTGCAGGACTGCGTGGCCAAGGGCGCCTACAGCGTCTTCGCCAAGGTGCGGACGTACGTCGGCGCGGCCTACCCGCGCGTCGACGACAGCAATCTCAGCCTCGACCACAAGGCCGACCTGTGGGTGCGCAGCTCCTCCACCAAGACCGGCTACGAACTGGACTCCACGGGCAGCGCCTTCGGCGCCCGGGAGTCGTGGGGCAACTGGAGCGCGTACAACGTCGTCCTGCAGAACGACCTGAACCGCGACGGCTTCCAGGACCTGCTGGTCCGCCGGAGCTCCGACGGAGACGTCTACTGGAAGCACTGGGTGCCCGCGAGCGGCTCCTGGGCCACCTCGAAGGTCGCCGACAACTGGGCGACCCGCACCCGGATCGTCACGCCCGGCGACCTCACCGGCGACTACCTGCCGGACCTGGTGTCCGTGGACTCCGCCGGCAAGGCGTGGCTCTACCCGGGCAAGGGCAACGGGACCTTCTCGTCGCGCGTGCAGATCGGCACCGGCACCGGCTGGAGCCAGTACGACGTCCTCGTCGGCCACGGGGACTTCTCCGGCGACGGCAGGGCCGACCTGATCGCCCGCACGCGCAGCAACGGCTACGTCTACCTGTACAAGGGCACCGGCTCGGCCTCGGCGCCCTTCTCGTCCCGTGTGAAGGTGCGGGCGTGGAGCAGCACGTCGTACAACAAGGTCGCCGCGGTCGGCGACGTCAGCGGTGACGGCAAGGCCGACCTGCTGGCCCGTACGCCCGGCGGCACGCTGTACCTCTACAAGGGCACCGGCAAGGCCACCAGCGAGATCTTCGCCACAAGGATCTCGGTCGGGACGACGTACCAGCAGTACGACATCTTCGGCTGAAAACGCAGGTGAGGGACGTTCGCCCGAAATAATTCGGTACGCGCTGTGGCCACCTTTTCACAGGGTGGCCACAGTGCGTTGTGCAACCCTTTCCCGGGTTTCGCCGTCTGACCTGGCGGAGCGACGATGGTGCGGTACGGGTCTTTGACCACGCCTGGCCCTGAAAGCAGGGGGTAACCGACCGGACGAGAACCGAGGAGCACATGTCCGCCGAGAGCACGCCGGAATCCGGCATACCGGGTGACACCGGCACCGCGGGTGCGCGCCGCCGCGCCAAGGGCAGGCGCCGCAAGCCCCGCGACAAGAAGCGCAAGGGTCTGCTGATCATGGCCTGGACGGCCGCTGGAATCGTCGTCCTGGGCGGCACCGGAGCCGGTTTCCTGTACTTCAAGCTCAACGGCAACATCAACAGCGTCGACATCGACCAGGCCCTCGGCACCGACCGTCCGGACAAGGTCGACAACGGCTCCGAGAACATCCTCGTCCTCGGCTCCGACACCCGCTCGGGAAGCAACCAGAAGCTCGGCGGCGGCCCCGACGACGGCAGCGCCCGCTCCGACACCGCGATGATCGTCCACATCTACAAGGGCCACAAGAAGGCCAGCGTGGTCTCCATCCCGCGGGACACCCTCATCGACCGCCCCGAGTGCACCGACACCGACGGCAACACCCATGACGCGGCGTCCGGCGTGATGTTCAACTCGGCGTACTCCACCGGCGGTGCCGCCTGCGCGGTGAAGACCGTCGAGTCGATCACCGATCTGCGCATGGACCACTACCTGGAGGTCGACTTCAGCGGCTTCCAGAAGCTGGTCGACGACCTCGGCGGCGTCGAGATCACCACCACCGAGGACATCAACGACGACGACAGCCACCTGAACCTGAAGGCCGGCACCCACAGGCTGGACGGCGAGCAGGCCCTCGGCCTGGTCCGCACCCGGCACGGCGTCGGCGACGGCTCCGACCTCGGCCGGATCCAGCTCCAGCAGGCCTTCATCAAGGCGCTGATCAACCAGGTCAAGGACGTCGGCCTGTTCACCAACCCGAAGAAGCTCTACGACCTGGCGGACACCGCGACCAAGACCGTCACCACCGACTCCGACCTCGGCTCGGTCAACAAGCTGATGTCGTTCGCGAACGGCCTCAAGGGCATCAGCGCGAGCAAGATGACGATGGTCACGATGCCGGTCCAGTACGACCCGGCCGACGGCAACCGCGTCCTGGTCGAGAAGGCCAAGGCCGCCCAGGTCTGGAAGGCCCTGAAGGACGACCGGGCGATCCCGAAGTCGGCGACCGAGGGCACGGCCACGGGCACCGCGAAGGGCGTCGTCAGCTCCTCCTGAGCCGTCGCGAGGGCCCTGGGAATAGATCACTTGTACCCCCCGTTTTGGGGGATGGCCCCAGTCCTGGCAGACTGGTACGTCGGCTCCGGTTCACGCCTTCGCATCCCGCGGCGGCGACCCGGCGCCCTCCCGAAACTAGGAGACACCTTGAAGCGCGACATCCACCCCGAGTACGTCGAGACGCAGGTCAGCTGCACCTGTGGCGCGTCGTTCACCACCCGCAGCACGATCTCCAGCGGCACCATCCGCGCCGAGGTCTGCTCCGAGTGCCACCCGTTCTACACGGGTAAGCAGAAGATCCTCGACACCGGTGGCCGTGTGGCCCGCTTCGAGGCCCGCTTCGGCAAGGCTGCCGCCGGCTCCAAGAAGTAGCGAGCCCCTTTTCGCCGGTCCACGGCCACACCCTCCCGGGGTGTGCCCGGGACCGGCGTTTTTGGTCGCCCGCCACTTCCCTTCGTACGCATTTCAGGAGCCCAAGATGTTCGAGGCCGTCGAGGAACTCGTCGCCGAGCACGCCGATCTGGAGAAGCAGCTCGCCGACCCGTCGGTCTTCGCCGACCAGGCGAACGCGCGCAGGCTGAACAAGCGCTACGCCGAGCTCACCCCGATCGTCGCCACGTACCGCACCTGGAAGCAGACGGGCGACGACATCGAGACCGCGCGCGAACTCGCCGCGGACGACCCGGACTTCGCCGCCGAGGTCAAGGAGCTGGACAAGCAGCGCGAGGAGCTGACCGAGAAACTGCGGCTGCTGCTCGTCCCGCGTGACCCCAGCGACGACAAGGACGTCATCCTCGAGATCAAGGCCGGCGCCGGCGGCGACGAGTCCGCCCTGTTCGCCGGTGATCTGCTGCGCATGTACCTGCGCTACGCCGAGCGCGTCGGCTGGAAGACCGAGATCATCGACGCCACCGAGTCCGAGCTGGGCGGCTACAAGGACGTCCAGGTCGCCGTGAAGACCAAGGGCGGCCAGGGCGCCACGGAGCCCGGACAGGGCGTGTGGGCCCGGCTGAAGTACGAGGGCGGCGTGCACCGCGTGCAGCGCGTCCCGGCGACCGAGTCCCAGGGCCGCATCCACACCTCCGCGGCCGGTGTGCTGGTCACGCCGGAGGCCGAGGAGGTCGACGTCGAGATCAACCCCAACGACCTCAGGATCGACGTCTACCGCTCCTCCGGACCCGGCGGACAGTCCGTCAACACCACGGACTCCGCCGTGCGCATCACGCACATCCCCACCGGAGTGGTCGCTTCCTGCCAGAACGAGAAGAGCCAGCTGCAGAACAAGGAGCAGGCACTGCGTATCCTGCGCTCCAGGCTGCTCGCCGCGGCGCAGGAGGAGGCGGAGAAGGAAGCCGCCGACGCCCGCCGCAGCCAGGTCCGTACCGTCGACCGCTCCGAGAAGATCCGTACGTACAACTTCCCGGAGAATCGCCTCTCGGACCACCGCGTCGGCTTCAAGGCGTACAACCTGGACCAGGTCCTGGACGGCGACCTCGACGCGGTGATCCAGGCCTGTGTGGACGCGGACTCGGCCGCGAAGCTGGCCGCCGCATAGAAGGCACGTACGAGTACTTCCGGAGGACTTGCGTGAACCTGCTGCTCGCAGAGGTGGCCCAGGCCACCCAGCGGCTGGCCGACGCCGGCGTGCCCTCGCCGCGCAACGACGCGGAGGAGCTCGCCGCGTTCGTGCACGGCGTGAAGCGGGGCGAGCTGCACTCCGTGAAGGACGCGGACTTCGACGCCCGGTACTGGGAGGTCATCGCGCGCCGTGAGCAGCGCGAGCCGCTCCAGCACATCACCGGACGCGCCTTCTTCCGGTACCTGGAACTCCAGGTCGGCCCCGGCGTCTTCGTGCCCCGCCCCGAGACCGAGTCGGTGGTGGGCTGGGCCATAGACGCCGTCCGCGCGATGGACGTCGTGGAACCGCTCATCGTCGACCTGTGCACCGGCTCCGGCGCCATCGCGCTCGCCCTCGCCCAGGAGGTGCCGCGCTCGCGCGTGCACGCCGTGGAGCTGTCCGAGGACGCCCTGCGCTGGACCCGGAAGAACATGGAGGGGTCCAGGGTCGACCTGCGCCAGGGCAACGCCCTCGACGCCTTCCCGGACCTGGACGGCCAGGTCGACCTGGTCATCTCCAATCCGCCGTACATCCCGCTGACCGAGTGGGAGTACGTGGCGCCCGAGGCACGCGACTACGATCCCGAACTCGCCCTGTTCTCAGGGGAGGACGGCCTCGAACTCATCCGCGGCCTGGAACGCACCGCGCACCGGCTGCTGCGCCCGGGCGGTGTCGTCGTCATCGAGCACGCCGACACCCAGGGCGGCCAGGTGCCGTGGATCTTCACCGAGGAGCGGGGCTGGGCCGACGCGGCCGACCACCCCGACCTCAACAACCGCCCCCGGTTCGCCACGGCACGCAAGGCCCTGCCGTGAGCACCCCCGAGATCTTTCCGAAGCACGTGTACGAGGAGGCCCGCTAGATATGGCACGGCGATACGACACCAATGACGCGACCGACCGCACGACCGGTCTGCGTGAGGCCGCGTCCGCCGTCCGCCGTGGCGAGCTCGTGGTGCTGCCGACGGACACCGTGTACGGCATCGGCGCGGACGCCTTCTCCAAGGAGGCCGTGGGCGATCTGCTGGAGGCCAAGGGCCGGGGCCGCAACATGCCCACGCCCGTGCTCATCGGCTCCCCGAACACGCTGCACGGTCTGGTCACCGACTTCTCCGAGCTGGCCTGGGAACTGGTCGACGCGTTCTGGCCGGGCGCGCTGACGCTGGTCGCCAAGCACCAGCCGTCCCTGCAGTGGGACCTGGGCGAGACCCGGGGCACGGTCGCCGTGCGGATGCCGCTGCACCCCGTCGCCCTCGAACTGCTGACCGACGTCGGTCCGATGGCGGTCTCCTCGGCGAACCTGACCGGGCACCCGGCGCCGGAGGACTGCGACGCGGCCCAGGGCATGCTCGGCGACTCCGTCTCCGTGTACCTCGACGGCGGTCCGACCCCGGGCAACGTCCCCTCCTCGATCGTCGACGTCACCGGCGAGGTGCCCCTGCTGCTGCGCGCGGGCGCGCTCTCGGCCGAGGAGCTGCGCAAGGTCGTACCCGACCTCGAGGTGGCGAATTGACAGCCCCTGACGCGGGGCGTGGCATAGGCAACGGGGAACGTGCTGCGGAGATCACGACCACCTTCGTCGGGCTTCCGCGCGACACCTTCCGCATCCTCCATGTCAGCACCGGCAACGTGTGCCGCTCGCCGATCACCGAGCGGCTGACCCGCCATTTCGTGGCGCAGCGGCTCGGCGTGCTCGGCGGGGCGCTGATCGTGGAGAGCGCGGGCACCTGGGGCCACGAGGGCGCGCCCATGGAGGCCAACGCGGAGACGGTCCTCGCCGACTTCGGCGCGGACTCCTCCGGCTTCGTCGGACGGGAGCTCCTGGACGAGCACGTGATCCGGGCCGACCTGGTCCTGACGGCCACCCGTGACCACCGCGCCCAGGTCGTCTCGATGGGCCACTCGGCGGGCCTGCGCACCTTCACCCTGAAGGAGTTCACCCGCCTGGTGCGGGCCATCGATCCGGCGACGCTGCCTCCGCTGGAGGACGGCGTCGTCGAGCGCGCCCGCGCCCTGGTCCGCGCCGCCGCGGCCCTGCGCGGCTGGCTGCTCGCCCCCACGGCGGAGGCGGACGAGGTCTTCGACCCGTACGGCGCCCCGCTGACCTTCTTCCGCTCGATCGGCGACGAGATACACCAGGCCCTGGACCCGGTGGTGACGGCCCTGACCGGAGTACCCACCCGGACATAGCCGAGCGGACCGCCCATACCGGGCCTACATTGGGCATACGTCACCGTCGACGCCCCGGAGCCCACCATGTCGGTCACCCCTGTCCTAGAGGCCGATGCCCTGCGTCGGCAGGATCCCGAGCTGGCGGAGATCCTGCTCGGTGAACGGGAGCGGCAGGCCACCACCCTGCAGATGATCGCCGCCGAGAACTTCAGCTCGCCGGCCGTGCTGGCCGCGCTCGGCTCGCCGCTCGCCAACAAGTACGCGGAGGGCTATCCCGGGGCCCGGCACCACGGCGGCTGCGAGATCGTGGACGTCGCCGAGCGGATCGCCGTGGACCGGGCGAAGGCGCTGTTCGGGGCCGAGCACGCCAATGTGCAGTCCCACTCCGGCTCGTCGGCCGTGCTGGCCGCGTACGCCGCCCTGCTCCGGCCCGGCGACACCGTCCTCGCCCTCGGCCTGCCCTACGGCGGCCATCTCACCCACGGTTCGCCCGCCAACTTCTCCGGCCGCTGGTTCGACTTCGTGCCCTACGGCGTCGACGCGGAGACCGGGCTCGTCGACCACGACCAGGTGCGCGCCCTCGCCCTGAGCCACCGTCCGAAGGCGATCGTGTGCGGGTCCATCGCCTACCCCCGCCACCTCGACTACGCCTTCTTCCGCGAGGTCGCCGACGAGGTCGGGGCGTATCTCATCGCCGACGCCGCCCATCCCATCGGACTCGTCGCCGGGGGAGCGGCGCCCAGCCCGGTGCCGTACGCGGACATCGTGTGCGCCACCACCCACAAGGTGCTGCGCGGACCGCGCGGCGGGATGATCCTGTGCGGCGCCGAGCTGGCCGAGCGGGTCGACCGGGCGGTGTTCCCCTTCACTCAGGGCGGCGCGCAGATGCACACCATCGCCGCCAAGGCCGTCGCGTTCGGCGAGGCGGCAACACCGGCCTTCACCGCGTACGCCCATCAGGTGGTCGCCAACGCCCGCGTGCTCGCCGCCGGTCTCGCCGCCGAAGGGTTCGTCGTCACCACCGGCGGCACCGACACCCACCTGATCACCGCGGACCCGGCGCCCCTCGGCGTCGACGGCCGCACCGGCCGCGGACTGCTCGCCGCCGCCGGGATGGTCCTGGACTGCTGTGCCCTGCCGCACGGCGACGCCCGCGGCCTGCGCCTGGGCACGGCCGCCCTGACCACCCAGGGCATGGGGGAGGTGGAGATGGCCCGGATCGCCGTGCTCATGGCGGGGGTGCTGCGCGGGGAGATTGACGCGGTGCGGGCCCGTGAAGAAGTACGGGAGCTGACCCGGGGATTTCCGCCCTATCCCGGCTGAGCCGGGGTAGGCGGTCGGGCATGCACAGCCACTCGTGCAACCATCGTCGCTACCCGGAAGTCCCCAACCATATGCGCGCATCGCTAGTGTGTGGGGCTGAGATGGCCAGCGAGACCTGTGGGGAAGCCCGTGCGTGAATACCTGCTGACGCTCTGCATCACGGCCGCGGTGACGTACCTGCTCACAGGGCCGGTGCGGAAGTTCGCGATCGTGGCCGGGGCGATGCCGGAGATCCGGGCGCGTGACGTGCACCGGGAACCCACTCCGCGGCTCGGCGGTATCGCCATGTTCTTCGGCCTGTGCGCGGGCCTGCTGGTCGCCGACCATCTGGCGAACCTCAGCACGGTCTTCGAGAACTCCAACGAGCCGCGCGCCCTGCTCTCGGGCGCCGCGCTGATCTGGCTGATCGGTGTCCTCGACGACAAGTTCGAGATCGACGCCCTGATCAAGCTGGGCGGCCAGATGATCGCCGCCGGCGTCATGGTCATGCAGGGTCTGACGATCCTGTGGCTGCCCATCCCGGGTGTGGGCTCGGTCGCGCTCACCCAGTGGCAGGGCACCCTGCTCACCGTCGCGCTGGTGGTCATCACCATCAACGCGGTCAACTTCGTCGACGGCCTCGACGGCCTCGCGGCCGGCATGGTGTGCATCGCCTCGGCCGCGTTCTTCCTCTACGCCTACCGGGTCTGGGTGTCGTACGGCATCGAGGCCGCCGCTCCGGCGACCCTGTTCTCGGCCATCCTCATGGGCATGTGCCTGGGCTTCCTGCCGCACAACATGCACCCGGCGCGGATCTTCATGGGCGACTCCGGCTCGATGCTGATCGGGCTGGTGCTGGCGGCGGGCGCGATCTCCATCACGGGACAGGTCGACCCGGACGCGCTGAAGTTGTTCGCGGGCTCGGAGAAGGCGGCCGTGCACCAGACGGTGCCGGTGTACATCCCGCTCCTGCTGCCGCTGACGATCATCGCGATCCCGGCCGCGGACCTGGTGCTGGCCATCGTGCGGCGCACCTGGCGGGGCCAGTCCCCGTTCGCCGCGGACCGGGGCCACCTCCACCACCGGCTGCTGGAGATCGGCCACTCCCACAGCCGGGCCGTCCTCATCATGTACTTCTGGTCCGCGCTGATCGCCTTCGGGGCGCTGGCCTACTCGGTCAACTCGGCGTCCATGTGGATCGTGCTGGGTGTGGTGTTCCTCAGCGCCATCGGTCTGGTCCTGCTGCTCCTGCCGCGCTTCACGCCGCGCACCCCGCGCTGGGCCGAGGCCTTCGTGCCGCCGCGGTACCGCCGTCGTGGAGCCGTGGCGGAACCGGCGGCGGCCACTCCGCAGACCGGCGGCGAGGAACCGCACGAGGAGCGCACTCCGGTGGCCGCTGGCATCGCCTCGGTCAACGGAGCCACCGCGATGGGCGCCCGTTCGCGCTTCCTGGACCGGCGGAAAGCCGAGTCGTCGCGCTGACGGCAAGGTAAGAATCTGACTAGAGCATTGCCAAACCGTGGGGGAGCGAAGCGGCGCAATACCAGACAAAGGGGCGCCGTTCCTGCACATACGCGCACTGTCACTCTCATGTGTGACAGCGAGCACACCTGCCAGGTAAAGACCTCATCAAATAGTTTGTGATACGGTTCACGAGAACCCGGGACAGTGCCGAAGGACCTCAGTGCGAGGGTCCATCGGAGTGAGGTTCTCTCTCAGTCCGGGACTACGCTCGTCCATGACGACACCCCTGCCCCCTGTGAAAGCGGAGTTGCCGCCATGCCGTCCAATGACGCCCGGAATCTTCTGCAGATCGCTGTGCCCACAGCGGCTGCCGGCGCGATCGTCGTCGCCGTCAGCGCTGCGGTGGCCGGCGGCAAGGGCGCGCTCGGTGCGGTGATCGGCACGCTGCTGGCCATCCTGTTCATGGGAATCGGCCTATACGTCCTGCAGTGGACGGCAAAAACGCTCCCGCAGCTGTTCCAGGCCATGGGGCTGATGCTCTACGTCGCCCAGCTCCTGCTTCTCCTGATCTTCGTCGCCCTCTTCAAGGACACCTCTCTCTTCAACGCGAAGACGTTCGCGATCTCGCTCGTCGTCGCAACCGTCGTGTGGATGGCCGCGCAGGCTCGCGCGCACATGAAGGCCAAGATCTTCTACATCGACCCGGACTCCGCGAAGAGTGAGAAGACCGAGAAGACAGGGCCGTCGTCGTGAGGGGTAGGGGCGGGATAAAGGGCGGGGAGAACTCCTGCTATCGTCCGGTGCCAACTGCGGCATCGCGGGCGCGGGCATCTGAGCTGACGCCTGCTCGATCGCGAGGCTTGATGCCCCAGAGCCGCCCCCACATCCGTTACACCAGTCCGGTGCCGACCCGCGGCTGCGCGCCGCGCCGACACAACGAGGTTGCCGTACCCATGCGTCACGCCGAAGGAGCCCGCGGTGAGTGCTGACCAGACCCAGCTCGCCTTTGACTGGAGCTGTCGGATCATGTCCGACAACGGGTGTGGTTTTCCGGCTCCGGGCCTGCACTCGTTCCTCTTCAAGCCGATCGCCACGGTGGGAGGGTTCGAGTTCAACAAGGTGATGCTGCTCGCGCTCATCACCACCCTCCTTGTCGTCAGCTTCTTCTGGGCTGCGTTCGGCAAGGCCAAGGTCGTACCGGGCAAGCTGCAGATGGTCGGCGAGGCCGGTTACGACTTCGTGCGCCGCGGCATCGTCTACGAGACCCTCGGCAAGAAGGAGGGCGAGAAGTACGTCCCCCTGATGGTCTCGCTGTTCTTCTTCATCTGGATCATGAACATCTGGTCCGTGATCCCGCTGGCTCAGTTCCCGGTGTCGTCGATCATCGCGTACCCGATCATCCTCGCGGGGATCGTCTACATCGTCTGGATGTCGCTGACCTTCAAGAAGCACGGCTTCGTCGGCGGCTTCAAGAACCTCACCGGCTACGACAAGTCGCTGGGCGCGGTTCTCCCGCTCGTGGTCGTCATCGAGTTCTTCTCGAACGTCCTGGTCCGCCCGTTCACGCACGCGGTGCGACTCTTCGCGAACATGTTCGCCGGCCACCTGATGCTGGTCATGTTCACCGTCGCCTCCTGGTACCTGCTGAACAGCTGGATGATCCCGGCGGCCGGCGTCTCCTTCGTGATGACCATCATCATGATCCTCTTCGAGCTTTTCGTGCAGGCGGTCCAGGCGTACGTCTTCGTGCTCCTCGCCTGCTCGTACATCCAGGGCGCTCTGGCCGAGCACCACTGAGCCCCTACCCGCCCGCACATCCCAAGTCGTCCGGTGGCCAACCCCCACCGGTCCGTAACAGAGAAGGAAGAACCGGCATGTCCGCTCTCCAGACCCTCGCCGCCGAAGGCGTCACCGGCTCCCTCGGTTCCATCGGCTACGGCCTTGCCGCCATCGGCCCCGGCGTCGGCGTCGGCATCATCTTCGGTAACGGCACGCAGGCGCTCGCCCGTCAGCCCGAGGCTGCCGGTCTGATCCGCGCCAACCAGATCCTGGGCTTCGCGTTCTGTGAGGCGCTCGCCCTCATCGGCATCGTTATGCCGTTCGTGTTCGGTAAGTGATCAACCCTTACTGACACGAATCGACGAAAGGCACTGATGTGATCGCCAACCTGGTACAGCTGGCGGCCGAGGAAGAGCAGAACCCGCTCGTTCCGCCCGGCCCCGAGCTGCTCGTCGGCACCATCGCCTTCGCCATCGTGTTCTTCTTCTTCTGGAAGAAGCTGCTTCCGAACATCAACAAGGTTCTGGAGGAGCGCCGCGCGGCGATCGAAGGCGGTATCGAAGAGGCCGAGGCCATGAAGGTCGAGGCCCAGAGCGTCCTTGAGCAGTACAAGGCACAGCTCGCCGAGGCCCGGCACGAGGCCGCGCGTCTGCGCCAGGAGGCGCAGGAGCAGGGCGCCGCGCTCATCGCCGAGATGCGTGCGGAAGGCCAGCGGCAGCGCGAGGAGATCGTCGCCGCCGGTCACGCCCAGATCGAGGCCGACCGCAAGGCCGCCGCGTCCGCGCTCCGTGGAGACGTCGGCAAGCTCGCCACCGACCTGGCCGGCAAGCTCGTCGGCGAGTCCCTCGAGGACCACGCCCGCCAGAGCCGTGTCATCGACCGCTTCCTCGACGAGCTCGAGGAGAAGGCCGAGGCCACGCGATGAACGGAGCGAGCCGCGAGGCCCTGGCAGCCGGACGTGAGCGTCTCGACGCGCTGACGGACTCGACGTCCGTGGACGCGGCGCAGCTCGCCGACGAGCTGGCGGCCGTCACCGCGCTGCTCGACCGCGAGGTGTCGCTGCGTCGGGTCCTCACCGACCCGGCGCAGGCCGGTGAGGCCAAGGCAGAGCTGGCCCAGCGGCTGCTCGGCGGCCAGGTCGGCGGCGAGACCGCGGACCTGCTGGCCGGTCTGGTGCGCTCCCGCTGGTCGCAGTCCCGCGACCTGGTGGACGCCCTGGAGCAGCTGGCGAACACCGCCGACCTCACCGCCGCGCAGAAGGCGGGCACGCTCGACAACGTCGAGGACGAGCTGTTCCGGTTCGGCCGGATCGTCTCCTCCAGCACCGAGCTGCGGGCCGCGCTGACCAACCGCTCGGCGAGCAAGGCGGCCAAGAGCGAGCTGCTGCGCAGCCTGCTCGGTGGCCGGGCCGACGCCGTGACCGAGCGTCTGGTGACGCGCCTTGTGACCGCGCCGCGTGGACGTAGCCTGGAGACGGGCCTCGAGGCCCTGTCCAAGCTCGCCGCCGAGCGCCGGGACCGGATGGTCGCCGTGGTCACCTCCGCGGTGCCGCTGAGCGACGGCCAGAAGCAGCGCCTCGGCGCCGCGCTGGCGAAGCTCTACGGCCGTCAGATGCACCTCAACCTCGACGTGGACCCCGAGGTCCTCGGCGGGATCCGGGTGCAGGTCGGTGACGAGGTCATCAACGGCTCCCTCGCCGACCGCATCGAGGACGCCGGCCGCCGACTGGCGAGCTGAGCAGCAACTTCATAGCAGTACGTACTTACGACGGCCCTGGTTGGGCCGTACATGAAGAATCCTGGGGGTCGCCCCCAGACCCCCAAAGTGAAACTTCGGGCCCAACAAGGAGAGCAGGGAACCCAGATGGCGGAGCTCACGATCCGGCCGGAGGAGATCCGGGACGCACTGGAGACCTTCGTCCAGTCGTACAAGCCGGACGCGGCCTCGCGCGAGGAGGTCGGTACGGTCACCCTTGCCGGCGACGGCATCGCGAAGGTCGAGGGTCTTCCCTCGGCCATGGCCAACGAACTGCTGAAGTTCGAGGACGGCACCCTCGGCCTCGCCCTCAACCTCGAGGAGCGCGAGATCGGTGCCATCGTCCTCGGTGAGTTCAGCGGCATCGAGGAGGGACAGCCGGTGCAGCGCACCGGTGAGGTTCTCTCCGTGGCCGTCGGCGAGGGCTACCTCGGCCGTGTCGTCGACCCCCTCGGCAACCCGATCGACGGTCTCGGCGAGATCGAGACGTCCGGTCGCCGCGCCCTGGAGCTGCAGGCCCCCACGGTCATGCAGCGCAAGTCGGTGCACGAGCCGATGGAGACCGGCTACAAGGCCGTCGACGCGATGACCCCGATCGGCCGTGGTCAGCGTCAGCTGATCATCGGTGACCGCCAGACCGGCAAGACCGCCCTGGCCGTCGACACGATCATCAACCAGCGTGACAACTGGCGCACCGGCGACCCGAACAAGCAGGTCCGCTGCATCTACGTCGCCATCGGTCAGAAGGGCTCGACGATCGCGTCGGTCCGCCGCGCGCTGGAGGAGAACGGCGCGCTGGAGTACACGACCATCGTCGCCGCCCCGGCGTCCGACCCGGCCGGCTTCAAGTACCTGGCGCCGTACACCGGTTCGGCCATCGGTCAGCAGTGGATGTACGAGGGCAAGCACGTCCTCATCATCTTCGACGACCTCTCGAAGCAGGCCGACGCCTACCGCGCCGTGTCGCTGCTGCTGCGCCGCCCGCCGGGCCGTGAGGCCTACCCGGGTGACGTCTTCTACCTGCACTCCCGTCTGCTGGAGCGCTGCGCGAAGCTCTCCGACGACATGGGCGCCGGCTCGATGACCGGTCTGCCGATCGTCGAGACCAAGGCCAACGACGTCTCGGCGTTCATCCCGACCAACGTCATCTCCATCACCGACGGCCAGTGCTTCCTGGAGTCGGACCTGTTCAACGCCGGTCAGCGCCCCGCGCTGAACGTCGGTATCTCCGTCTCCCGAGTCGGTGGTTCCGCGCAGCACAAGGCGATGAAGCAGGTCTCCGGTCGTCTCCGCGTGGACCTCGCCCAGTTCCGTGAGCTGGAGGCGTTCGCCGCGTTCGGTTCCGACCTGGACGCCGCGTCGAAGGCCCAGCTGGAGCGCGGTCAGCGCATGGTCGAGCTGCTGAAGCAGGCTCAGTACCAGCCGATGTCGACCGAGGACCAGGTCGTCTCCGTGTGGGCCGGCACCACCGGCAAGATGGACGACGTGCCGGTCGCGGACATCCGCCGCTTCGAGAAGGAGCTGCTGGAGTACCTGCACCGCAAGGAGCAGGGCCTCATGACCTCCATCAAGGAGGGCGGCAAGCTGTCCGACGACACGCTGACGGCCGTTGCCGACGCGATCGTCGACTTCAAGAAGCAGTTCGAGACGTCGGAAGGCAAGCTTCTCGGCGAAGAGGCACCGGCCGCCCCGAAGGCGACCAGCGCCTCCAAGTGACGTAAGGAAGGGACCTGACTCATGGGAGCCCAGCTCCGGGTCTACAAGCGTCGCATCCGATCCGTCACCGCGACCAAGAAGATCACGAAGGCGATGGAGATGATCGCCGCCTCGCGCGTCGTCAAGGCGCAGCGCAAGGTGGCGGCCTCCACGCCCTACGCGACCGAGCTCACCCGCGCGGTCACGGCGGTCGGCACCGGCTCGAACACCAAGCACCCGCTGACCACGCAGGCCGAGACGGTCACGCGGTCCGCGGTGCTGCTCCTGACGAGCGACCGCGGTCTGGCCGGCGCCTTCAACTCCAACGCCATCAAGGCCGCGGAGCTGCTGACGGAGCGCCTGGAGCGCGAGGGCAAGCAGGTCGACGTCTACATCGTCGGCCGGCGTGGTCTGGCGCACTACAACTTCCGTGAGCGCAAGGTCTCGGAGTCGTGGACCGGGTTCACGGACGAGCCGTCGTACGCGGACGCCAAGAAGGTCGCGGCGCCGCTCATCGAGGCCATCGAGAAGGACACGGCCGAGGGCGGCGTGGACGAGCTCCACATCGTCTTCACCGAGTTCGTCTCGATGATGACGCAGACGGCGCTCGACGACCGTCTGCTGCCGCTCAGCCTCGACGAGGTCGCGGCGGAGGCCGCCCCCAAGGGCGAGATCCTCCCGCTGTACGACTTCGAGCCGTCGGCGGAGGACGTCCTCGACGCCCTGCTGCCGCGCTACGTGGAGAGCCGTATCTACAACGCGCTGCTCCAGTCGGCCGCCTCCAAGCACGCCGCCACGCGGCGCGCGATGAAGTCGGCGACCGACAACGCCGGAGAGCTCATCGAGAACCTCTCCCGGCTTGCCAACGCGGCCCGCCAGGCCGAAATCACCCAGGAAATCAGCGAGATCGTCGGTGGCTCCGCAGCCCTGGCCGACGCGAGCGCGGGGAGTGACAGGTAATGACGACGACAGTTGAGACGGCCGCTGCCACGGGCCGCGTCGCCCGGGTCATCGGCCCGGTCGTCGACGTGGAATTCCCCGTCGACGCGATGCCGGACATCTACAACGCCCTTCACGTCGAGGTGGCCGACCCGGCCAACGCCGGCGAGAAGAAGATCCTGACCCTGGAGGTCGCCCAGCACCTGGGTGACGGCCTGGTCCGGACGATCTCGATGCAGCCCACCGACGGTCTGGTGCGCCAGGCCCCGGTGACCGACACCGGTGCCTCCATCACGGTGCCGGTCGGCGACTTCACCAAGGGCAAGGTGTTCAACACCCTCGGTGAGGTGCTGAACGTCGACGAGTCCTACGACGGCGAGCGCTGGGGCATCCACCGCAAGGCGCCGAACTTCGACGAGCTCGAGTCGAAGACCGAGATGTTCGAGACCGGCGTCAAGGTCATCGACCTTCTCACCCCGTACGTCAAGGGTGGAAAGATCGGTCTGTTCGGCGGTGCCGGCGTCGGCAAGACGGTGCTCATCCAGGAGATGATCTACCGCGTCGCCAACAACCACGACGGTGTGTCGGTGTTCGCCGGTGTCGGTGAGCGCACCCGTGAGGGCAACGACCTCATCGAGGAGATGTCGGACTCCGGCGTCATCGACAAGACCGCGCTGGTCTTCGGTCAGATGGACGAGCCCCCGGGCACCCGTCTGCGCGTGGCCCTCGCCGGTCTGACCATGGCGGAGTACTTCCGCGATGTGCAGAAGCAGGACGTGCTGTTCTTCATCGACAACATCTTCCGCTTCACCCAGGCCGGTTCCGAGGTGTCGACCCTGCTCGGCCGGATGCCCTCCGCGGTGGGCTACCAGCCGAACCTGGCCGACGAGATGGGTCTCCTCCAGGAGCGCATCACCTCGACCCGTGGTCACTCGATCACCTCGATGCAGGCGATCTACGTCCCCGCGGACGACCTGACCGACCCGGCCCCGGCCACCACCTTCGCCCACCTCGACGCGACGACGGTTCTGTCCCGTCCGATCTCCGAGAAGGGCATCTACCCGGCCGTGGACCCGCTGGACTCCACGTCCCGCATCCTGGACCCGCGCTACATCGCGCAGGACCACTACGACGCCGCCATGCGCGTCAAGACGATCCTGCAGAAGTACAAGGACCTCCAGGACATCATCGCGATCCTCGGTATCGACGAGCTCGGCGAGGAGGACAAGCTCGTCGTCCACCGTGCCCGTCGCGTGGAGCGCTTCCTGTCCCAGAACACCCACGTCGCCAAGCAGTTCACCGGCGTCGACGGGTCGGACGTCCCGCTGGACGAGTCGATCGCGGCCTTCAACGCGATCTGCGACGGCGAGTACGACCACTTCCCGGAGCAGGCGTTCTTCATGTGCGGTGGCCTCGAGGACCTCAAGGCCAACGCCAAGGAGCTGGGCGTCTCCTGAGCCACGTGCTCTTGGTGAGGGGGCGGGGCACGTCCCGCCCCCTCACGCACGCCCACTAGACTTGTAACCAACACCCGGCACAACCGCCGGGTGGTGACCCGAGGAGCCTCCCTTGGCTGCTGAGCTGCACGTCGCGCTGGTCGCCGCCGACCGAGAGGTCTGGTCCGGCCAGGCCACCCTGGTCGTCGCGCGCACCACGTCCGGCGACATCGGCGTCATGCCCGGTCACCAGCCGCTGCTCGGTGTGCTGGAGTCGGGCCCGGTGACCATCCGTACGAGTGAAGGTGGAACGGTCGTCGCCGCGGTGCACGGCGGTTTCATCTCGTTCGCGGACAACAAGCTGTCGCTGCTGGCCGAGATCGCCGAGCTGTCGGACGAGATCGACGTCCAGCGCGCGGAGCGCGAGCTGGAGCGTGCGAAGGCGGAGGGCGACGCCGCCGCCGAGCGTCGCGCCGATGTCCGCCTGCGTGCCGCGGCGGCCCGCTAGATTCAGCGGGATCGCGCCACGCGATGACGTCACTCAGCCGCGGCTGGGACCGGAGCGATCCGGTGCCCGCCGCGGCTGAGGCAGATATGGATGTTTTTTCCGTTCCGTTACCTGATCTGAAGGTACCTAGGAGACGAGGAGGTCGGTGTCGATGGTCCTCGCTCTGACTGTGTGCGGAATCGTCGTGGCCCTTGTGGTGCTCGGGCTGTTCGTCTTCGGGCTGCGCCGCAGGCTCATCCAGCGCTCCGGCGGCACCTTCGACTGCTCCCTGCGCTGGGACACCCCGGAGAAGACCGACACCAGCGGCAAGGGCTGGTCCTACGGCGTCGCCCGCTACAACGGCGACCGCATCGAGTGGTACCGCGTCTTCTCCTACGCGTACCGGCCGCGCCGGGTCCTGGAGCGCGCCGCCATCGAGGTCGCCGGACGCCGGCTGCCCGAGGGCGAGGAGGAGCTGGCGCTGCTCTCCGACGCCGTCATCCTGACCTGTCTGCACCGGGGCATGCGTCTGGAGCTCGCGATGAGCGAAGACGCGCTGACCGGTTTCCTCGCGTGGCTTGAGGCAGCCCCGCCCGGTCAGCGCGTCAATGTCGCCTAGTAGCTGATGGTGCTTACTTCAGTCCGTTACTGATGGCGCTCACCAGTTCACCGTTGCTGGTGTCGCCGCTGAACTCCCAGAAGAAGGCACCGCCCAGGCCCTGGCTCTTGGCCCAGCTCATCTTGGTGCCGATGGTGGCCGGGGTGTCGTAGGACCACCAGTTGCTGCCGCAGTGCGCGTACGCCGTGCCGCCGACGGTTCCGGTGGCGGGGCAGGAGTTCTTGAGGATCTTGTAGTCCTCGATGCCGGCCTCGTAGGTGCCGGTCGCCGGGCCGGTCGCCGTGCCGCCGGGGGCGGACTGGGTGACGCCGGTCCAGCCGCGGCCGTAGAAGCCGATGCCGAGCAGGAGCTTGCTCGCCGGGACGCCCTTGGCCTTGAGCTTGGCGATGGCGTCGGCCGAGTTGAAGCCCGCCTTCGGGATGCCCGAGTACGAGGTGAGCGGGGAGTGCGGGGCCGTCGGGCCCGTCTTGTCCCAGGCACCGAAGTAGTCGTACGTCATCACGTTGTACCAGTCGAGGTACTGCGCGGCGCCGCCGTAGTCGGCCGCGTCGATCTTGCCGCCGCTGGAGGCGTCGGCCGTGATGGCCGCCGTGATGAGGTAGTTCGAGCCGAACTCGGCACGCAGCGCCTGGGAGAGGTTCTTGAAGGCAGCGGCGCCCGAGGTGTCGCAGGTCAGACCGCAGGCGTTCGGGTACTCCCAGTCGATGTCGATGCCGTCGAAGACATCGGCCCAGCGCGGGTCCTCGACCACGGCCTTGCAGGACTTGGCGAACGCGGCCGGGTTCTGCGCGGCCTGGCCGAAGCCGCCGGAGTAGGTCCAGCCGCCGAAGGAGTACAGCACCTTGATGTGCGGGTACTTGGCCTTCAGCTGACGCAGCTGGTTGAAGTTGCCGCGCAGCGGCTGGTCCCAGGTGTCGGCGGTGCCGCTGACCGACTGGTCGGCGGTGTAGGCCTTGTCGTAGGCGGCGTAGGTGTCATCGACGGTGCACTGACCGTTCTTGACGTTGCCGAACGCGTAGTTGATGTGCGTGATCTTCGACGCGGAGCCGGAGGACACCAGGTTCTTGACGTGGTAGTTGCGGCCGTAGACGCCCCACTCGGTGAAGTAGCCGAGGTTGACCTTGGAGCCGGGCTCCGGGTCGGGGTCGGTGCCGCCGCCGGTGGTGCGGACCGCGACCGCGCCGCTGACCGGTCCGGTCTGGTCGGCGGTGTCCCGGGCCTGCACGGTGTAGGAGTAGTCCGTGCCGGCGGTCAGGCCGGTGTCCGTGTACGACGTGGTCGTCACCGTCGCGACCTTGGTGCCGCCGCGCAGGACGTCGTAGTTCTTGATGCCCTTGTCGTCGGTGGCCGCGCTCCAGGCGAGCTTCACCGAGGTGTTGGTGACGTCGGAGGCGGTCGGGGTGCCCGGCGCGGAGGGAGCCGCGTCGCCGGGGACCGAGCCGCCGTCACAACTGCCGCCGTTGAGCTTGCAGTTGGCGGGGGAGCCGGAGCCGGTGCCGTTGAAGCCGAAGGAGACGGACGCGCCGGGGGCGAGGGTGCCGTTCCAGGACTTGTTCTTGGCGGTCCAGTGGGTCCCGGAGGAGCTGAAGTCGGCGTCCCAGCCGGAGCCGACGGAGGTGCCGGAGGGGAAGTCCCACTCGACGGTCCAGGAGGTGAGGGTGGTGGTGCCGGTGTTCTTCACCGTCCACTTGCCCTCGAAGCCGGAGCCCCAGTCCTGGGTCTTGACGTAGGTGGCGGTGGCCTCGGTGGCCGCCTGGGCGGGGCTCGCGAGGCCGACCAGGCCGGCGAAGGGGAGCAACAGGGTCGCGAACCCTGCCGCGGCTCTGTGTCTGAAGCGCATGCTGCGCCTCCCTTTTCTGAAAGGGGTGTTGGGGCGGGACTGAGCCTTCTCGCCCACGGTGCCGCGAGAATAGAAAGGTCTGGACCACAGGTCAATAGGTCCAGACCACATGCGTCTTCGGCGCCGCCCCGGCGACCCCCGTGCTCGCTAGATCCCCAACTCCTGTGCCAGCACCGCCGCTTGCACCCGGCTGCGCAGCTCCAGCTTCCCCAGCAACCGGCTGACGTGCGTCTTCACCGTCGCCTCCGCCATCTCCAGGCGGGTCGCGATGTCCGCGTTGGACAGCCCCTCGCCGAGGCAGGACAGCACCTCGCGCTCCCGCCGGGTCAGCGACTCGAGCACGGCCGGATCGGCTCTCGGCTCGCGCACGGGCCCCGCGGCGAACTCGGCGATCAGCCGCCGGGTGACGGCGGGGGCGACGACGCCCTCACCGCGCGCCACCGTCCGTACGGCTTCCAGAAGGTCCCGGGCGTCGGTGTTCTTCAGCAGGAATCCGGACGCGCCCGCCCGCAGCGCCCCGAACACATACTCGTCGAGATCGAAGGTGGTCAGCACCAGCACGTCCGCGAGCTGTTCACCGACCACCTTCCGGGTCGCCGACACCCCGTCCAGACGTGGCATCTGCACGTCCATCAGCACCAGGTCGGGGCGCAGCTCGCGGGCCAGCGTCACCGCCTGCTCGCCGTCCGCCGCCTCGCCGACCACCTCGATGTCGGGCGCGCTGCGCAGGATCAGGACCAGTCCGGCGCGGACGGCGGACTGGTCCTCGGCGACGAGGACGCGGATCATTCTCGGTCTCCTTCGGTCACGGGAAGCGTGGCACGCACGGCCCAGATCCTGCCCTCCGCCGACGTCTCCGGGGCCGCCTCGAAGCTGCCCTCCAGCAGCGCGGCCCGCTCCCGCATCCCGACCAGACCGGCTCCGGAACCGGGGGCGCGAGGGCCGTCATGGTCGCCGTAGGGGCTGGTGATCCGCACGTCGAGGACGCCGTCGCGCTGGGCGAGGGTGACCGTGACCCGGCCGGGGGAGGCGTGCTTGAGGGCGTTGGTGAGGGACTCCTGGACGATGCGGTAGGCGGCGAGTTCGACGGGGGCGGGGAGCCTGCCGTGCTCGGTGGTCAGACGGACGTCGAGGCCGTTGGTGCGGGCGCCCTCCACGAGCGCGCCGAGTCCGTCGAGCGTGGGGGCCGCCGCCGGTTCGAGGTCGCCGCTGCTGTCGCGCAGGATGCCGATCAGTCGGCGCATCTCGGCGAGTCCCTCGACGCTGTTCTCCCGGATCACCGTGAGCGCCTCCTGGGAGGTCCTCGCATCGTTCAGGGAGAGCGCGGCGGTGGAGTGGATGGCGATGGCGGAGAGATGGTTGGCGACCATGTCGTGCAGTTCGCGGGCCATCCGGGCGCGTTCGGCGGTGACCGCCTGGGCGCGGTCCATCTCGGCGAGCAGCGCGGTCTGTTCGGCGTGCAGGCGGGCGGCCTCGGCGGCGTCCCGGTGGTTGCGGACGATCCAGCCGGTGGCGGCGGGGGTGAAGGCGACGATCCCGGTGGCCACGCCGATCAGCAGCGCCTCCGGCTCCTGCCAGACCGCGACGGGCACCACCGTGCCGACCACCGTCAGCAGGCCGGTGATCCAGGGCACCCGGCGTGCGGTGGCGGGCGGGCCGTACAGGACGGCCGCGTAGATCAGGTCGGTGAACATGACGACCGTCGCCAGGTTGCCCTGGGTGAGGGTGTCCGCGACGATCGCGACCGTTCCGACGATCAGGCCGGCCCGGGGGCGGGTGCGGCGCAGCAGCTCGCAGGCGGCCATGACGGTGAGCGGCACCAGGATCGGCCAGCGGCCCTCCCAGAGCACGATCGGGTCGTCGGAGGCGCGGGTACCGAGCCCGACGCCCCAGATGAGCAGCCCGCCGAGCAGCCCGGCGAACGCGATCCGGACGTCGTCCCGGTGCGGGCGGGGGAGCGGAACGGCCATGGAGCCATCCAACACGGCCCGCGGCCTCGCCGCCTGATCCCGGGGAAGGGTCCCGTACTGCATCTTTCGATGTACCGCCGGTTCGTCACCGGCGACGACGAAAGCTGCGCCGCGCGCCGGGAGCCTGGAAGGGTGACCGAGAGGAGCGTGTCGTGATCGTCGGACTGATCATCGCCTGTGAGGTCGGCTTCTGGGTGCTGCTGGCGGCGGGGCTCGCCTTCCGCTATCCGCTGCGGATGCCGCGCACCGGGCTCGCCCTGCTGCTGTGCGAGCCCTTGCTGGAGGTCGTGCTGCTGGTGGCCACCGCGGTGGACCTCAAGAACGGCGCCGACCCGAGCTGGAAGCACGGCCTCGCCGCGCTGTACATCGGCTACACGGTCGGCCACGGGCATCGCACGGTGACATGGCTCGACGGTCATGCCGCGCACCGCCTCGGCGGCGCCGAGCGGCCGGTGGGCCCGCCCCGCTACGGCATGGCCCGGGCCCGCCACGAGGGCAAGGTGTGGCTGGGCAGTGTCACGGCCGCCGCGGTCGCGAGTGCGCTGCTGCTGATCGCCATGTGGTACGTCGACGACCCGGGCCGCACGGGTTCCCTGGAGAGCTGGATCCTCATCGCATGGCGGGCGGCGGGCATCCACGGCCTGATCGCGCTGTCCTACGCGATCTGGCCGAAGAAGGCGCCTTCCGCGAGGTCAGCGCTCCCCACCGGGGACCCAGAGCACGTCCCCGACCGTTTTGTTGGCCGTGCGCGCCAGGATGAAGAGCAGATCCGATAGCCGGTTGAGGTAGGTCGCCGTGAGGGGGTTCATGACCTCGCCGTGGACCTCCATCGCGGCCCAGGTCGACCGCTCCGCCCGGCGCACCACCGTGCAGGCCTGGTGGAGCAGGGCCGCGCCCGGGGTGCCGCCGGGAAGGATGAAGGACCGCAATTTCTCCAGGCGCTCGTTGAAGCGGTCGCAGTCGGCCTCCAGCTTGTCGACGTAGAACTGCTCGACCCGCAGCGGTGGGAACTCGGGGTTCTCCACCACCGGGGTCGACAGGTCCGCGCCCACGTCGAACAGGTCGTTCTGCACGCGGGTGAGGACCTTCACGACCTCCTCGTCCAGGCCGCCGAGCGCGATCGCCGTCCCGATCACGGCGTTCGCCTCATTGGTGTCGGCGTACGCCGAGATCCGCAGATCGGTCTTGGCGACCCGGCTCATGTCACCGAGCGCCGTGGTGCCCTGGTCGCCGGTCCTGGTGTAGATGCGCGTCAGATTGACCATGAGCCCAGCGTAGTTACGCTCCGGCGGTTCGGAACACGCGTGTGCCGACCGTCACGGCCAGGGCGGCGAAAGCGCCCGCGACCAGGACGCCGTAGAGCATGTGCTGCGTGGCGTACGCGCCGACGTAGGCGTCCCGCACCGCGTCCACCAGATATCGGAACGGGACGAAGTGGGACAGGACGTCCAGCCATGCCGGCCCCAGTGTCATCGGCAGCATCAGGCCCGACAGCAGCATCATCGGCATCGTCATGGCGTTGACCGCCGGGCCGAACGTCTGCGGGGTGCGGACCTTCAGGGCGAGCGCGTACGACAGCGAGGCCAGCGACAGCGTCAGCAGTGCGACGAACCCGAAGCCGATCAGCACGCCGACCAGTGGCGCCCGCAGCCCCATCACCAGCGCGGCCAGCACCAGCAGCACCGCCTGGAAGACGAACACGGTGGCGTCGCGCAGGACGCGCCCGAGCAGCAGCGCGAGGCGGCTGACGGGGGTCACGCGCATACGCTCCACCACGCCCTGACCCGACTCGATGATGACCGAGAAACCCGCGAACGACGCCCCGAACAGGCCCAGTTGCAGCAGCAGCCCGGGCACGAGCACCTGCCAGGAACTGCCCGGCGCGCCCAGCGGCAGATCGGTGAGCAGCGGTCCGAAGAAGAGCAGGTACAGCAGCGGCATCAGCACCCCGAAGAGCAGCGCGAACCGGGAGCGCAGGGACTGGCGGAGGTACCGGCCGTAGATGAGCGCGGTGTCGTGAAGGAGCATCGGTTTCCTATACGGCTACGGGGGCGGCGTCGGCCGGGGCGGGACCGCGGCCGGTGATGGCGAGGAAGGTGTCCTGGAGGGAGGCGTCGATCGAGCCGCCGTACCTCAGCTTCAGGGCGCTCGGGGTGCCCTCGGCGACGACCACGCCCTGGTCGACGACGACCAGCCGGTCGGCGAGGGCGTCGGCCTCGTCGAGGTAATGGGTGGTCAGGAAGACGGTCGTGCCGTGCTCGTCGCGCAGCCGCCGCACCAGTTCCCACAGGTCGGCCCGGCTCGCGGGGTCGAGACCGGTGGTCGGTTCGTCGAGGAAGAGCACCTTCGGCCGGTGGGTGAGGGCCATCGCGATGTCGAGACGGCGCCGCTGACCTCCGGAGAGCGCGGCGCACTTGCGGTCCAGCAGCTCGGCGAGGCCCAGATCGCGGGCGAGTTCGGCGGCTCGCCGGGTCGCCTGGTCCTTCGTCAGCCGGTACAGCCGTCCCTGGGTGACCAGTTCCTCGCGCACCGAGATCTGCGGGTCGACTCCGCCCGACTGGGCCACGTAACCGCAGGCCCGGCGCACCCCCGCGGGGTCGGTCGCGAGGTCGTGCCCGGCCACGGTGGCGGCGCCGCCGGTCGGTTCGAGCAGGGTCGTCAGCATCCGCAGGGTGGTCGTCTTCCCGGCGCCGTTCGGCCCGAGAAAGCCGAGGATCTCCCCTTCGCGGACGGTGAGGTCGACCCCGCGGACGGCTTCCACCGCGCCGGTCTTCGTCTGGAAGGTGCGGGCCAGCGAGGCCGTACTGATGATGGGCATGACCCAAGAAAAACAGAGTCTCTTAAAGTTTGCAATGACCCCAAAATTTAAGAGAGCCCATCGAAGCTAGGATGGAGGTATGGCGGAAGGGCTCAGGGAGCGGAAGAAGCGCGAGACGAGACAGCGGATCTCGGACATCGCCACCGGGCTGTTCCTGGAGCACGGCTTCGTGACCGTGACCATCGCGGAGGTGGCGGAGGCCGCGGACGTCTCCGTGAACACCGTCTACAACTACTTCCCGGCCAAGGAGGACCTGTTCTTCGACCGTTCCGCCGGTGTCGTCGAGCAGCTCTCGCGCTGGGTGCGCGGACGGGACGTGGGGGAGTCGGCCGCCCGCGCGGTACTGCGCGAGCTGCGCGCCGAGGCCGAGGCGGTCTCGCCGCGGATCGGCCTCATGGAGGGCTACGACCGCTTCATGCGCGTCATCCACGAGGCGCCGACGCTGCGGTCCCGGCTGTGGAGTCTCCAGCAGGAGATCAACGACCACCTCGAGGCCACCCTGCGCGCGGAGGTCCGCGCGTCCGACGCCGACCGGCTCCCGGGGCTGGTCGCCGGTCAGATCGCCTGGACCCATCACACGGTCTTCGTCTCCGTCGGCCGCGAGATGCTCAAGGGGCGCAATCCGGACGAAGTGTCACGCGAAGTGCTCGTCCTTCTCGACGACATCGAGGACCTGTTGGGCGAGAAGGTGCTCAACTACGCCGTCCGTGGCGCGGAATGACCCCTGCCGGTGTGATGTCCGTCAGATGAGACGTGACTCGCGTTACTAACCGGTCACACAGCGCCTCACGAACGCTAGGGTCCGCCGGAGAGGCAA
This sequence comes from Streptomyces sp. NPDC003635, assembly GCF_053587635.1. Taxonomy (NCBI): domain Bacteria; kingdom Bacillati; phylum Actinomycetota; class Actinomycetes; order Kitasatosporales; family Streptomycetaceae; genus Streptomyces; species Streptomyces sp. NPDC003635. The sequence continues at coordinate 78,306 of NZ_JBSFOK010000003.1, read as the reverse complement.
CGTAAACAGCGTGTAATGGGGAGTCGCACAGTGGCACGGAAGCTTGCCGTCATCGGCGCCGGCTTGATGGGTTCCGGCATCGCCCAGGTCTCCGCTCAGGCGGGCTGGGACGTCGTTCTGCGCGACGTCACCGACGAGGCCCTGAAGCGGGGCACCGACGGCATCAAGGCCTCGTACGACAAGTTCGTCAGCAAGGGCAAGCTGGAGGCGCACGACGCCGACGCCGCCCTCGGCCGGATCACCGCCACCACCGACCTGGACGCCTGTGCCGACGCCGACATCGTCGTCGAGGCCGTGTTCGAGAAGCTCGAGGTCAAGCACGAGATCTTCCGCGCGCTCGACAAGATCGTGCGGGACGACGCGGTGCTCGCCTCCAACACCTCCGCCATCCCGATCACCAAGATCGCGGCCGTGACGGAGCGCCCCGAACGGGTCGTCGGCACGCACTTCTTCTCGCCGGTGCCGATGATGCAGCTGTGCGAGCTGGTGCGCGGCTACAAGACCAGCGACGAAACCCTCGCCACCGCGCGGGAGTTCGCCGAGTCCGTCGGCAAGACCTGCATCGTCGTGAACCGCGACGTCGCCGGCTTCGTCACCACCCGCCTGATCTCCGCCCTCGTCGTCGAGGCCGCCAAGCTCTACGAGTCGGGCGTCGCGACCGCCGAGGACATCGACCTCGCCTGCAAGCTGGGCTTCGGCCACGCCATGGGCCCGCTCGCCACGGCGGACCTCACCGGCGTCGACATCCTGCTGCACGCCACCAGCAACATCTACACCGAGTCCCAGGACGAGAAGTTCGCTCCGCCGGAGCTGATGCGCCGGATGGTTGACGCCGGTGACATCGGCCGCAAGAGCGGGCAGGGCTTCTACAAGCACTGAGCCACTGAAACCGCACACGCCCCGGGAGTATCACTCCTCGGGGTGAATTCGGTATCGGTTCGCTTACAGACGGCAACCTCTGACCGCTTCTCGCCGTCAGAGGTTGCATCACCGGACACACATCGCGGAGCACGAGACGCACGCTTAGGGGAGCGCTATGCACATCAGGGGCGACCACGCCGAGCTGGTCGTCGGGGGCCGCCTCGACGTCCGCAGCGCGGCGGACGCCCGTACGGTCCTGCACTCGGCCGTCGACGACGGAGTCGGCGATCTCGTGCTGGACCTGTCCGAGCTGGAATTCTGGGACGCCACCGGACTTGGGGTGATCATGGGGGCGCACCGGCGGGCCGGCCGCTGCGGCAGACGCCTGGTGCTGCGCGCGGTGCCGCCGCAGATGCAGCGCCTGCTGGTGGCCACCCGGCTGCACCGGATCCTCGCCATCGAGGGCGGTATCGGGGTGGAGTCGCTGCCGCGCGTGTGACGACCGGCGCGGGAGGGGTCCAGCGGCCGGACGTTCCGGTTGCGAAGTGCGCCTCGCGCACAATCCTCACGAAGCTGTGACGTCTCGGACGGCGCGGTACCCCGGCCTGTCGTAGATACTGTGCGAAGGTTTAGGGTTCGGTCGCCCGCTGCGTGACAACCCTTCGAGCGGGCCCGGACCAGAAGCGACAGCGCGGTGTGCACAACGGCCGGGAGGGGTCAGCACACACGACGCTTTTGGGGGGCTTGAAACCTATGGACCCGAACAACCGGGGACCCGAGGAGTACGGCCAGGACGACGGCGCCGACGCGCCGCGCCAGCGCCCGCCCAGGGACCCCCTCACGCCCGACTTCGGACACCACACGCCCGCACTGGCCCGTACCGTCCAGCTGGTCTCGGGCGACTTCCTGCTCACCGTCAACCCGGTCGACGGCAGCGAGATCGAGGCCTGCCCGCCCGGCGAGCGCCCGACCCGTCCGGCGAAGCTCACCGCGGCCGCCCGCGCCGAGGCCGACCGCACGGCCAGGCCGCCGGTCCCGCCCGGACCGCCCCAGCCGGAACTGCCCCTGCTGGCCCGCCAGGAGGAGCGCGAACGGCTCGTCCGGCTGCTCGCCCGCGGCCGCTCCGTACGCCTGACCGGTCCCGGCGGTTCCGGCCGCACCAGCCTCCTCGACGTCGTCGCCGAGGACTGCGCGGACCTCGCCCCCGACGGCGTCGTCCGGCTGAACGGCTTCCACCGCACCGCGAGCGACCTGCTCCACGACCTTCTCTACGCCGTCTACGACGCACCCCTGCACCGCCCCGACCGGGACGAACTGCTCGCCTGCGTCGGCGAGATCGGCGCGGTCGTCGTCCTCGACGACATCGAGATCGGCGGCGCCGCCCTCGACGAACTGCTCGACGCCACGCCCGAGTGCGCGTTCCTGATCGCGGCCACCCCCGAGGTGCCCGCACCGTCCGCCGACTCCGCGCTGGAAGAGGTCTTCCTCAGCGGCCTGGAGCGGGCCGACGGACTGGATCTGCTGGAGCGGGCCGTCGGCCGGGCACTCACCGAGGACGAGGCCAACTGGGCCGGCGACCTCTGGTTCGAGTCCGAGGGCCTGCCCCTGCGCTTCGTCCAGGCCGGTGCCCTGCTGCGCCAGCGCGACCAGTTGCGGGCCGGGGCCGGGGCGGTCGACGAGTACGGCGTGTTCGAGGACTCGCTGCCCCTGGACGCGCCCCTCGACGTGCCGTTCGACGCCGAGGACGGGGAGGAGATACCCCTGCCGGCGCTCGGTGAGGCGGCCGCGCCCGCCCCGCTGCTCGCCTCCCGGCTCAGCGCCTCCGCCCGCGCCGCCCTGCGCATCGCCGTCGCACTGGGCGGCGAGGTGCCGCATCAGGCCCATCTGCCCGCCCTCGTCGGCGACACCCACGCGGACGCCGCGCTGGGCGAACTGGCCGCCTGCGGCCTGGTCTCCCCGGTCGGCGCGCGCTACCGCCTCGCCGCGGGCGTGCGCACCCAGCTGGAGGCCGCCGGATACGCCGAGGGCGTCGAGGCCGGCGCCCTGGCCGCCGCCCAGCACTACGCCTGGTGGGCCGGCCACCCCTCGGTCACCCCGGAGCGGGTGTGCGCCGAGGCGGACGCCCTGCTCGCCGCCCTGAGCGTGCTGGTGCCGACCTCCACAGCGCCCGAGGAGGGCGAGGAGAGCGCGACGGTCCTGCTCGCCCGGACCGCGGCTCCCGCCTTCGCCGCCGGGTTGCACTGGAGCGCCTGGGAGCGGGCCCTGCGGTCCGGTGCCGAGGCCGCCAGGCTCGCCGGGGACGTGGGGGAACAGGCCTATTTCCACCATGAGTTGGGCATCCTCGCGCTCTGCGGCGGACAGTTCGACCGGGCCCGTGCCGAGTTGGAGGCCTCCATCGGTCTGCGGGGCGCCCTCGCGGACAAGCGGGGCACCGTCGCGGGCCGCCGGGCCCTGGCGCTGGTCGCCGACCGCACCGGGGACACGCCCGGCGTCGGCTTCGTGGCGGGGATCGGCGCCACGGCGGGGGAGGAGGTGCCGGACGCCCGGCACGAGGAGTCGCAGTCGCCGCCCGGTGGTGTCCCGGCCCCGTTCCCGCCGCTCCAGCCGCCCGCGAGCGAACCGCCCCTGGTCATCCACCGCACCTCGGCCCCCGGCCCCTCGCGCAAGGCGCGGGGCGGTCTGAAGGGTCTCGCCAAGCGCAACCTCGTCGCGGCCGGCGCCGGGGCGCTGCTGGTGGCGGTGCTCGGCACGGTCGTCACCCTCGGCGCCACGTCCGAGGGCGAGACCGGCGCCCCGTCCGACCAGGTGGGCGTCAACCCCTCGGCCAGCCAGGACCCGGGCGACGACAGCCTGGGCGCCGACAAGGCGGACGACGGCGAGGGGTCGGGCGACACCGGCACGGCGACGAGCCGGCCGACGGACCCGGGGCCGGACGGCACCCTCGGCACGTCCGACGACCCGACGCCGACGGACGACCCCGCGGAGCCGTCGGACGACCCGAGCGGCTCGGACGGACCGGGCGAGGATCCGACCAAGCCGACGACCAAGCCGCCGAGTTCGACGACGAGGCCGCCGTCGACCACCAGGCCGCCGACGTCCTCGACCCCGACCCCGACGCCGACCGAGACCGAGACGACACCGACCCCGACTCCTACGCCGACCGAGACGGAGCCGTCCACGACGCCGTCCACCTCGGACTCGGCCAGTGGTCCCGCCACCTCCAGCGCCCCCGCGGAGACGAGCAGTTCCGCGAGCGCGCCGGAGAGCCCCGGCACCTCGGCCGACGTGATCTGAGGCACCGCACGGCACAGGAAGGCCGGGTCCTTTCCCAGGACCCGGCCTTCGTCGTCGTGGAGGCGCCGCAGGAGGGGGCGCGGAAGCGAAGCGTGGAAGAAGGGCTCAGAACAGCCGCAGCTTGTCGTCCTCGATGCCCCGCAGCGCGTCGTAGTCGAGCACCGCGCAACCGATCCCCCGGTCCGTCGCGAGCACCCGGGCCTGGGGCTTGATCTCCTGGGCCGCGAAGATGCCGCGGACCGGAGCCAGATGGGGATCGCGGTTCAGCAGCTCCAGATAGCGCGTGAGCTGTTCCACGCCGTCGATCTCGCCCCGGCGCTTGATCTCCACCGCGACCGTCTGACCTTCGGCGTCCCGGCACAGGATGTCCACCGGGCCGATGGCCGTCATGTACTCGCGCCGGATCAGCGAGTAGCCCTCTCCCAGCGTTTCGATGCGGTCCGCGAGCAGTTCCTGGAGGTGTGCTTCCACGCCGTCCTTGATCAGGCCCGGATCGACGCCGAGTTCGTGCGAGGAGTCGTGGAGGATCTCCTCCATCGTGATGATGAGCTTCTCGCCCGCCTTGTTGGTGACGGTCCACACGCCGTCCTCGTCACCGGTGCCCTCCTTCAACGAGCACGGCGGGGACATCCAGTTCAGGGGCTTGTAGGCCCGGTCGTCCGCGTGGATGGACACGCTGCCGTCCGCCTTCACCAGGATCAGACGGGGTGCGGACGGGAGGTGGGCGGTGAGCCGGCCCGCGTAGTCGACGGAGCATCGGGCAATGACGAGACGCATGGTCGGCAACGCTACTCGACGGGCTGGTGTGCACGCGATTCGCCCTGGATAAGCCCTGTTCGGTTGTGGCCGATTGTGAGCACACCGGGAGTTGCCCATGCACGCATTCTTCTGGTGCCGTCACGGCCTGTTGCCTACCGTAGTAAACGGGAGGTCGCGATCCGTGCACGCAGCGTGTTCGGGAAGTGAACTCCCGTCCCTGTCCGGCAACCCCTGTTGTTCGGGGGTGCGAGAGGAGAACTCATGTCGCTCGACGTCTCACCGGCCCTACTGGAACAGGCCGAGCGAGGCGAGGTCGATGAAGCCGCCTTCGTCGACTGCGTCCGGACCTCCCTGCCCTACGCGTGGGAGATGATCAGCTCCCTGGTGGCTCAGCTGAAGGTCGACGGTGGAGAGTTCGCCGACAACCAGACGCCCCCGCCGGACGAGCAGGCGCGTGGCCAGCTGCTGCGTGCGCTTGCGAGTGACGCGATACGCGGCGCGCTGCAGCGGCACTTCGGTGTGCGGCTGGCCTTCCAGAACTGCCACCGGGTGGCGGTGTTCCCGTTGGACTCCTCGGTCGACGAGACGCTGGCTCGCTTCACCTCGGTGCGCAACCAGCTGTTGAACCAGTCTCCGGAGCTCCGGGACTGCTGACCCCGTGAGCCGCTTGCTTGCCGCTCCGTACGCGGGAGGTGCATGGAGTACCGGGGCGGCAAGCGTCCGGCCGGACAGGTCCAGGGCCTGTCGCGGGTCCTGGTTCAGCCGAGGTGCGGGAGCACCTCGGCGCCCAGCCGGCGTACGTTCTCCTCGGTGGCGGCGAGGTCGCCCGAGCCCTCGACGAGCAGGGCGAAGCGGGAGATGCCGGTCCGCTCGCTCGTCGCCGCGAGACGGTCCGCGCACAGCCGGGGCGTGCCCACCGGGTGCAGCCCGCAGAGCAGTTCGGTGTAGGCCAGCGGGTCCCGCATCGTGCGGTGCCGGCCGTCCACCGTCACATGGGCCTCCAGGCCCTGCTTCAGCCAGCCCGGCATCGCCTTCATGAGGGTCTCCGCCGCGTCCGTGCGCCGGTCGGCGATCTGACAGACGCCGGCCGAGACATGGGCCGCCGCCCGGATCTCGTCCGGTGTCCGTCCGCCCGCGCGCGCGTGCTCCCGCCACAGGCCGACCATCTCCGCCTTCTCCTCGTCGCCCACATGCATCCCGAGCAGCATCGGCAGCCCCCGCTCGGCGGCGAGCCGCACGCTCTTCGGCGAGGTGCAGGCGACGACGACCTCGGGACCGGGTGGGCCCGACAGGGACTCCGAGGGCCGTGGGACGACCGGGACCTCACGGAAGGAGAAGCGGTCCCCGCGGGCCGCCACCGACGGTTCGCGCAGCCAGCGCACCAGCAGATCGAGTGATTCCGGGAACCCCGTCTCGTAGGCCTCCAGACCGGAGCCGAAGACCTCCAGGTCGACCCAGGGGCCGCCGCGCCCGACGCCCAGCGAGAAGCGCCCACCGCTCGTCAGGTGCAGCAGCGCCGCCTGTTCGCCGACGGCGACCGGGTGGGCGGTGGGCAGCACGGTCACGGCGGTGCCGATCCGGATCCGGCGGGTGCGGCCGAGCAGCAGCGCGGCCAGGGTGATCGCCGACGGACAGGTGCCGTACGGCACGAAGTGGTGCTCGGCCAGCCAGACCGAGTCGAGCCCCGCCTCCTCCGCGACCTCGGCCGAGCGGACCGCGCGATGCAGCGCCTCCCCCTCGCCCTGCCCCGGGAACTGGGCCGCCAACACGAAACTTCCAACGCGCATTGCTTTTTCCTGCTTCCTTGGCTCCGACGCGGAGCTCCCCCACCCGGCATAACCGTCTGACACGTGCCGAGGACACGGCTTGACGGAGGGATTTGCGGATTGTCTGCAGAATGCGTCGCGACGGCAGGGGACTTGTGGCGTTTGGCGCCCTACGCGTACCCCTGTCCGCGCCGCGTAGGCTGGACACGGCCCCTGCTTCCTGTATAGCCCCGTGAGGTGTCCCGTGTCCCCGCGTCGCAACCGTCCCAAGGCCGGCGGTGCGTCGGCCTCGTCCGGCCGGAGCGCCGAGGACGACCGCTCCGGGCGCTACGGCGGCTGGCAGTCCTCGGAGGAGTGGCAGGGCGAGGACTGGAACGTACGGCATGTGGCGGGCGCCAGCGCGCAGGGCAAGGCGTACCGCTGCCCCGGCTGCGACCAGCTGATCCCCGACGGCGTCCCGCATGTCGTGGCCTGGCCCGCCCACGCGGGCGTCGACGACCGCAGGCACTGGCACAAGTCCTGCTGGAACGCGAAGGACCGCCGCACCACGCGGGTGCAGCGGTCCCGGAACGCGCCGAAGTTCTAGGCCTAGACGTCCCGCTTCTCCAGCAGCGCGTACGCGCCGGCGAACGCGGCCGCGGTCAGGCCGAGCATGACCCACAGCGGGTCCCAGCCGGAGGGGCCCGTGTCGGTGAGGGACTGCGTGTAGAACACGCTGAGCTGGTTCGGGATCGAGTACTCGAACAGGAACTCGCGCAGGTCCTCCAGCGACTCCGAGAACATGAACAGCGCGATCACCAGCGGCGCCAGCACGACGCCGATCATGATGGTGATGGCGCCCGCGGAGTGCCGGATGATGGAGCCGATGACCAGCGAGAGCAGGCCGATCAGGGCGATGTAGAGCGAGACGCCGACCGTGCCCTTCAGCCACTCGGAGCTGGTCGGCTCCCGGGCGTCGGTCAGCATGGAGACGTCCGCGAGCGCGACCAGCACCGACGAGCACAGCGTCACGGTGAAGGCGAGAGCGAAGAACACGAGCGACTTCGCCGCCAGCACCCGGCCCCGGGTCGGGCACGCGGTCATCGTGGTGCGGATCATGCCGGTGCCGTACTCCGACGCCGTGGTCAGCACGCCCAGCGTGATGACGCACATGATGCCGAGCAGCAGCCCGAAGAAGCCGAAGGACAGCGGGTTCTCGCCCGCCAGCTCGCCCTCGCCGGCGTTGGCGGAGACCAGCGCGGCGGTCGCCAGGCCGATGCCGACGACCAGCACGACGAACACGCCGAGCGTCCACATCGTGGAGCGCACCGACCGGATCTTCGTCCACTCCGAGGCGAGGGCGTGGCCGAGGTGGGTGCGCGTCACGGGGATCGGCGAGGTGTAACCGGGGTGCGAAGCGCCGGGCGCCGGCTGCCAGTTCGGTGCGGCGGTCTGCGGCATCGGGGGCTGCGGGGTGCTCATCGGGCGTCCTCGGGCTTGGTCGTGTCGACTGCGGGAGCGGGGGAGGGGGCGGCGGTGGGCGCGGGCGCGGGCTGCGCGTAGGGGTTGGGGGCCGCCGCGGGCGCCGCGGGGGCGCCGTACGGGCCCTGGGCGGGCTGCGGGGGCTGTCCGGGGGCCGCGGGGGCGCCCTGGGGCATCGCGAACGGCTGGCCGCCCTGCTGCGGCGACGGAGGCGCGTACCAGCCCGGCTGGCCCTGCCCCGGCACCGGCATCGGCGGCTGTGCGCCGGGCGGCATCGGCTGCTGGAGCCCGGCCTTCTGGTCGATGGTCGAGCGGTAGTCGACGGCGCCCTGCGTCATCCGCATGTACGCCTCCTCCAGCGAGGCCTGGTGCGGCGACAGCTCCCACAGCCGTACGTCCGTCTCGTGGGCGATGTCGCTGATGCGGGGCAACGCGAGGCCCGTCACCCGCAGCGCGCCGTCCTGCTCGGGCAGGACGTGCCCGCCCGCCTCGGCCAGTGCCGTGGACAGCTTCTCGCGCAGCTGCGGCTCGGTGTCGGGGGTCCGCACCCGTGCGAAGCCGGCGGAGTTCGCGGCGATGAAGTTCTGCACGCTCATGTCGGCGAGCAGCTGGCCGCGGCCGATGACGATCAGATGGTCGGCGGTCAGCGCCATCTCGCTCATCAGGTGCGAGGAGACGAAGACCGTACGGCCCTCCGCGGCGAGGGACTTCATCAGGTTGCGCACCCAGAGGATGCCCTCCGGGTCGAGGCCGTTGACCGGCTCGTCGAAGAGCAGTACCTGGGGGTCGCCGAGCAGTGCCGCGGCGATGCCGAGCCGCTGGCCCATACCGAGCGAGAAGCCCTTGGAGCGCTTGCGGGCCACGTCCTGGAGGCCCACGACCCCGAGCACCTCGTCGACCCGGCGGGCCGGGATGCCGGAGAGCTGGGCGAGGCTCAGCAGGTGGTTGCGGGCGCTGCGGCCGCCGTGCACCGCCTTGGCGTCCAGCAGGGCGCCGACCTGGCGGGGGGCGTTGGGCAGTTTGCGGTACGGGTAGCCGCCGATCGTCACCTGCCCCGAGGTGGGGTTGTCCAGGCCGAGGATCATCCGCATCGTCGTCGACTTGCCGGAGCCGTTGGGCCCCAGGAAGCCGGTGACGGCACCGGGCCGCACCTGGAAGGAAAGGTTGTACACAGCGGTCTTGTCGCCGTAGCGCTTGGTCAGGCCGACTGCCTCGATCATGCTCCGCACCCATCGAAAGGTTCAGGACAGCGGGGCACACGCCCCCGTAAGGGTTAGGAGGATATCCGGGCGCTGACGGTTCCCTTCAAGACAGGGCAAAGACAGAATCCTCCGGACGCCTCTCTTCGTCACCCTCGGGTGCGCCCGTCCATCACCCTCAGGCGTCCCTCTTCTTCAGCAGCGCGAAACCGCCCGCGAGCGCCGCGATCACCCACAGCACCATGATCCCGAGACCGCCCCAGGGGCCGTAGGGAGTGTCGTTGTCGACCGGGGGGACCACCTGCATGATCTTGCTGCCGGCCTGGTCGGGCAGATAGCGGCCGATCTTCTTGGTGGCCGGGACATTGCCGAGGATGTTGGAGACCAGGAAGAAGAACGGCATCAGGATGCCCAGCGAGAGCATCGGCGAGCGCAGCATAGCGGCGACGCCCATGGAGAACATCGCGATCAGCGTCATGTAGAGGCCGCCACCGATCACCGCCCGCAGCACTCCCTCATCACCGATGACGGCCTTGTGCTCGCCGAGCATCGCCTGGCCCAGGAAGAAGGTGACGAAGCTGGTGACCAGACCCACCGCGAGCGCGAGCCCGGTCGCCACCGCGATCTTGCTGAACAGGAAGGAGCCGCGCTGCGGCACCGCGGCCAGCGAGGTGCGGATCATGCCGGTGCTGTACTCGTTCGACACCACCAGCACCCCGAACACGATCATCGCGAGCTGGCCGAGGCTCATCCCGGCGAAGCTGATGAAGGTCGGGTCGAAGGAGAGCTGGTCCTCGCGGTCCATGTTGTCGAACTCGTTCTTCGACAGCAGCGAGATCAGCATCCCCAGCGCGACCGTCACCACTACCGCGAGGGAGAGGGTCCACACCGTCGACGCCACGGACCGGATCTTCGTCCACTCCGAACGGACGACCTGACTCGTCGCCATCGCTCAGCCCTCCACGCGCCAGCCGTCGCCCCACGGCTGCCGCTGCCCGGGCGGCGCCTCGGTATGGGCGTGGTACTCCACCGACTCCGCGGTCAGCCGCATGAACGCCTCCTCCAGAGAAGCCCGCTGAGGGCTCAGCTCGTGCAGCACGATCTGCTGCTGCGCGGCCAGCTCCCCGATCCGCTCCGACTTCTCCCCGTCCACCTCCAGCGTTCCGCTCCCGGTCTGTACGACGGTCATGCCGGCCCGCTGCAGCACGTCGAGCAGCCGCTCGCGCTGCGGGGTGCGGATGCGGACGTAGGAGCGCGAGTTCTGCGCGATGAAGTCGGCCATGGAGGTGTCGGCGAGCAACCGGCCCTGGCCGATGACCACCAAGTGGTCGGCGGTGAGCGCCATCTCGCTCATCAGGTGACTGGAAACGAACACCGTCCGGCCTTGAGCGGCCAGTGACTTCATCAGATTGCGGATCCAGTGGATGCCCTCGGGGTCGAGTCCGTTGACCGGTTCGTCGAACATCAGGATCCGGGGATCGCCGAGCAGCGCGCCCGCGATACCGAGCCGCTGGCCCATCCCGAGCGAGAAGCCCTTGGCCTTCTTCCGCGCGACCGCCGTCAGACCGACGGTGTCCAGGACCTCGTGCACCCGCGCCTTCGGGATGCCGTTGCTCTGCGCCAGACAGAGGAGATGGTTGAAGGCGCTGCGGCCGCCGTGCACGGCCTTCGCGTCCAGCAGGGCGCCGATGTACGTGAGCGGATCCTTCAGCTGGTCGTAGTGCTTGCCGTCGATCCGGACGTCACCCGCCGTCGGCCGGTCCAGGCCCAGCATCATGCGCATGGTGGTGGACTTGCCGGCGCCGTTGGGGCCGAGGAACCCGGTCACGATGCCGGGTCTGACGGTGAAGGTGAGATTGTTGACCGCCACTTTCTCGCCGTACCGCTTGGTCAGCCCCTCGAGCTCGATCATGCCGACACGCTAAAACGGGACAAAGCCCTCTGCCACCGGAGTGACAGAGGGCTTCGCCGGTGTTCAGCGGTTGTACGCCGAGGCGTTACCGGGACTGCTGAGCGGGGACCCCGCGGGAGATCGGCTCGTCCTCGGCCGGGGTGCCGGCGGCGGCCACCGCGGCACCGGTGAGGGTGGCCAGCATCTCGCGGACGTTCGTCAGCTGGGCGTTGATCGAGTCGCGGCGGTTGGTCAGCGCCGCGAGCTCGCGCTCGGATTCCGAACGGATGCGGTCGGCCTTGGCGTTGGCGTCGGCGACGATGTCCTCGGCCTGGCGCTGCGCGGTCTCCACGGTCTGGCGGGCGCGGCGCTCGGCGTCCGTGCGCAGCTTCTCGGCCTCCAGGCGCAGCTGCTCGGCGCGGTGCTCGATCTCCGCGAGGCGCTTCTCGGCCTTCTGCTGCCGGGAGGCCAGGTCGCGCTCGGACTGCTCGCGGCGCTTGGCCAGGTTGGTCTCGAAGTCGGCGGCGGCCTGCGCGGCCTTGGCCCGGGTCTCCTCGAAGAGGGCGTCCGCCTCCTCGCGCTTGGACTGCGCGTCCTTCTGCGCCTCGGCACGCAGCTGGGAGGCGTCGCTCTTGGCCTTCTCGACGATCCGGACGCCCTCGTCCTCCGCCTTGGCCTTGCGCTCCGCCGCGAACGATTCCGCGTCGTTGCGGACCTGCTGGGCCGCCGACTCAGCGAGCTCGCGGTGCTGCTCGGCCGCGCGCCGGGCCTCTTCGCGCAGATCCTTGGCCTCTTCCTCGGCGAGGCGGAGGATCTTCTCGACACGCGCGCCGAGACCGGCGTACGACGGCTCGGCGTCGGTTACCTGGGCCTGGGCGTTCTGCGTCTCGAGGTGGAGCTCCTCGATGCGCTTTTCCAGAGCGGTGATGCGGGCGAGAGCGCTGTCACGGTCGGAGACGAGCTTGGAGATCCGTTCGTCCACCTGAGCGCGGTCGTACCCACGCCGCACTAGCTCGAAGCCGTAGGGGGAAGTGTCGCTCATGGGGTTCCTGTCGAATGAGACCGGTGAGGTGATAGGGGGAATCCTAGGGGCCGAAGCGGTGTGTCATCGAGCGGATACGTGTTTGATCTGGAGAATGACACCCCTTTTGAGTGGCTAACCGCCGGAGCGCTTGCCAAAAAGTTGGTCAAAGGCCCCAGAAGACACCGGAATCACTTCGCTTGGCTAGCTCTCCGAGGACTTGCCACCCGATCGAGGGGCGCCGACGGTGGCGCCCGCCTTGACGCCCCCGTCCTTGCCGGCCGCCGGGGCCTCAAAGGACTCCAACGCCTCCAGCACGTCCTGGACACGGGAGATCTCGGCGTTGATGTCCTCACGCCGACGCACGAGCACCTCCAGCTCGCGCTTGCCCTCCTCGACCGTCCGCTTCGCCTCGCGGATCGCCTCGGCCCGCAGCTCCTCGGCCTCCTTGACCAGCGAGGACTTCTTCTGCTCGGCCTCCTTCAGCAGCCCCTCGGCCTTCTTCACCGCGGCGATACGGACCTTGCCCGCCTCGGAGTTGGCCTCCGAGACCAGCTCCTTGGCCTTCGCCTGGGCCTTGGCCAGCTGCTCCTCGGCGGCCTTGATGAGCGCGTCGCAGCGGTCGCCGGTCGACTTCATCGTCTCAGCGGCCTCGCGGCGGGCCCGCTCGTGCAGCTCCTCGATCTCGCTGGTGATGCGGTCGCGCAGCTCCTCGGCCCGCTCCCTTATCGCGGTGGCGTCCCGGCGGGCGCCGACCAGCAGCTCGTCCGCGTCCGTGCGGGCCTTCTCCACCAGGGAGTTGCCCTCGACCGTCGCCTCCGAGACCAGCCGCTCGGCCTCCTTGCGGGCGGCGCCCACCATCGTGTCGGCCTGGCCCTCGGCGTCCGCGGTGGTCTTGTGCGCCTGCGTCTGGGCCTCGGTGAGCAGCTTGTCGGCCTCGGCGGCGGTCTCCGTGATGAGCGTGTCGACCTGCTCCGCGGCCTCCGAACGCCGCTTGTTGGCGTCCTTGCGGGCCTCGTCCAGGGTCCGCTCGGCCTCCTCGCGCGCGGCGCCGACCGTGCGTTCGGCCTCGGCCAGCGCCTCGGCCTTGACCCGCTCGGACTCGGTACGGATCCGCTCGGCGTGCGCCTGCGCGGAACCGACCGTCTCGGCGGCCTCGGCGCGCAGCCGCTCGGCGTCACCGGTGGCGTCCGCGATGAGCTTGTCGGCCTTCGCGACGGACTCGACGCGGACCCGCTCGGCCTCGGCGACCGTCTCCTGGCGCAGCCGGTCGGTGTCCTCCAGGGTCTCCGTGGTCAGCCGCTCGGCCTCGTTGCGCGCCTCGGTGATGAGGGTGTCGGCCTGAGTCGCCGCGTCCGAACGGATGCGGTTGGCGTCCTCGCGGGCGTCCGCCCGGGTGCGCGCCGCCGCCTGGTCGGCCTCGGCGATGGTGTCCGAGGCCTGGGTGCGCACCCGCTGGGCGTGCTCGGCGGCGTCCGCGCGCAGCCGCTCCGCCTCGCCGATCGCCTCCGAGACCGTACGCTCGGCCAGCGCCTTGGCGGCCTCGGTCTCCTCCGCCGCCTCGCGCCGGATCCGGCCCGCGTCCTCCGCGGCCCGCTCCCGCTCGGAGTAGGCGTCGCCGCGGACCCGGTCCGCCTCCTCCTCGGCCTCCCGCCGGGTGCGCTCGGCCGCGTGCTCGGCGGCGCTGCGCAGCCCCTGGATCTCCTCCTGGGCCTGCTCGTGCAGTCCGGTGACCGAGTCGCGCACCTGCTGGGCGTGCTGTTCGGCGGCGGAGACCATCTCGGTGGCGCGCCGGTCCGCCTCCTCGACCAGCCGTACCGCCTCGGTCTGCGCCTCCTCCACCCGCTTGCGCGCGGAGGCCAGCAGCTCCTCGCTCTGCTCGCGGGCCCGCTCGCGCTCCTGATCGGCCTCCTGCCGGGCCGACCCCAGCGTCTCCTCGGCCTCCCGGCGGCGCCGTGAGGCCTCCTCCTGGGCGGCGGCCAGGGTCTCCGACGCCTCGGTGGCGAGCCGCTCGGCGGCGGCCTGAGCCTCGGCCCGGACCCGGTCGGCGGTGTCCTGCGCCTCCGACTTCAGCCGCTCGGCCTCGGCGGCGGCCTCGGAACGCAGGCGTACGGCGATGGCCTCGCCCTCCGCGCGGGAGGCGGAGGCGTCCGCTGCGGCCTCGGTGCGCAGCCGGTCGGCCTCGGCCTCGGCCTGCTGCTGGAGGGCGCGGATCCGCTCGGCGGCCTCCGCGCGCAGTCGCTCGCTCTCCTCGGCGGCCTCGCGGCGGATCCGCGCGGCCTCCTCCCGGGCGTCGGTGAGGGCCTGCTCGGCGGCCGTCAGCCGCTGCTCGGCCTCGGTCTGAAGCCGGGTCAGCTCCTCGGCGGCCTCCGCGCGGCGGACCTCTATGGCCTGCTCGGTCTCCTCACGCAGCTCGCGCGCGGCCCGCTCGGCCTCGGCCCGGATGCCCTCGGCCTGCTCGACGACCTCGTCCCGGTGCCGCTCGGCCTCCTGCCGGGTGCGCTCCAGGGTCTCCTCGGCCTGTCGGCGCAGCGTCGTGGCGCGCTCGATGGCCTCGGTACGGACCTTCTCGCTGTCCGCCGTGGCGCCCTGACGCAGCTCGTCCGCGTCCGCCTTGGCCTTCGACAGCAGTTCCTCGGCGGTCTTGGCCGCCTCCTCGATCTGCTGGACGGCCTCCCTGCGGGCCTCCGCGCGGATCTTCTCGCCCTCGGCCACCGCGTCGGCGCGCAGCTGCTCGGCCTCGCCGCGCAGCCGGCGCGCCTCCTCCTGCAGCTCGACCGTCTTGGCGCGGTACTCCTTGGTGTCGTCCTTCGCCGCGCCCTTGAGCTGCTCGGCGATGTCATGCGCCTCGGCCCGCAGCCGGTCCGCCTCGGTCTCCGCCTCGCGGCGGATCCGCTCGGCCTCCTCGGCGGCGGCCTTGGTGGTGTTCCGCGCGTCCTCCTGCGCCTTGTTGAGGACGTCCTCGGCGGTCTTGGCCGCCTTCGACAGCTGGGTCGCGCTCTCCTCGGCGGTGAGCGTACGGGCCTTCTCGGCGGCCTCCGCCAGGACCTTCTCGGCCTCGGCGCGGGCGTCCGCGACGACCTGCTCGGCCTCCGCCCTGGTGGCCTCGGCCTCCTTGGTGGCCTCGCTGACCAGCCGGGCGACCTGCTCCTTGGCCGTACGGGTGCGCTGTTCGTTGGCCGACTCGGCGCTGCTGAGCGCCTTGCTCGCCGCCTCCTTGGCCTCGGTGAGGACCTTCTCCGCCTCGGACTGCGCCTTGCGCAGCGCCTCCTCGGCCTCCGCCATCCGCTGCTCCGCGGCCCGGCTCAGCTCACCGGCCTGACGGCGGGCCGCGTCCGACTCGGTGGCGGTGGAGCTGCGGAGCTGCTCGGCGTGGTCGGTGGCCTCCTGGGCCTGGGTGGAGGCGGCGTTGAGCAGCCGCTCGGCGTCGGTACGCGCCCGGCGCAGCAGCTGCTCGGCCTCGGCGCGGGCGGCCTCCGCCTCGCTCTGGAGCCGCTGGCGGGCCTCCGCGGTGAGCCGCTCGGCCTCCGCGCGGGCGGCCGCCATGGCCTGCTCGGCCTCGGCGCGGGACTCGTCGAGGAGCCGACGGGCCTGGGACTCGCTGCGGGCGCGCAGCTGCTCGGCCCAGGCCACGTTCTCGTTGACATGGCTCTCGACGGTCTGCCGGCGCTCGGCGAGCTCCTGGTCGAGCTGCTGTCGGCGGGTGACCGCCTCCTGGTGCAGCTCCGCCTGGAGCCGCGCGGCCTGCTCGGCGTGCTCCTGGAGGATGCGCTGCGTCTGCGCGCGGGCCTGGCTCAGCTCGCGCTCGGCGTCCTGCCGCAGCTGATCGGCCTGGATCTGCGCGTTCCGCAGCAGCTGTTCGGCCTGATAGCCGATGTCACCGCCGCCGAAGTCCGGCCGGGACATGATGGTGCGCCGCGCCTCGTGCAACTTGGCGCGCAGCACCTCGACCTGGTAGCCGAGGTCCTCGGCGTGCTGGATCGCCTTTTCCCGCTCGGTCTTCAGCCGCTCCATCTCGGCCTCGAACCGAGAGAGGTGGTCGACGTCAGCCGCCGGCTCTCGCTCCTGGCGTTCGTAGCCCCGCACTGCGCGGTCCCATCCGTCCCCTGGTCGCAAGTCTCTCCATACGAGCTCCGTCCATCCGCCGAACGGGGCCCCCGGGGAATGGTGTCAGATCAACGACGGAGCATGGGCTGCTGCCCCGACGCTCGTCCCCCGAAACCCGGACCCCGGCCCGCGGTCGAACGCCCGAGAGCGACGACCGACCCCAACCCTACCGGCCCATATGTACGAGGGTCAGTGCTCAGGTGACTCAACGGGCGCCGAAGTGACCAGTTCTGTCAGTACTCCATGACAATCCTTGGGGTGCAGGAAGGTGATCCGTGACCCCATGGAGCCGCGTCGGGGCTCCTCGTACAGGACGCGTACGCCCTTGCCCTTGATGTCCGCGGCGTCCCCGTCGACGTCCGCCGTACCGAAGGCGATGTGGTGCACGCCCTCGCCGTTCTTGGCGAGCCACTTGGCGACGGTGGAGTCCTCGCGGGTCGGCTCCAGCAGCTGGAGGTAGGTCGCGCCGCCGTCCGACGTATCGTTGATCTTGAGCATGGCCTCGCGGACCCCCTGCTCCTCGTTGACCTCCGAGTGGTACACCTCGAAGCCGTAGGTGGCCCGGTAGAACTCGACGGTCTTGTCGAGGTCGAAGCAGGCGATCCCGATGTGGTCGATTCGCGTCAGCATGGTGTTAGTGCAGCGCTCCCGAGGTGGTTACGCAACGTGCCAGCGATCACACCGACAGCCCGGTGACGGCACGGAGTGCCACTCAGTACATTCGAAGTAAACCCTCGTTCACTCCTCGGCTGTGCAAGCTGGAAGGGGATCGCACGACATGTCTTCCGCAACTTCGGTGATCGTCGCGGGCGCTCGGACGCCCATGGGCCGCTTGCTGGGCTCCCTCAAGTCCTTCTCCGGAGCCGACCTCGGCGGCTTCGCGATCAAGGCCGCCCTCGACCGTGCGGGGATCGGCGGCGACCAGGTGCAGTACGTGATCATGGGCCAGGTCCTCCAGGCGGGCGCGGGCCAGATCCCGGCCCGCCAGGCCGCGGTCAAGGCCGGCATCCCGATGAACGTGCCCGCCCTGACCATCAACAAGGTCTGTCTCTCCGGCCTCGACGCCATCGCGCTCGCCGACCAGCTGATCCGCGCCGGCGAGTTCGACGTGATCGTCGCGGGCGGCCAGGAGTCGATGACCAACGCCCCGCACCTGCTGCCCAAGTCCCGTGAGGGCTTCAAGTACGGCGCCATCGAGATGCTCGACGCGATGGCCTACGACGGACTGACCGACCCGTGGGAGAACATCCCCATGGGCCAGTCCACCGAGAAGCACAACAGCCGACTCGGCATCGCCCGCGAGCCGCAGGACGAGGTGGCCGCCCTCTCGCACCAGCGCGCCGCCGCCGCCCAGAAGAACGGCATCTTCGAGGCCGAGATCACCCCGGTCGAGATCCCGCAGCGCAAGGGCGAGCCGGTCGTCTTCAGCAAGGACGAGGGCATCCGCGCGGAGACGACGGCGGAGTCGCTGGGCAAGCTGCGTCCCGCGTTCACCAAGGACGGCACCATCACCGCCGGTTCGTCCTCGCAGATCTCCGACGGCGCGGCCGCGGTCGTCGTGATGAGCAAGGCCAAGGCGCAGGAGCTGGGCCTGGAGTGGATCGCCGAGATCGGCGCCCACGGCAACGTGGCGGGTCCGGACAACTCGCTGCAGTCCCAGCCGTCCAACGCCATCGTGCACGCCCTGAAGAAGGAGGGCCTGGAGGTCTCCGACCTCGATCTGATCGAGATCAACGAGGCGTTCGCGGCGGTCGCGGTCCAGTCAATGAAGGACCTCGGGGTGTCCACGGAAAAGGTGAACGTCAACGGTGGTGCGATTGCCCTCGGCCACCCGATCGGCATGTCGGGCGCGCGACTCGTCCTGCACCTGGCGCTGGAGCTCAAGCGCCGGGGCGGTGGCGTGGGCGCGGCCGCGCTGTGCGGTGGCGGTGGCCAGGGTGACGCGCTGATCGTGCGGGTCCCCAAGGCCTGAGCTGTTCTCTTCTAGGTGATCGGAGCTGTGATGCAGGACGTCTCCACGCTGGTGGCCCAGGCACGGGAGGGCAGGCCGCGGGCCGTGGCTCGGCTGATCTCCCTGGTGGAGGGGGCGTCCCCGCAGCTCAGGGAGGTCATGGCGGCTCTGGCCCCGCTGACGGGCGGGGCGTACGTGGTGGGCCTGACGGGGTCGCCGGGTGTCGGCAAGTCGACGTCGACCTCCGCCCTGGTGACCGCCTACCGCAAGCAGGGCAAGCGGGTGGGCGTCCTGGCCGTGGACCCCTCCTCCCCCTTCTCCGGCGGGGCGCTGCTCGGTGACCGGGTCCGGATGTCGGAGCACGCCTCGGACCCCGGTGTGTACATCCGCTCCATGGCGACGCGCGGCCACCTGGGCGGTCTCGCCTGGGCGGCCCCGCAGGCGATCCGGGTGCTGGACGCGGCGGGCTGTGACGTGATCCTGGTCGAGACGGTCGGGGTGGGCCAGTCGGAGGTCGAGATCGCCTCGCAGGCGGACACCTCGGTGGTGCTGCTGGCGCCGGGCATGGGCGACGGGATCCAGGCGGCCAAGGCGGGCATCCTGGAGATCGGCGACGTGTACGTCGTGAACAAGGCCGACCGGGACGGCGCCGACGCTACGGCTCGCGAGCTGAACCACATGCTGGGTCTGGGCGAGTCCCGGGGGCCCGGTGACTGGCGGCCCCCGATCGTGAAGACGGTCGCGGCGCGCTCGGAGGGCGTGGACGAGGTGGTCGAGGCGCTGGAGAAGCACCGGGCGTGGATGGAGGAGCGGGGGGTGCTGGCGGAGCGCCGCCGGGCCCGGGCCTCCCGTGAGGTGGAGACCATCGCGGTGACGGCGCTGCGGGAACGGATCGGCGACCTGCACGGAGACCGGCGCCTGAGCGCACTCGCGGAGAAGATCGTCTCGGGCGAGCTGGACCCGTACCGCGCGGCGGACGAACTGGTCGAGGGCCTGACGCGGGGCTGAACCGCGCTCCTCGAACGCCGGAGAAGCTGGATCGGCCTCTCCGGCGTTCGAGACCTGGCCGTCAGTCGTCCGATGCGTCGTCGCTCCTGTCGGCCGTGACCTTCGCCGTGTTCAGGTCGATGTTCCAGTGGCTCTCGGCACCCCGGGCGTTCCGCGTCTCCGCGTCCCAGGTCGTCGTGCGGTCGTCGTCCTCCAGGTCGAGCGACGTCACGAAGCCCTCGGCCGCCGCTGCCTCGGCCGCCTCCTGGGCCGTCGTGCCCGAAGCCGCGCGGTCCCGGTCGTCCTCGTCGTCGTCATCGTTCTCCACCTGCGTGCCGACGATCTTCGCCGTCGCCGGGTCCACCTGGACCGTGTACGACTTCGCTCCCGCGCCGAGGATCTCGACCTCCCAGCCACGGAAGTCGTCGGAGTCGCCCGAGTCGCCCGAGTCGTCGGAGTCGTCCGAGTCGTCGACGTCCGCGTCCAGGTCCGCCCCGACCGCCGTCCCCGGCTGAGCCTTCAGCGCCGCCCCGATCGCCTCGGCCGCCGTCACCTTCGCGGTGCGCGCCTCCGCGGAGTCGTCCCGCACGTCCACCGCCCGTTCCTGCCGCGCCTCGTCCCCGCCGGCGAAGGCGACCGCCGTTCCCCCGCCCACCAGGGCCGCCGCGGCGACGGTGGCGATGAGGATGTTGCGCTTCATGGGTCCTCCAGAAGGTGTGAGTGCTCCGCTCGTTCGCCACCAAGGTCCGTCATCCGACCTGAAGCCACCCTGAACCCACCTGAAGATCACTTCAGCTTCGCTCTGCCACCCTTGGGACATGCGCCTGTTGATCGTGGAGGACGAGAAGCGGCTGGCCCTGTCGCTGGCCAAGGGGCTGTCGGCCGAGGGGTTCGCCGTGGACGTCGTGCACGACGGGCTGGAAGGGCTGCACCGGGCCGCTGAACTGCCGTACGACCTCGTCGTGCTCGACATCATGCTGCCGGGAATGAACGGCTACCGGGTCTGCTCCGCGCTCCGCGCGGCCGGCAACGACGTGCCGATCCTCATGCTCACCGCCAAGGACGGGGAGTACGACGAGGCCGAGGGCCTGGACACGGGGGCCGACGACTACCTCACCAAACCGTTCTCGTACGTCGTGCTCGTCGCCCGGGTCAAGGCGTTGCTGCGCCGGCGAAGCGGCGGTGCCGGATCGCCGGTGCTCACCCTCGGGACCCTGCGCGTCGACACCGGCGCCCACCAGGTCTTCCGGGACGGCGCCGAGATCCCGCTCACCACCAAGGAGTTCGCCGTACTGGAACAACTCGCCCTGCGGGCCGGGCAGGTCGTCTCCAAGGCCGAGATCCTCGACCACGTCTGGGACTTCGCCTACGACGGCGACCCCAACATCGTCGAGGTCTACATCAGCACCCTGCGCCGCAAACTCGGCGCCGGTCTCATCCACACCGTGCGCGGCGCCGGGTACCGGCTGGAGTCCGGGCGATGAGGCGCCTGTTCGGGTCCGTCCGCGCCCGGGCCACCCTCGCCGCCACCCTGGTCGTCGCCGTCGCCCTGGTCGCCGCCGGTGCCGTCGTGCTGGTCACCCTGCGCGGCGACCTCACCGCCCAGGCGGACTCGGAGGCCGACGACGCGGCCCGCTCGGTCGCCACCCAGATCGCGCAGGACGTGCCGTACCGCGAACTCGACCTGGACGAGGACCACCCCGTGCAGGTGGTGGACGGGGACGGGCGGGTGCTGGCCGTGAGCGAGGGGCTGGAGGCCGTCAGCGGCACCGGTGTGGACGGAGTCACGCCGGTCCGCAGCCCCGCGGCCGGACACCAGGACGAGGACGACGAGGACGATCCGGAGCTGGGCGAGGTCGGTGACATCGAGGGGCACACGCGGGGGTGGGCCACCGTCGACGGGGAGCGCACCGAGTACCGGTTCGCCGAGCTCGAGGTCACCGACCCGCGCGGCGAGACCGTCGTCGTCCACGCCGGCGCCTCGCTGGAGGCCGAGCGGGACGCCGTGTCCACCGCGTCCACCGTCATGCTGATCGGGCTGCCCGCGCTGCTCGGGGTCGTCGGCTCGGTGACCTGGCTCGTCACGCGGCGGGCGCTGCGCCCGGTGGAGGGCATCCGGCGCGAGATGGCGGAGATCACCGCCTCCGAGGACCTGTCCCGGCGGGTTCCCGAGCCGGACACCCATGACGAGGTCGCGCGGCTGGCCCGTACGACCAATGAGACCCTTTCCGCCCTGGAGACCTCGGTCGAGCGCCAGCGGCGCTTCGTCGCGGACGCCTCCCACGAGCTGCGCAGCCCCATCGCCTCGCTGCGCACCCAGCTCGAAGTGGCCGCCGCACACCCGGAGTTGCTGGATCTGGAAGGGGCCGTCGAGGACACCGTACGGCTGCAGCACCTCGCCGCCGATCTGCTGCTGCTCGCCCGGCTCGACGCGGGGGAGCGGCCCGGTGACGCCCAGCTGGATCTCGCCGCCCTGGCCGCGGCGGAGGCCGGGGGGCGGGCCGGGGTGAGCGTGGTGGCCGACGGGCCGGTGCAGGTCGCCGGATCCCGCGGGCAGCTGGGGCGGGTGCTCGGCAATCTGCTCGACAACGCCGCCCGGCACGCCCGTTCGGCGGTCGTGGTGACCGTCCGACGGGCGGGCGACCGAGCCGTCCTTCAGGTCGCCGACGACGGGGACGGGGTGCCCGAGGAGGACCGGGAGCGGATCTTCGAGCGGTTCGTACGGCTCGACGAGGCCCGCAGTCGCGACGACGGCGGCGCCGGTCTGGGCCTCGCCATCGCCCGCGATGTCGCCGAGCGGCACGGCGGCACCCTCACCGTGGGCGACGCCCCGGCGGGCGGAGCCCTGTTCGAACTCCGCCTGCCGATCGCCTAGGGATCAGGGGCGGCCGCGCTGGCCGCGCAGGTGCTCCGCGATCGGCTTGAGGGCCTTGTCCAGCTCCACCAGCGCCTCCGGCGTCAGCAGATCGATGAAGTGCCGGCGCACGGACGCCACGTGATGCGGCGCGACCTTCTTCATCGTCTCCATGCCGTGCTCGGTGAGGACGGCGTAGAGGCCGCGGCGGTCGGACTCGCAGTTCTCGCGCCGGACCAGGTTCGCGTTCTCCATGCGCGTGATCTGGTGGGAGAGGCGGCTCTTGGACTGGAGGGTGGCGGAAGCGAGGTCGCTCATCCGCATCCGAACGTCCTCCGACTCGGAGAGGTTCACCAGGATCTCGTAGTCGTTCATTGTCAGGCCGAACGGCTGGAGGTCCCTCTCGAGCTGGTACGTCAACAGCCTGTTGACCTCCAGGTGGGTGCGCCAGGCGCACTGCTCCGCATCGCTCAGCCAGCGCGTGGCCGTCTCGGTCTCCATGAATGAAGTCTACCTAAAATGTTGAAAAGCGAACTAGTGAGGGCAGTGTGACAGTGCGCACGCGTTCGAAGTCGTCACACTCCGCAGACTACCGCTCACAGCCCGAAGCGACGCTGGAGGTCCCCCAGCTGTCCGGGAAGACGCGGTGCGCCGGCTTGCTGTGAGCCACCTGTGGAGCCTCCGCTTCCGGGCACACCCGCCTGGTGCGGAACGGCCCCCGTCGCCTGCTCGGCCATGAGGCTCTCGGAGGACTGCAGGAGCACGGTGCCGGCTCCCACGAACTCGAACTGGTGCTCCTCTCCGGAGGCCCCTCCGAGGCCTGTCATCGCACGTAGGCCGCCCATCAGGCCGGTCATGTACTGGTAGTCGTAGTGATGGCACGGGGAGGGGCAGTCGGCCCAGCCGACGAGCGCCTGCGGATCCACCCGGATCGGGGGTTCCATGAACACCACCGGGCCGTTAGACGCGGCCACGAACTTTCCGGTTCCGATGAGGGTCAGAAAACCCGGCACAATCGACTGCTTCAGCGAAAGACTTGGCTGAAAAGCGAGCAGGTTGCCTGAGCGAATGGTCAGATTGCCGTCTTCCAGGTCGTAGGAGTTCACGTCGAAGGCCCGGTCGGCGAGCAGCATCTTGCCCGAGCCCTCGGCGACGACCCAGTCGCTCGCGTGCAGAGGCGAATGGAAGGACGTACGGACGAGGCGGTCGAGCCGGCCGTGCCCGATGCCGTTGAAGTCGATCGAGCCGTAGTAGGCGATCATCTTCCCCTTCTGCAGGAACCACTGGGTCCCCTTGAGCTCGACGCAGAAGGTGTAGTTGTCGACGTTGTCGTCGGACGGCAGGGTCATCGGGTCGTGGACGACCGGACCCGCACCCGGGTAGGTGCTCACAGCTTCTCCTCCGAGGCCTGGACGTACACCGCGCCGCTACCGCTCAGCTCCAGCTGGAAGGCCTCGCCGGAGCCCCGGCCCACCATGTCCCGCCAGCCGAGCGCGGTCGACAGCTTGTTGCGTACGTCGCCGTGGTGGGCGACGTAGGCCTGCGGGTCGACATGGACCGGGCGCTGCGGGCTGATGGGGATCTCCAGGACGCCGCCGTGTGCCATGACGGCGACCGAGCCGTGTCCCTTCAGGGTGGTCGTGAACAGTCCCTGGCCGGTGACCTGGCCGCGGACCATGCCCATCACCCCGCCCTGGGAGCCCATGAACATCGTGCCCTGCTCCAGCGTGCCCTCGAAGGCCAGCAGCCGGTCCGCCTCGACGTAGAGGGTGTCCCCGGTGAGGCCGATCACCTGGACGTGATGGCCGCCGTGCCCGAACAGGACGGTCCCGCTGCCCTCGACGGTCATCAGCGGGGTGGCCTCGTTGGCCACCCGGCGTCCGATCATCGACATCAGGCCGCCCTGGCCGCCGGTGGTGCTGGGGGTGAAGGACACGTCGCCCTGGTACGCGAGCATCGCGCCGCGCTGGCTGAACAGCCGCTGCCCGGGCAGCACGGTCGCCTCGATCATCTTGGAGTTGATCTCACGGAAGGCCATGTCAGACGTCCCCCGCGATCGTGTTCCGCTCGCTGGGCTGGACGTAGACCAGGCCGTCGCCCTCGAACCGGATCTGGAAGGCCTCGCCGCCGCCCTCGCCGAGCAGGGTGCGGAAGGTGACGCCGGACTGGAAGGACTGCCGGAGGTCGCCCTGGTGGGCGATGTACGCGCCGGGGTCGACCGTCAGCGGGTACTGCGCGCTGACCCGCAGCACGACCGCCGGGCCGTCCGAGGTGATCGCCGCCTGTCCGTGCCCCTCCACCGTCGTGGTGAACAGGCCGTTGCCCTGCGAGGCGCCGCGCATCCCGGTGAAGGACGTGCCGGTCCTCAGTCCCGCGTCGGTCGCGAGCAGATTGCTCGATTCCACGTACAGCTTGTCCCCCTGAAGGCCGACGAGGTTGATCTCGGACGCCCGGTCCGCGAACCAGCAGGTCCCGTGCCCCTTCACCTCCATCACCGTCATCTGCTCGCCGGTGAGGCGCCGGGTCACCATGCCCCGGATGCCCTCACCGCCGCCGCTGAGCTTCTTGAACGCCATCTGTCCGTCGTACGCGACCATCGAGCCGTTCTTCGCCTTCACGGCGTCCCCGGTCATCTCGACGGCGAGCACCTTGCTGCCTTGAAGTCGGAACATCGCCACGCAGCGAAGGTAACGGCGCCGGCCCGGCGCCGACAGAGCCCGTAGGTGGAGATGCACCCTGAACGTCCCTCAGGGACGGAGGGACCGCGACCCCCGGGCCGGAGCACCCCCGCCCGTTTGCCACAATGGACGAACGTTTGTGCTTGCGTTCACAAACCCCTACGTCTCTCCCACCGAAGGTGACCCGTGGACATCAAGACCGCCTCCGCCCTCCGCCGCCTCCGCCTCGTCTCCGGGCCCGAGGCGGTCTCCTTCCTCCTCCTGCTGGTCTGCTCGGTGCTGAAGCGGACCACCGACTTCAACGCGGTGCCCGTGATGGGCGCGATCCACGGCTTCCTGTTCGTCCTGTACGTGATCTTCTGGGCCGACGCCTGGAACCGCGCGAAGTGGTCCCTCGGCACCGGCGCCCTCTACTTCGTCCTCTCCGTGCTGCCCGCCGGCGGCTTCTTCGCCGAGCGCAGGCTCAAGCGCGAGGCCGAGGACGCGGTCATCGCCTTCCGCGCGCGTCAGGAGGACGCGGTGAGGACGTCGTGATCGTCGCCTTCTCCGTGACGCCCCTCGGCGTCGGCGAGGACGTGGGGGAGTACGTCGCCGAAGCCGTCCGTGTCGTGCGTGAGTCCGGTCTGCCGCATCGCACCGACGCGATGTTCACCTCGATCGAGGGCGAGAGCTGGGACGAGGTCATGGACGTCGTCAAGCGTGCCGTCGCCGCCGTGGAGGCACGCGCCCCGCGCGTGTCCCTGGTGCTCAAGGCCGACATCCGCCCCGGAGTGACCGACGGTCTCACCTCCAAGGTGGAGACCGTGGAGCGGTACCTGGCCGCCGAGTAGCGGCTCCGTACAGGAAAACCCCGGCCCCGCGCGGGCCGGGGTTTTCTCGTGCCCGCTGTTTGAGCAGTCGCTCAAAACCGTGTAGCTTCCTCCTCAGAAAGTTTGAGCAGTCGCTCAAACTCCTTGCCGACCTGGGGGATTCGCGTGAGGCACACCGGTCTGTACATAGAGGCGCGGATCCGCGCCGATCTCGACGACCTCTGGTCACGTACGCAGGAGCCGTCCCAGCACCAGCGCTGGGATCTCCGCTTCACCGAGATCGACTACCTCCCGCGCGCGCAGGGCGAACCACAGCGTTTCCGCTACGCCACGCGCGTGCTGCCCTTCCTCACCGTCGCCGGTACCGGAGTCTCGGCCGGCGAGAAGGAACGCCCCGACGGCACCCGTACCTCCGCCCTGCGCTTCGCCTCCCCGCACCCCCTCTCCCTGCTCGCCGAGGGCAGCGGCTACTGGCGGTACGTCCCCGACGGCGACGGGGTCCGCTTCCTCACCGGGTACGACTACCGGCCCCGCTGGGGCGCCCTGGGCGCGCTCGCCGACCGGCTCGTGTTCCGTCCGCTCATGGGCTGGGCGACGGCCTGGTCCTTCGACCGGCTGCGGCTGTGGCTGGAGCGGGGCATCACCCCCGAGCGGGCCCGCCTGAACTGGCTGGCCGAGCTGACGGTCCGCGCGCTCGTCATCGCCTTCGCCTGCACCGGCCTGGGTCTGGAGTCCCTGCTGCGGCTGTTCGGACCCTTCGCCGCCTCGATGGCGTACCTCTGCCCGCTGCTGCTCACCGTCGCCGTGTGCGTGGCGCTCTTCAAGGCGCCCCTGTCCCACACCCCGGCCGCCCGCCGCTGCCTGCGCCGCCCGCCGACCCGCGCGTGCGCCCCCCGACTCCTCAAGGCCCTGGAGAACCCGCGATGACCTCGATCTTCCGCACCGCGATGGGCGCCGACTTCGACCGGCTGCACCCGCAGCTCCAACGGCGCTTCTCGGTCGGCCTGACGAGCGGGGAGGCCTGCACGGGCCGAGGTGTCATGGACCGCATCTGGCACGGCGGGGCGTTCGTGAAGCCGTTCCTCGCTCTCGGCGCCACTCGCAACATCCTCGTCCCGCGCGAGGGCCGCCGGGTGCCCTTCGTCATCGAGAACGTGCCGTACACCGACACCTTCGGCCGTGAGACGGTGAGCTTCGTGCGCACCTTCGACCTGCCGGGCCGCTCCCGCCGCTTCGACGCCCAGATGGTGCTGGGCCCCCGGGGCGACCGGGTCCTCGACTACCTCGGCACCCACCAGCACCTCGCCACCGACCTGTACTTCCGGGCCGAGCCCGACGGCTCGCTCCTCATCCGCTCCGGCGAACACCGGTTCCGGGAAGGGGCCGTGGACGTCCGGGTCCCCGAACTGATCGGCGCCACGGCCGAGGTGCGCGAGTCCTTCGACGACGCCACGGGCCGCTTCCGCGTCAAGGTCCGGGTGGTGAACCGGTACTTCGGGCCGCTCTTCGGTTACGAGGGCTCCTTCCGCGCCACCTACGGCGACCTCCGCCAGTGCGGCGTACGGCCCGGTCTGCGCCCCGTGCGCGAGGAGGCGCGCGCGTGAGCCCGGAGACCGCCAAGTCCCTGGAGACCAAGACGAAGCTCCTCGACGGCGCGCTGCGGACGCTGACCGAGCAGGGGATCGCCAAGACCTCGGCCCGTACGGTCGCGGCCACCGCCGGGGTCAACCAGGCGCTGGTCTTCTACCACTTCGGCTCCCTGAACGACCTGCTGGCGGCGGCCTGCCGGTACGGCGCCGAGCAGCGCGTCGCCCGCTACCGCGACCGCTTCGCCACCATCACCTCGCTCTCCGAACTCCTCGCCTTCGGCCGGGAGATGCACGAGGAGGAGAGGGCGTCCGGCTATGTCTCCCTCCTCGGCCAGCTGCTGGCCGGCGCCCAGACCCATGAGAGCCTCGGCCCGGCCACGGCCGCCGGACTCGATCTGTGGATCACCGAGATCGAGCAGGTCCTGACCCGGGTCCTGGCGCGGACGCCGTTCGGCGAGTTCGTGGACCCGGAGGGCCTCGCGCGAGCCGTGGCGGCCTCCTTCGTGGGGATCGAGCTGTACGAAGGCGTGGACGCCCAGGGCGCGGGTGCGGCCCTGGACGCGCTGGAACAGCTCGCGCGCCTGGTCGCCGCGCTGGACGACCTGGGCCCGGTGGCCCAGCGCGCGGTCCGGCACCGCCTACGGCGTACGCAGCGCTGACCCGTCCGAGCACATCGCCTCGCCGTACAGCGCCGTCAGTGCGTGGTCGATGGGGTGTTCCGTCACGGCGTCCCGCCGGTTCCAGCGCTGGAGGTTGATCGCGAGGGACATCTGCCGCCGGCCCTCGGCCCGGGTCAGGGACACGGTGCCGGCGCCCCAGGCCGTGCCGGCGTGGCCCCGGAAGGTCCCGCAGCCCGGGACGGTCAGCTGGTGCAGACCGAGGCCGTACTCGATCGTCGAGCCGTCCAGGGCGACCACGGGACCGTCCGCCGCATCTCGGCCGGCGAGGCCCTGCTGACGACCCCGCCGTCCAGCAGCCTGCCGGAGAAGCGGTTGAGGTCCTCCATGGTGGAGGTCGGACCAGCGCCCGACATCACCCAGGACATGTTGTGGACGCTGTAGTCGCGCGGCGGGTCGATGCCGCCCCAGAGCGCCTCGTACATCCGCGAGTGCGGTCCCTCGACGCGTGGTCCGGTCGGGAAGCACGTGTGTCGCAGCCCGGCGTGCTCGATGACGTTCCGGGCGATGTACTTCGGCGATCGGCGCCGACACCGACGAGGCGGCCCGGGGCGGGGCGCTCGGGCTGCTGGGCTTCGCCGCGCAGTCCCCGGTCCACGTCGTCGCCGTACGCTCCGACCTGCCGCTCGACCGGATCGGCGCCCAGCTCTGCCCCACCCGGCTGGTGAAGGCCGCCCCGCTCGCCGACGTGGGCGTCCGCATCGCCGTCGCCCCGGACCCCGCCCGCCTCCCGGCCGGTGTCCGCGCGGGCATGGGCGCCCCGGCAGCCCTGACCGGTCCCGGCGGGAGGGGCGTACCGCCCTGCGCTTCACCAGCGCGCGGGAACCGGTCGTCAACCACACCGACTTGGGTGCCCTGACGCTCCTCGCCGAGCTGCCCGAGGGCGCGGTGCGCGCCGATCCCGACGTGGCCGCCATCGGCCGTATGCACCCCGGAGACCTGCGCACCCTGGACCTCTACCGCGCCGCCGGCTCCCCGCGCCGGGCCGCCGAGCTGCTTCATCCACACCACAGCAGCGTGGCCCGCGGAATCGAACAGCTCGGCCGGAGCCTGGGCCTGGACCTCACCGAGCCCACCGGCCTGACCCGCGCCCGAATCGCCCTCACCGCCTGGCGGCTGCTCGCCGAGTGACGGGCACCCACCTGGACGCCTCCAGTTCGACACGCCCATGAATGTCCCTTTGTGTGGGGGTATCGGCACGACCGTCGATGACTCCTCGATCACTGGAGGGCGCTGTGCGGCCGGAGGCCTATGACTACGAAACCCACAGCCGACTCGCCGGACCGCTCACGGAGCCGGCCGGTGCTTCGTACCGGGTGCAGTACACCTCGCTGCTGTCCCGCGAGCCCCGCCGCATACGCGCGATCCTCCTGATGGCCCTGGCGCCCCTGCTCACCGGCGCCCTGCTCGTCTACCTCGTCTGGCCCACGCACTGGGTCGAACGCGAGGGTGCCGACCGCTGGCTGGTCTGGCTCGACGTCACCATGCTCATATCCATCGGGCTCATCGAGTTCTTCATGGTCGTCAACGTCGCCTCCGTCGCCCACGCCACCCTCGTGGCCCGCGACCCCGTCCCGGTCGTGCCCGAATCCGGCACCCGTGTCGCCTTCCTCACGACGTACGTCCCGGGCAAGGAGCCCCTCGCCATGGTCCGCGCCACCCTCGAAGGCGCGAAGCGGATCACCCACGACGGCCCCCTCGACGTCTGGCTCCTCGACGAGGGGGACGACGCGCAGGCGAAGGCCCTCTGCGCGGAACTCGGTGTCCGTCACTTCACCCGCCGGGGCGTCCCGGAGTGGAACCGCGCCAAGGGCGCCCACAAGGCCCGCACCAAGCACGGCAACTACAACGCGTGGATCGCGATGCACGGCGACGACTACGAGTTCTTCGCCTCCGTCGACACCGACCACGTCCCGCTCCCGAACTTCCTCGAGCGGATGATGGGCTACTTCCGCGACCCGGACGTCGCCTTCGTGGTCGGTCCGCAGGTGTACGGCAACTACCACAACCCCGTCACCAAGGCCGCCGAGTCCCAGCAGTTCCTCTTCCACGCGCTCATCCAGCGCGCCGGCAACCGCTACCGCGCCCCCATGTTCGTCGGCACCAACAACGTCGTACGGATCTCCGCCGTCCAGCAGATCGGCGGCCTGTACGACTCCATCACCGAGGACATGGCCACCGGCTTCGAACTGCACCGGCGCCGCAATCCGCGCACGGGCGCGCACTGGCGGTCCGTCTACACCCCGGACGTGCTCGCCGTCGGCGAGGGGCCCGCCTCCTGGACCGACTTCTTCACCCAGCAGATGCGCTGGTCGCGGGGAACCTACGAGACCCTCTTCAAGCAGTACTGGAAGGCGCCGTTCACCATGCCTCCGGGCCGCCTCTTCTCGTACACGCTGATGCTCGTCTACTACCCGATGACGGCCGTCAACTGGTTCCTCGGCATCCTCAGCTGCTTCCTCTTCCTCTGGTTCGGGGCCTCGGGCACCCAGGTCACCGCCTCCGTCTGGCTGATGCTCTACAGCGACGCGGCCGCCCTCCAGATCGGCCTGTATCTGTGGAACCGGCGGCACAACGTCTCGCCGCACGAACCCCGGGGTTCCGGCGGACTCGCGGGCATGGCGATGTCGGCCCTGTCGGCGCCGATCTACCTGAAGTCCTTCGGCGAGGCGCTGATCCGCAGGCCCAGCCGGTTCGTCGTCACCCCCAAGGGCGGCGACGCCAGCCCGGACCGGCTGCTCACCTTCCGCATCCATCTGGGCTGGGCGGTCCTTCTCGCCACCTCGCTGGGCGCCTCCATGGCCCTCGACCACACCCATGTGGCCATGCGGACCTGGGCGGTGCTCGCCATGACGATCTCGCTGGCGCCGGTCGCGGTGTGGGCCCTCACGCTGCTGAAGGGCCGCCGCCAGCGCGGGTCGTCGGTTCCGGCCGCACGGTCCGTCGAGGGCTCCGAACCGGCCCTCGCCACCAGCGGAGCGACCTCCCCCGTCCCCGGCACCTCGACAGGAGGCAACTAGGCCATGGCCTACCAGCCCTCGCAGAAGACCAAGAAGAGAGTCCTCGGCATCGGCGGCATCGCGGTCCTGGCCGGCCTCAACGCCCCGGCGGCGCTGGACTTCGCGGGCGAGAAGTACCACGCGTACAAGATCGCCCAGCCCGCCTACCAGGCCCGGTACGGCTCCTGGAGCCAGGTCGACATCCCCGAGGAGTACCGCACCAACGCCATCCACGCGGCCCTGCTGCACACCGGCAAGGTGCTGATCGTCGCCGGCTCGGGCAACGAGCAGAAGAAGTTCGACAAGGGGTCCTTCGACACCGTCCTGTGGGACCCGGGGAAGAACACCTTCAAGAAGATCCCCACACCCGACGACTTCTTCTGCTCGGGCCACGCCCAACTCCCCGACGGACGGCTGCTGGTGGCCGGCGGCACCGCGCGCTACGAGCTCCTCGACGGCGAGGTCGAGCGGGCCGGCGGCGGGATGCGGGTCAAGAACGAGAACCCCGACAAGGCGGTGTTCCTGAAGAAGGGCACCCGCTTCCGCTCACCCGCCGGAGTCGAGTACGTCACCCGGTTCGACGTCACCGTGCCCAAGGCCAAGCGCACCTTCAAGGTGACGTACAACCAGGCCGGAGTGATGCAGCCCTGGAAGACGAAGGTCACCGCCGCCGAGACCCGCGTCTTCGTCGAGGCCGTCGAGAAGGGCCCCCTGTCCGTCACCGACCGGCAGGCGCAGTACGAGGTCGTCGGGCTGACCGGTGAGGACGCGGCCAACACCTACGGCCTCTCCGAGAAGATCACCCTGGAGAAGCAGGACTTCCAGGGCATCCGCGCCGCCTACGAGTTCGACCCCGTCGCGGAGAAGTACATCCCGGTCGACCCGATGGACAAGGCCCGCTGGTACCCGACCCTGGTGGGCCTGGACGACGGACGGGTCCTCGCCGTCTCGGGCCTCGACGACGTCGGCGTGGTCGACCCCGGGGACAACGAGATCTACGACCCGAGGACCAAGAAGTGGACCCCGGGCCCCAAGCGCTACTTCCCCACCTATCCCGCCCTGTTCCTCACCAAGGGCGGCAAGCTCTTCTACCCGGCCGCCAACGCCGGTTACGGACCCGACAACATGGGCCGCGAACCGGGCCTGTGGGACCTGAAGACCAACACCTTCCAGAAGGTGCCGGGCCTGCGCGACCCGGACGAGACCGAGACCGCCGCCTCCCTCCTGCTGCCCCCGGCCCAGGACCAGAAGGTGATGATCCTCGGCGGCGGAGGCGTCGGCGAGTCCAGGAAGTCCACACCGCGCACGGCCGTGGTCGACCTGAAGAAGGACAACCCCGTCTTCGAGGACGGCCCCGACCTCCCCCAGGGCACCCGCTACCTGAACAGCGTGATCATGCCGGACGACACCGTCTTCACCGCGAACGGCTCCGAGGACTACCGCGGCCGCAGCGCCAGCAACATCCTCAAGGCCCAGTTCTACGTCCCCAAGGACAACGTCTTCAGGGAGGCGGCCGCGCCCAAGGTGGGCCGCAACTACCACTCCGAGGCGCTGCTGCTGCCCGACGGCCGGGTCGCCACCTTCGGCTCGGACCCGCTCTTCGACGACCAGCAGAACACCAAGCTCGGCCACTTCGAGCAGCGCATGGAGATCTTCACCCCGCCCGCCCTGCACAAGAACGGCGCCGCCCGGCCCGTACTGAAGGACGGCCCCCGGCTCCTGGCCGACGACCGTCGGGCCACGTACCGCACCGATCACCCCGAGCGGATCGTCAAGGCTCGCCTGATGCGCCCGAGCGCGGTGACGCACACGACCGACGTCGAGCAGCGCTCCATCGAGCTGGGGCTGACCAAGTCCGAGGACTCCGTCACCGTCACCGTGCCGGAGGACCCCGCGCTGGTGCCGCCCGGCTGGTACATGCTCTTCGTCACCGACGCCGAGGGCACCCCGTCGACGGCACAGTGGATCCAGGTGAAGTGACCGGCTAGGACTGCGAGTTGCGGGCCAGTGTCAGCGCGTACTCCGGCCACCACCGGCCGGCCGCCGGACCGCCCTCGCAGGTGCCGTCCGACTCGCCGGGCCGCTTGACCCACAGATAGGCGTCGAGCGCGGGCTCGCCGGTGTCCGTCGTGGGCGGGGTGCCCAGCGCGCGGCCCGGCGGGTTGCACCAGACACCGGGCAGCGGGCCGTTGCCGTTGCGGCTGGTGTCGATGACGAAGTGCTTGCCGCCGAGGCTCTTGGACAGCTGACGGCCGTACGCCTTGGTGTCCTCGGTCGTCTGGAAGTTGGAGACGTTGAGCGCGAAGCCGTCCGCCTCGGCGATCCCGGCCCGCCGCAGCGGCTCGACCAGCTTCCAGGGCTCCTTGATCCAGGACGGGTTGCCCGCGTCCAGGTACACCCGGGTGTTCGGCTGCCGCTTGAACCGGCGGATCGCCTCGGTCAGCAACTGCTCCCGCTCGGCGTGCAGCTCGGCCGGGGTGCAGCCGTCCACCATGTGCGCGATCGCGTCCGGCTCCAGCACGACCAGCGCCTTGCTCTCGCCGAGCGCGTCGGCGAACTTCCCCGTCCACTCCCGGTAGGCGTCCGCGTCCGCGGCCCCGCCCGCGGAGTGCTGGCCGCAGTCGCGGTGCGGAATGTCGTACGCCACGAACAGCGCCGTACGTCCCTCGGCGGAGGCCGCGGCGGTCGCCGAGCGGACCCGGGGGCCCGGGTCGGTCTCACCGGCCGGCCACAGCGCGGCGGGCCGGTCGGCGATCCGGCGCAGCACCTGCGCGTCCCGCGTACGGCCCGCCCGCTCCCACACCTCGATCTGGCGCGCGGCCGGGCTGTCGGGATCGACCCAGAACGGAGAGGAGGGGATGGCGCGGCTCGCCTTCTTGGACGCGGCGCCGGCGACGGAGGCCTCGTCGACGTCGGAGGCGGCGGTGCAGCCCGCCGTGAGTCCGAGCACCGCGAGAGCCGCGAGGGGGTGGATCAGCCGGGGCATGCTGCTCCCTTGAGCGAAGGTGACGTTCCGTCACCAATCGTTTCACGAAGATGTGATTTATCCCGGAATAGACATGGATCAGCCGCCCCCGCGGCGAGCGCGATCCCCAGTGGTGTGCAGCAGCTCGTCGAGCAGGGCCGCCCGGCCCCGGCCCCGCAGCCGTACGAGTGCCTCGCGAGTGCGGTCCGTCGGCATCATGACCATCCAGGGCGTCGGCATGGTGATGGCCTGGGCCGCGGCCGAGTCGTCCGGGAGGTCCGGCGGACCTCCCGGGGACCGAGGGGCGAGACGGGGCTGACCGCCATATGACCGGCCGGTAAGGTCTGGTGCCGTGCCGAAGCCGCTCAGCCTTCCCTTCGATCCCATCGCCCGCGCCGACGAACTCTGGAAGCAGCGCTGGGGAAACGTGCCGTCGATGGCCGCGATCACCTCGATCATGCGCGCCCAGCAGATCCTGCTCGCGGAGGTCGACTCGGTCGTCAAGCCGTACGGCCTGACCTTCGCGCGCTACGAGGCGCTGGTGCTGCTCAACTTCTCCAAGGCCGGGGAACTGCCGATGTCCAAGATCGGCGAGCGGCTGATGGTGCACCCCACGTCGGTGACGAACACGGTCGACCGGCTGGTGAGGTCGGGCCTGGTGGACAAGCGCCCCAACCCCAACGACGGACGCGGCACGCTCGCCTCCATCACGGAGAAGGGTCGCGAGGTGGTCGAGGCGGCCACGCGCGACCTGATGGCGATGGACTTCGGGCTCGGGGTGTACGACGCCGAGGAGTGCGCGGAGATCTTCGCGATGCTGCGGCCGCTGCGGATCTCCGCGCACGACTTCGAGGAGCAGTGACCCGGTTGCGGGACCGGTGACCCGGGGAAAGATCGCCCGGAACGTGCCGTTACGCTCGTCGGCATGAAAAAGAGCGTGCTGACCCGCTACCGCGTCATGGCCTACGTCACCGGTGTGCTCCTGGTACTGCTGTGCCTCTGCATGATCGGCAAGTACGCGCTGGACCTGGACGGCGCCGCCGACGCGACCCGGGTCGTCTCGATCGCGCACGGCTGGCTGTACGTCGTCTACCTGGTCTTCGCCTTCGACCTGGGCTCCAAGGCGAAGTGGCCGGTCGCCAAGCAGCTGTGGGTCCTGCTCGCCGGGACGATTCCGACGGCCGCGTTCTTCGTGGAGCGGAAGATCAGCCGCGAGCTGGACGCGCAGGTCGGCGAGGACGCGCCGGCGGTCGCGAAGGCGTGACCGCATCCCGCCGGACGCCTCGAGCGTCCGGCGGTTCTTGCTGCCGCGTTACTAGGACGTCCTAGTTGATCACCGTCAGCCGTCGACATTTACTAGGACGTCCTAGTAATTTGGAGGTATGGACGCTGACGCCCTCGAGGAAGGCCGCCGTCGCTGGCAGGCCCGGTACGACGCCGCGCGCAAGCGCGACGCTGACTTCACCACGCTCTCCGGAGACCCCGTGGAGCCGGTGTACGGCCCCCGCCCCGGGGACACCTATGACGGCTTCGAGCGGATCGGCTGGCCGGGGGAGTACCCCTTCACGCGCGGGCTGTACCCGACCGGATACCGAGGGCGCACCTGGACGATCCGGCAGTTCGCCGGGTTCGGCAACGCCGAGCAGACCAACGAGCGCTACAAGATGATCCTCGCCAACGGCGGCGGGGGCCTGTCGGTCGCCTTCGACATGCCGACGCTCATGGGCCGCGACTCCGACGACCCGCGCTCACTGGGCGAGGTCGGCCACTGCGGGGTGGCGATCGACTCGGCGGCGGACATGGAGGTCCTGTTCAAGGACATCCCGCTGGGCGATGTCACCACCTCGATGACGATCAGCGGCCCGGCGGTGCCGGTGTTCTGCATGTACCTGGTGGCGGCGGAGCGGCAGGGCGTGGACCCGTCGGTGCTGAACGGCACGCTCCAGACGGACATCTTCAAGGAGTACATCGCGCAGAAGGAGTGGCTCTTCCAGCCCGAGCCGCATCTGCGCCTGATCGGCGACCTCATGGAGTACTGCGCGGCCGGCATCCCCGCGTACAAGCCGCTGTCGGTCTCCGGCTACCACATCCGCGAGGCGGGCGCGACGGCCGCGCAGGAGCTGGCGTACACGCTGGCGGACGGCTTCGGGTACGTCGAACTGGGCCTGTCCCGTGGCCTGGACGTGGACGTGTTCGCCCCCGGCCTGTCCTTCTTCTTCGACGCCCACGTCGACTTCTTCGAGGAGATCGCCAAGTTCCGCGCGGCGCGGCGGATCTGGGCGCGCTGGATGCGGGACGTGTACGGCGCGCGGTCGGAGAAGGCGCAGTGGCTGCGGTTCCACACGCAGACGGCGGGTGTCTCGCTGACGGCGCAGCAGCCGTACAACAACGTCGTGCGTACGGCCGTGGAGGCGCTGGCGGCGGTGCTGGGCGGGACGAACTCGCTGCACACGAACGCGCTGGACGAGACGCTGGCGCTGCCCTCGGAGCAGGCGGCGGAGATCGCGCTGCGGACGCAGCAGGTGCTGATGGAGGAGACGGGCGTCGCGAACGTGGCGGACCCGTTGGGCGGCGCCTGGTACGTGGAGCAGCTCACGGACCGGATCGAGGCGGACGCGGAGAAGATCTTCGACCAGATCAAGGAGCGGGGGCTGCGGGCGCACCCCGACGGCCGGCACCCCATCGGTCCGATCACCTCCGGCATCCTGCGCGGGATCGAGGACGGCTGGTTCACCGGCGAGATCGCCGAGTCCGCCTTCCGCTACCAGCAGTCCCTGGAGAAGGGCGACAAGAGGGTGGTGGGCGTGAACGTCCATCACGGCTCGGTCACCGGGGATCTGGAGATCCTGCGGGTGAGCCATGAGGTGGAGCGGGAGCAGGTGCGGGTGCTGGGCGGCCGGAAGGCGGCGCGGGACGAGGCGGCGGTGCGCTCCTCGCTGGACGCGATGCTCGCGGCGGCGCGGGACGGTTCCAACATGATCGAGCCGATGCTGGACGCGGTGCGCGCGGAGGCGACGCTGGGCGAGATCTGCGGCGTGCTGCGCGACGAGTGGGGGGTGTACACGGAGCCGGCCGGCTTCTGACCTGACCCTTCGGTGGCCGGCACGGCCGCGGTCAGGAAGCCGCTGCCGCCAGGCCGGCCACCAGCACCGTCGTAAAGCTTCGGACCCACTCCTCGTCCGCCGGTTCCGCGCTGACCAGGCAGCGGTGGACCACCGCGCCCGCCACCACGTCGAAGATGAGGTCGACCGTGCGGGCGGCCTCCGACTCGTCCGTGGACGGGGGGAGTTCGCCTCGGGCCTGGGCTCGGGACCTGCCCTCCAGGACCAGGCGTTTTTGCCGGTCGACGATGGAGGCGCGGATGCGTTCGCGGAGCGCTTCGTCGCGCGTCGACTCCGCGACCACCGCCATCAGGCCGCTCTTGGCCTCCGGGCGGGCCAGGATGGCCGCGAACTGCAGGACCACGCCCTCGATGTCCGCGCCCAGCGTTCCGCGGTCCGGCAGTTCGAGTTCGTCGAAGAGTTCCGCCACCGCGTCGACCACCAGTTCGTTCTTGCCCGACCAGCGGCGGTACAGCGTCGTCTTCGCCACCCCTGCCCGGACCGCGACGTCCGACAGGGTCAGTTTCGACCAGCCCAGCTCCACCAGCGCCTCCCGCGTCGCCGCGAGGATCGCGGCGTCGGCCGCGGCGCTGCGGGGGCGCCCTGTGGCGCGCGGGGCGGGAGTGCTGCTCTGCATGCCCAGACCTTAACCACGTCCGGTTCCCGTTGACGCCGTGAGGGAGATCACCAGGACCCGGTGTACCGGAGGCACCCGGTGCCATTACGCTACGACTCGTAGCGAAACCACTGGCGTGGGGTGGGGACCCGGCGTCGAAAACAGTCGAACAACAGAGAAGCTCGACCGGCTTTCTCATCGCTTTTCACTCGCGCGCGAGAACGGGGGAGGATAGGCGCATGCAGCCACGGAACATGTCCATGAGCGGAGTCGTCGACCTCGCCGCGGTGAAGGCGGCCCAGGAGGCCAAGGCGAAGGCGGAGCAGGCGCGCGCCGAAGCGGCCCGGCAGGGCGGGGGAGGGGCCGTCTCGCCCGCCGACCTCGTCATCGACGTCGACGAGGCCGGGTTCGAGCGAGACGTACTTCAGCGGTCCACCGAGGTGCCCGTCGTCATCGACTTCTGGGCCCAGTGGTGCCAGCCCTGCAAGCAGCTCAGCCCGGTGCTGGAGCGGCTCGCCGTCGAGTACAACGGCCGTTTCGTCCTCGCCAAGATCGACGTCGACGCCAACCAGATGCTGATGCAGCAGTTCGGCGTGCAGGGGATCCCCGCGGTCTTCGCCGTCGTCGCCGGGCAGGCGCTGCCGCTCTTCCAGGGTGCCGCCGGTGAGGCGCAGATCCGCGAGACCCTCGACCAACTGGTGACCGTGGCCGAGCAGCGGTTCGGGCTCACCGGACTGGCCGTCGACCCGGACGCCGAGCCCGGCGCGGGCGCCCAGGCGGCCCCCGCGACTGAGGCCGGTCCGTACGACGCGCTGCTGGAGGCCGCCGTACAGGCCCTGGACGCGGGGGACTTCGGCGGGGCGGTCCAGGCGTACCGGAACGTGCTGAGTGAGGACCCGGCGAACACCGAGGCCAAACTCGGTCTCGCGCAGG
Source organism: Streptomyces sp. NPDC003635 (assembly GCF_053587635.1). Classification (NCBI taxonomy): domain Bacteria; kingdom Bacillati; phylum Actinomycetota; class Actinomycetes; order Kitasatosporales; family Streptomycetaceae; genus Streptomyces; species Streptomyces sp. NPDC003635. Next base: position 39,788 of record NZ_JBSFOK010000003.1, on the reverse strand, counting down.
CCGAGTTGCTGCAGCGGGTGCAGGGTGCCGATCCGCAGCAGGTACGCAAGGACGCGGCCGCCAATCCCGGGGACGCGCGGGCCCAGATCGCCGCGGCCGACCTGGACTTGGTGGGCGGACATGTGGAGGACGCCTTCGGGCGGCTCATCGAGACGGTGCAGCGCACGGCGGGCGACGAGCGGGAGGCCGTACGACTGCGGCTGCTCGAGCTGTTCGAGGTTGTCGGGGCCGAGGACCCGCGGGTCGCGGCGGCGCGCAGGGCACTTGCGCGCGCCCTGTTCTGATCGGGTCGGCAGCCCCGTTCTGACCAGTCACTAAACGCGAGGGCACGTGTTGCCCGAGTGAAAGAACTGCCGACGGAGCGTCAGTGCGGCCGCGCTTTACCAAATCTTGGTAATCGCGGCCGCTGTTACTTGCAGTAAGTCCAGGGCGTTGTTCTGTCGGATTCTGTCCGGCCATTCAGGCATTTGTCCGCCCGCTTGACGCCACCCTGTGTGGCTGTCCGAGACCCACGGGTCGTTGTTCGGTTATCCGCCCGTTACTACCGAGTAACGAAGCCCCTTGTGCGGGCGGCGAGAATGCACCACGATCGGCGACGCTCGGTCCATTCCCGTACTACCCGACAGCCGGTCGGGTCGCCGGGAGCCCAGGGTCCCCACCGAGCAGAGCCGGCGGCAGTGGCGCCGGCTCTTGGACAGGGGGGTCTTCGCCCACTCGGCGAAGCCTGTCCAGCAAGGTTGTGCGTGATGCGTGTCAGGCGCGACCAGTGGTTGTCGCTCGGGGGTGATCGCCGGTGATTCGGGCGCGGTTCGCGCCGTCGACCGCGGGCGCTCTCCTTACCGAGGACGTAGCACTTCTCCCATCCCTGCCCGGCTGAGCCGTCGAGTCGAACAGGCCAGTCAGGGCCAGGAGATGTACGTCCGAGAAGGAGGAAATATGGAGTCCCAGGTGCGTGGCGGGACCAGATGGAAGCGGTTCGCCGTCGTGATGGTGCCCAGCGTGGCCGCCACGGCAGCGATAGGTGTCGCCCTCGCGCAGGGCGCTCTCGCCGCGTCGTTCAGCGTGTCGGGCCAGTCGTTCAAGGTGACGACCAAGCAGCTCGACGGTACGGGCTTCGCCCAGTACGGCGCCCTCGATGAGGGCTACACGCTCACCGGCAAGAAGACGGTTCACCCCGTCGCGGTCTCGGCGTTCAAGTCCGCGACCATCAACAGCCTGTGCCAGTCGGTTGTCACGCCTGACATCCCGCTGCTCGGGAGCGTCAGCCTCATCCTGCGAGCCGGCCAGGACCCGGACAAGCCGGTCGAGGCCGAGAACCTGTACATCGACGTCGCCGACCTCGAGGCCGATGCCACGTTCAAGGGCATCGACATCGGTGTGGCCGCCAAGGACGCCACCAAGGGTCCGGGCATGAAGGGCGGCAAGGAGCAGGCCAACCCGTTCGGGTTCGCCCAGCAGGCCGACTCGGTCGTCCTGAAGGACGTGAAGCAGACGGCGTGGGCGACCACCGCCGGAACCTTCAAGCTCAGCGGTCTGTCGATGAAGCTGTCGACGGGTGTCAAGGAGTGCTACTAAGCACTCGCTGACGGGCGGGGGAGCCGGTGGCGCCCCCGCCCGTCCACCGTACGGGCGTCCTCTTCACACGTCCGCACCCCGAGCATCACAACTCACCACCACAGCAACGCCGCAGCAGGGAGCTGTTTTCCATGAGCGCCGAGACTCCTGCCGTACCCGGCCGTGACGAGCACTACATCCGGGTCATCCGGCGGCACTTCCGCGCCTGGCGGGGCGAGAGGCCTTTCTGGGCCGGTCTGTTCGTCATCCTCGGCGGACTCCCGATCGCCTACTTCCCGTACGCGAACCTCCAGATCGGTCATCTGACGCTGGCGATGTCCACCACCGCGGGCGCCGGGTCCCTGATCATCGGTGTGCTGCTGGTCGTCCTCGGCATCAGCCTCTGGTTCCAGAAGCACGTACGCACCTTCGCGGGCGTCGCGGCGATCCTGCTGGCGCTGGTGTCCATCCCCGTGTCCAACCTCGGCGGCTTCCTGATCGGCTTCCTGTTCGCCCTCGTGGGCGGCGCGATGGCCGTCGCGTGGGCGCCCGGTGCGCCGACGCAGCCGCAGCCGGCGCAGGACGACACGGTCAAGCAGGGAGCCGCCCCCGAGGGCGCCGTCCCGGCGCAGACGGACACGGACCCGGTGGACGAGCCGAACGATCTGTCAGGAACGAGCCCGGCGAACGGGGCGAACGGGAGGCACAGTGCCGGCTGACGAGGTGACCCACGGGACTGACGTGGACGCGTCCCGTGCGAGAACCGGGCCGCGGCACGCGGCTCCCAAGAAGCCGCTGTTCACCAGGTTCCACGTGCCGGCCGGCAAGGCGATAGCCCTGGCGGCGATGCCGACCGCGGTCCTCATGGGGATGGGGTTCACGCCGACGCTCGCCAACGCGGAGGACCAGCCGGCCGCCAAGAGCCTGACGGCCGACGAGTACAAGGACTGCGTGGCCGCCCTGGAGGGCGAGTCCGCGTCCCCGTCGCCGTCCGCGAGCGAGAGCACCAGCGAGTCTCCCGCCGCCGAGGACACGGCCGAGCCGACCCCCACCCCGTCGGCCTCCGCGGGCGGTTCCTCTTCGCCGGATTCAGGTTCCGACGACGAGGCCGAGCCCACGGCGGCCCCGACCGAGAGCAAGACCACCGAGCCGCAGTCCGGCGCGGGCGAGGACACCGCCACGGCGTCCCCCTCGCCCTCGCCCTCGGAGTCCGACGGCACCGTGCTGGAGGACATCGGCAACGCCCTCGAGGACATCTTCACCGGCGGCGAGGACGAGACGGCGAGCGCGAGCCCGTCACCGTCGGCCACCCCGTCGGCCTCCGCCTCGCCGAGCGCCGAGGAGGAGACCGCCTCCGAGCCCGTCAAGGAGACCACCGACACGGTCTCCGACACGGTCGAGGACGCGGTGAAGGACACCACCGAGACGGTCGAGGACGCCGGTGAGGCGGTCGAGGAGACGGCGGAGGAGGCGGCCGACGAGGCCACCGCCACCCCGAGCCCGTCGGCGAGCGCCACCACCGACCCGGAGGACTGCCCGGTCGCCACGGACGACAAGGGCGGGGTCGACAACTCCGTCCCGCTGCCCGACGATCCGTGGTACCTGAACGCCAGCTCGCTGCTGCTCAAGGGCGCGGACTACCAGGGCATCGTCAAGGTGAAGACGGCCAACGGCACCACCAAGGAAGTGCTGAAGTACGTCATCTCCGACGGTACCGACATCGGCGATCTGCACCAGACGGTGAAGGACCCGCAGTCGGGCAAGACGTACCACGTGCAGGCCGGTTCGGGGACGACGTCCACGATCCGCGACGGCAAGACGATCATGTACACCGAGTCCATCTCCGGCAATCTGCTGGGGCTGATCCCGGTGACGTTCAGCCCGGAGAACCCGCCGCCGCTGAACATCCCGCTCATCTACTTCACCAAGGTGAAGGTCGTGCAGGCCGGCCAGTTCGGCGGCACCCTGCACGTGCCCGGGCTGCACCAGTTCATCACCGACTGACGCCCGCACAAGCCCGTTCGGGAGCCGCACAACGCCTGAGGGCGCCCCCTGGTCCAGGGGGCGCCCTCAGCGCCGTACGAGGCCCTTCGCGGGCGTCAGTTGTGGTGGTCGCCGCCCAGGTGGTGGACGCGGACCATGTTGGTGGTGCCGGGGACGCCGGGGGGCGAGCCGGCCGTGATGATGACGATGTCGCCGTCGTTGAACCGGCCCAGCTTGACCAGTTCGCCGTCCACCAGGTCGACCATCTCATCGGTGCTGTTCACGAACGGGACGACGTGCGACTCCACGCCCCAGCTGAGGGTGAGCTGGTTGCGGGTGGACTCGTCGGTGGTGAAGGCCAGGATCGGCTGGGCGACGCGGTAGCGGCACAGCCGGCGGGCGGTGTCACCGGACTTGGTGAAGGCGATCAGGCCCTTGCCGCCGAGGAAGTCGGCGATCTCGCAGGCCGCGCGGGCGACCGAACCGCCCTGCGTGCGCGGCTTCTTGCCCGGCACGAGCGGCTGCAGGCCCTTGGCGAGCAGCTCCTGCTCGGCCGCCTGGACGATCTTCGACATCGTCTTGACGGTCTCGATCGGGTACGCGCCCACGCTCGACTCGGCGGACAGCATCACCGCGTCGGCGCCGTCCAGGATCGCGTTGGCCACGTCGGAGGCCTCGGCGCGGGTCGGACGCGAGTTGGTGATCATCGACTCCATCATCTGGGTCGCCACGATCACCGGCTTGGCGTTGCGGCGGCACAGCTCGATGAGCCGCTTCTGCACCATGGGGACCTTCTCGAGCGGGTACTCGACGGCCAGGTCGCCACGCGCGACCATCACACCGTCGAACGCCATCACGACGTCCTCCATGTTGTTCACCGCCTGCGGCTTCTCCACCTTGGCGATGACCGGGACGCGGCGGCCGACCTCGTCCATGACCTTGTGCACGTCCTGGACGTCGTTGGCGTCCCGCACGAAGGACAGCGCGACCATGTCGCAGCCCATGCGCAGCGCGAACCGCAGGTCCTCGACGTCCTTCTCGGACAGGGCCGGCACGTTCACCGCCGCGCCGGGCAGGTTGATGCCCTTGTGGTCGGAGACGACACCGCCCTCGATGACGATGGTCTTGACCCGGGGGCCCTCGACGTCCAGGACCTTCAGCTCGACGTTTCCGTCGTTGATGAGGATCTGGTCGCCGCGCGAGACGTCGCCCGGCAGGCCCTTGTAGGTGGTCCCGCAGATCTGCTTGTCACCCGGGACGTCCTCGGTGGTGATGACGAACTCGTCACCACGCTCCAGCTCCACCGGGCCCTCGGCGAAGGTCTCCAGACGGATCTTGGGGCCCTGGAGATCGGCGAGGACACCGATGGCCCGGCCCGTCTCCTGAGCGGCGGCCCGGACGCGGTCGTACCGCCCCTGGTGCTCTTCGTGCGTGCCGTGGCTGAAGTTGAAACGGGCCACATTCATGCCCGCCTCGATCAGCGCGACGAGTTGTTCATGGGAGTCGACCGCGGGGCCGAGAGTACAGACGATTTTCGAACGGCGCATGGGGGCGATCCTATCGGTTTGTTTCGCTACGGAATATTCCGTCTGGCGGAAAATACAAAGGGGCGGGATGCCGCTCAGGTGAGGTTCCGTGAGCCTTTTACAAGCGCGTACGTCTGTGTGGCAATCTCCAGTTCCTCGTCGGTCGGCACCACGGCCACAGCTACCCGTGAGTACTCCGGCGAGATCAGCCGCGGTTCGTCACCGCGTACGGCGTTCAGCTCGCCGTCCACCGCCAGCCCCAGCTCCTCCAGGCCGGCGACCGCAGCTTCTCGCACCGGACTCGCGTTTTCCCCGACTCCCGCTGTGAAGGCGACCGCGTCCACCCGCCCGAGTACGGCGTAATAGGCGCCGATGTACTTCTTCAAGCGGTGAATGTAGATGTCGAAGGCGAGTTGCGCCTGTTCGTCACCTTCGTCTGTCCGGCGGCGGATCTCGCGCATGTCGTTGTCACCGCACAGGCCGATCAGTCCGCTCTTCTTGTTGAGAAGAGTGTCGATCTCGTCGGCGGACATTCCCCCAACGCGCATCAAATGGAAGATGACGGCCGGGTCCATGTCTCCCGAGCGGGTACCCATCACCAGCCCCTCCAAGGGCGTCAGTCCCATGGAGGTGTCCACGCACCGCCCGCCGCGCACGGCCGAGGCGGAGGCGCCGTTGCCGAGGTGCAGCACGATCACGTTCACCTCTTCCGGTGACTTGCCCAGCAGTTTCGCCGTCGCCCGGGAGACGTAGGCGTGCGAGGTGCCGTGGAAGCCGTAGCGGCGGATGCGGTGCGCGTCGGCGGTCTCGACGTCGATCGCGTAGCGGGCGGCCGACTCCGGCATCGTCGTGTGGAACGCGGTGTCGAACACGGCGACCTGCGGCAGATCGGGGCGCAGCGCCTGGGCGGTGCGGATGCCGGTGAGGTTCGCCGGGTTGTGCAGCGGGGCGACCGGGATCAGCCGCTCGATCTCGGCGAGCACGGCGTCGTCGATCACGGTCGGCTCGGTGAAGCGCCGGCCGCCGTGCACCACCCGGTGCCCGATCGCGGCCAGCTCCGGGGAGTCGAGCCCGAGACCGTCCCTGGACAGCTCCTCCGACACGGCCTTCAACGCGGCCTCGTGATCGGCGATCGGGCCGGTCCACTCCCGGGACTCGGCGTCCTTGGGGGAGTGCTTGAGCCGGGAGGTCTCCTCGCCGATGCGCTCGACGAGGCCCACCGCGAGCCGGCTGCCGTCGTTCATGTCGAGCAGCTGGTACTTCACGGACGACGAGCCGGAGTTGAGGACCAGGACGCGGGTGCCGCGGGACGAGCTCACTGCTGGGACGCCTTCTCTTCGGGGGACTGGGCCTGGATCGCCGTGATGGCGACGGTGTTGACGATGTCCTGCACCAGCGCGCCGCGGGACAGGTCGTTGACGGGCTTGCGCAGCCCCTGCAGCACCGGTCCGACGGCGATGGCGCCGGCCGAACGCTGGACGGCCTTGTAGGTGTTGTTGCCCGTGTTGAGGTCGGGAAAGATCAGAACCGTCGCCTGTCCCGCGACATCGGAGTCGGGCAGCTTCGTGGCCGCCACCGACGGCTCGACGGCCGCGTCGTACTGGATCGGGCCCTCGATCCGCAGATCGGGCCTGCGCTGCCGTACCAGCTCGGTCGCCTCGCGCACCTTGTCGACGTCGGCGCCGGACCCGGACGTGCCCGTGGAGTACGACAGCATCGCGATCCGCGGCTCCACGCCGAACTGGGAGGCGGTGGCGGCGGACTGGATGGCGATGTCGGCCAGCTGCTCCGCGTTCGGGTCCGGGTTCACCGCGCAGTCGCCGTAGACGAGGACCTTGTCGGCGAGGCACATGAAGAAGACGGACGAGACGATGGACGCTCCCCCGGAGGGGGGACCCCCCGGCCTGGTCTTGATGATCTCGAAGGCCGGGCGGATGGTCGCGGCCGTGGAGTGCACGGAGCCGGAGACCATGCCGTCGGCGAGGCCCTCCTGGACCATCAGGGTGCCGAAGTAGTTCACGTCCGAGACGACGTCGTAGGCCAGTTCCACGGTCACGCCCTTGTGGGCACGGAGGTCGGCGTACTTCTCGGCGAAGGAGTCGCGCAGCTCGGAGGTGGCCGGGTCGATGAGCTGGCAGCCGCCCAGGTCGATGCCGAGGTCGGCGGCCTTCTTGCGGATCCGGTCGACGTCACCGAGCAGCGTCAGATCGCACACCCCGCGCCGCAGCAGCACCTCGGCGGCGTGCAGCACCCGGGGTTCGGTGCCCTCGGGCAGGACGACCCGCCGCAGCTCGGAACGGGCCTGCTCCAGCAGCTTGTGCTCGAACATCATCGGCGTCACCCGGTCGCTGCTCGGGGCACTCACCCGCTTGACCAGGTCGCCGCTGTCGGCGTACCGCTCGAACAGGCCGAGCGCGGTCTCCGCCTTGCGCGGGGTCGCCGCGTTCAGCTTCCCCTCCAGGGAGAAGAGTTGCTCGGCGGTCGGGAAGCTGTTGCCGGACACCGAGAGCACCGGCGTGCCGGGGGCCAGCCGGGCGGCGAGGGTGAGGACGTCGTCGCTCGGCACCTCGTCGAGGGTGAGCAGCACCCCGGCGATCGGCGGAGTGCCGGCGCTGTGCGCGGCGAGCGCGCCGACGACCAGGTCGGCGCGGTCCCCCGGGGTCACCACCAGACAGCCCGGGGTCAGGGCGCCGAGGAAGTTCGGCAGCATCGCGCCGCCGAAGACGAAGTCCAGCGCGTCCCGGGCGAGCCCCGAGTCGTCGCCGAGGAGCACCCTCGCGCCGAGGGCGTGGGAGATCTGCGCGACCGTGGGCGCGGACAGGGCCGGCTCGTCGGGCAGCACGAAACACGGGACCGGCAGCCGTCCCGAGAGCCGCTCGGCGATGGCGTCGCGGTCCTCCCGGGCCACCCGGTTGGTCACCATGGCGAGGACGTCGCAGCCGAGGCCGTCGTAGGCGCGGTAGGCGTTGCGGGTCTCGGCGAGCACCGACTCGGCGGTCTGCCTGCGGCCGCCGACGACGGGTATGACGGAGGCCCCGAACTCGTTGGCGAGCCGCGCGTTGAGGGAGAGTTCCTCCGGGAACTGGGTGTCGGCGTAGTCGGTGCCGAGGACGAGGACGACGTCGTAGTCGCGGGCGACCAGATGGAAGCTGTCGACGAGGGTGGAGACCAGCTCGTCGGTGCCCCGCTCGGCCTGCAGCGCGGACGCCTCGTGGTAGTCCATGCCGTAGACCGTCGCCGGGTCCTGCGTCAGCCGGTAGCGGGCGCGCAGCAGATCGAACAGCCGGTCCGGCCCGTCGTGGACGAGAGGCCGGAACACACCCACCCGGTCGACCTGCCGGGTCAGGAGTTCCATGACCCCCAGTTCGACGACCTGGCGGCCGTCACCGCGGTCGATACCGGTCACGTACACGCTGCGCGTCACGCGTGGTCTCCCCTTCATCGAGTGAACGTCGTCGGGCGAACGTCGTCGGGCGAACGTCATAAAAATCGCCCACCGAGGTGAGCAGAACCCTCTTGACAATACCTCCGCCGCTAGATAAGGCGCCCGTCAGTTCGGGATGCGGCATCCCCCTCGGGGACGTGAAACAATCGGACTGGCTCACCGGTATCAACAGCGAGCAGGAGACACAGCACGATGCGTATCGGAGTTCTCACCGCAGGCGGCGACTGCCCCGGCCTGAACGCAGTGATCCGGTCGGTCGTGCACCGGGCCGTCGCGCAGTACGGGGACGAGGTCATCGGCTTCGAGGACGGGTACTCGGGCCTCCTGGAGGGCCGCTACCGCACCCTCGACCTGGACAGCGTCAGCGGCATCCTGGCCCGCGGCGGCACCATCCTCGGCTCTTCCCGCCTGGAGCGCGACCGGCTGCGCGAGGCCTGCGAGCGGGCCGGCGACATGGTCGAGGACTTCGGCATCGACGCGCTGATCCCGATCGGCGGCGAGGGCACGCTCACCGCGGCCCGGATGCTGTACGACGCGGGCCTGCCCGTGGTCGGCGTCCCCAAGACGATCGACAACGACATCTCCTCCACCGACCGCACCTTCGGCTTCGACACCGCGGTCGGCGTCGCGACGGAGGCGATGGACCGCCTCAAGACCACCGCCGAGTCCCACCAGCGCGTGATGGTCGTCGAGGTCATGGGCCGTCACGCGGGCTGGATCGCGCTGGAGTCCGGCATGGCCGCCGGCGCCCACGGCATCTGCCTGCCCGAGCGCCCGTTCGACCCGGCCGACCTGGTCAAGATGGTCGAGGAGCGCTTCGCCCGCGGCAAGAAGTTCGCCGTCATCTGCGTCGCCGAGGGCGCCCACCCCGCCGAGGGCACCATGGACTACGGCAAGGGCGAGATCGACCAGTACGGCCACGAGCGCTTCCGCGGCATCGGTACGGCCCTGGCGTTCGAGCTGGAGCGCCGGCTCGGCAAGGAGGCCAAGCCGGTCATCCTCGGCCACGTCCAGCGCGGTGGCGTGCCGACGGCGTACGACCGTGTCCTCGCCACCCGCTTCGGCTGGCACGCGGTGGAGGCGGCGCATCGGGGCGAGTTCGGCCGGATGACCGCGCTGCGCGGGACGGACGTCGTGATGGTGCCGCTGGCGGAAGCGGTGACCGAGCTGAAGACGGTGCCGAAGGATCGTATGGACGAGGCGGAGTCGGTCTTCTAGGTCGGGGGATTCCCGGTCTTCCAGGCCTGGGGGGTCCGGGCTCGGGTTTCCGGGCTCGGGGTTCGCGCCCAGGGGTTCGCGCCCAGGGTTCTCACAGGTCCGCCCCAGCAGCGCTTCAGGTGCGGGGCGGACCGTGGTGCGCATGCACGCATACGACCACGGGCACCGGCCCCGCACCCCCGAGACCGAGCGCACCCGCCGCTGGTTCATGAACAAGTCCCTGCTCGTCGGCGGCGCCGCGGCGGTGGCGACGATGACGGGTTGTTCGAGCGGTTCCTCCTCCGAGGCATCCTCGGAGGCCGCCTCCTCCGCCCCCGGCGGAATGCCCTCCGGCGGACCCGGCGCGGGCGGCGGCGGGGGCATGGGTCCCGGGGCCGTCCAGGTCAAGTACGCCGACGTCAAGGGCGTCACCACCGACGGCACGGTCGTCGAGGACCTGTTCTCGATCCACTCCACCGGCGTCTCCACGGACGCGCTGGTCAAGGCGGCGCAGGCGTTCCTCGACGGGCTCTCCACCAAGGAACGCCGGTCCTGCTCCTTCGACATCGACGCCGACGAGTGGACGGCGTGGAGCAACGTCGACGGCTACGAGCGCGAGGGCGTTCGGATGGGCGACCTGACGACCGAGCAGCGCGACCTCGGTTACGCGCTGCTCGGCACGGCCCTGTCGGCGGACGGCCTGAAGCAGACCCGCGGGATCATGAAGCTGAACGCGTTCCTGGGGGACTCGAGGGGCGGCGGTCAGGAGACCCTGACCGAGGGCCACTACTACTTCACCTTCATGAGCACCCCGTCGACGACCAAGCCGTGGGGCTTCCAGTTCGAGGGCCACCACGTCGCCATCAACTACTTCGTCCTGGGTGACCAGGTCGTCATGACCCCGACCTTCATGGGCTCGGAACCGACGTCGGCGACGTACCAGGGGGAGAGGATCACCCTGTTTCGCCCGGAGACGCAGGCGGGCCTGGCCCTGGTCCGCTCCCTGGACAAGACCCAGCGCTCCAAGGCGGTCTCGTCCCAGGCCAACGGCAACGAGGACATGAAGTCCGGAGCCGGCCAGGACAACCTGGAGCTCGCCTACGAGGGCGTCCCCGGCTCCGACCTCACCTCCGCGCAGCGGCAGAAGCTCCTCGACCTCGTCGGCGTGTACGTCGGATACGTCAGCGAGGGGCACGCCGAGGTCAGGATGACCGAGGTCGAGAAGCACCTGGACGACACGTACTTCTTCTGGATGGGGGAGACGAAGGACGACTCGGCCTTCTACTACCGGGTGCACAGCCCCGTGGTCCTGATCGAGTACGACGCGCAGGCGCCGCTGTTCTACAGCGAGGACGGGTCGACGAACTCCGGCGAGGGCGGCGGTATGGGCATGGGCGGCGGGGAGCCGAGCCAGCAGCACATCCACACCATGATCCGCACGCCGAACGGGGGCGACTACGGGGTGGACCTGCTCAAGCTGCACCTGGAGAACGACCACTGACGCCGATCGCCGGCGTGGACCACTGATATCGGCCGCTGACTGTGATCGCGGCGCGGATCACTGACCTCGGTCGCTGACCTTGGTCCAGAAGTGGTCCACGATCCGGTCGAGGAACTCGCGGCCCGACGCGCTGGATCCGCTGTCGCCGCCGCCCCAGCTGAGGGTGGCGACCATCTGGCCGTGGTAGTCCGCGTGCAGATCCTGGAGGGCGTCCTCCAGCAGCCTCCGGTCGAGGGGGGCGAGCTTGCCGATCGGGCGTACGTACGCCTGCCAGCGTGTCGTGACGGCACTGCGCAGGAGGTCGCCGAGCTTGCCGTCCCGGCCGGTGACGGTGACGAAGTCGGCCAGGGAGAGCCCGAGGAGATCGGCGAGGGCGGCGGACTGGCGGTCGGTGCCACGCCAGTCGTCGGTCTCCTCCATCCGGAGATAGGAGTGCAGCTCGTGCCCCACGGCACGGGCGACGTCCTCGGCGGCGAGCCCGCGGGACATGCGGTGCTCGCGCAGGGTCCGCGGACGGCCGAGCAGCTCACCGGGCGAGCACCACAGGACGCCCGCGAGGGCGGTGAGTTCGGGGTTGGAGGGGGAGGTGACCCCGCGTTCCCAGGCGACGACGAGGTCGGGGGTGACGTAGGGGAGTCCGTACGAGACGCGCATGCCGTAGGCGACATGCTCGGGGCCCATGTTCAGGGCGGCACGGAGTCTTCTGGCGGCGGGGGCGTTGAACGGGGGAGTCGAAGGGGAGGGCTGGTTCGGTTGAGCTGGGGGTCGGCGCACGGGCCACAAGCTAGGGGCGCCGGCGTGCGATGACTACGGGCTGTTCGGCCAGGATTACGGATTGTAGGAACGTACGGTTCCGGGCGTCGCGACTACGGTGGCCGAAGATTACCGGTTGGTCGGGTCGCGGAACGGTGAAGATCACGCCGGGGCGCCCGCGTGGACGCCTGGGCAAGGCGCCCCTCCGTGAACGGCAAGCTCAGCGGGCATATTCGCGAATGCCTCCCGGCCTCGAACCCCTGGCACCTCGCGACGGTCGGCCCCGACGGCGCACCCCGCGTCTCGCCCGTGCGGGCGGACATCGAAGACGAGTTCGTCATGGTCAACACGTCGACAGGCCTCGTGGAGGTGGACAGCCTGCGGCGCAATCCGTACGCATCCCTCCCCCACCATGCGGCTGACACCCCTACGACAGGGCCGAGATCCGGGGTACGTGGTCCGCTTCGCCGAGGGGGAGGCGGCGGATCGGGCGATGGACCGGCTGGTACCGCCAAGCGGGCCGGCCAGGGCGGGGGTTGGGCGTACCGTGCGGGTGTGGGAGGTGCGATGGGTGGTGGCGGAGACCATGTCGACTTTCGGGGCGGGGAGTTTCACGGGCCCGTCGTTGCCCAGGGGCACTTCTACCAGCAGGCGGCTGTTCCCACGGCACTGAGCGCGCTCCCCGCGAGGCCTGCCGGATTCACCGGGCGGGGCGAGGAGCTGGAGCGGTTGCTGCAGGCCTTCGACCCTTCCGGGCAGGGTGGGACGGAGACGGTCGTCGTTGCTGCCGTGTCCGGGCTCGGGGGCATCGGGAAGACCGCGCTGGCCGTGGAGGCCGCTCACGTCGCGTGCGGGCGGGGGTGGTTTCCGGGTGGGGTGCTCTTCCTGGACCTCGACGGGTACGGCGACGATCCCGTCACCGGGGAGCAGGCCCTGGAGGCACTGCTGCGGGCGCTCGGCGTGGAGCCGGAGCACATTCCGGTGCGGGCGGACGAGCGGGCGGCGCTGTATCGGTCGGTCCTGGCGGAGCGCGGGTCCGTGCTGGTGCTCGCCGACAACGCGTCTTCGGCGGAGCAGGTACGGCAGTTGACGCCGGGGGACGCGCGGCATCGGCTGCTGGTCACCTCGCGAAGCAAGCTTCCCCAACTCGGAGCCCGGCTGCTGGCATTGGGGGAGCTGCCGCCGGGAGAGGCGGTCGAGCTGCTCGATCGGGCGCTGCGGATCGCCGATCCGGGCGACGGGCGGGTCGGGGCGGAGGGGGAGGCGGCTGCACAGGTCGCCGCGCGCTGTGGGTGTTTGCCGCTGGGTCTGCAGATCGCGGCGGCGCTGCTGGTGCTGGACCGGGAGAAACCGGTGAGCGAACTTGCAGACACACTCGCCGCGTTGCGGCACCGGCTCGTTCACCTTGACGACGGAGAGCGTAGCGTCCGGGCTGCCTTCGACCTTTCGTATCGGACTCTGCCAGCGGATCAGGCCCGCGTGTTCCGACTGCTCGCGCTGGCGCCGGGAGCCGAGGTGACCAGCGAGGCGGTGACCGCGATGGCAGGGGAAGACATCCCGCTGAACCGGTCCCTGGATGCGTTGGCCCGTGCTCATCTCGTGGAGCGGGGGAGCGGGCGGGGACGGTGGCGGTTGCATGATCTTGTGCGGGTGTTCGGCGGAGACCTTGTTGGTCAACAGGAGGCTGAGGCAGCTCGGCTGAGGCTGCTGGAGTTCTATCACCGGTGGGCAACTGCGGCCGAACAGCGCCTGGAGTGGTTTCCGGGACAGCCGGAGCCGGAACGGTTCAGAGATCGGGCGGCTGCGTTCGAGTGGCTCGACGCGGAGCGGGAGGGGGCCGTGGCCGCCGTGCAATGGGCTGATGAGGCCTTGTGCCGGGACACCGCGGTGGCGTTGGCCGAACGGTTGGCGTCATACCTGAGCAGGCGGAGGTACTACGACGACTGGCTCACCGTCGCCCGTACCGCTCGCGAAGCGGCGCACCACTCGGGTGACCGGCTTGCCGAGGCGGGGGCTTGGGAGAGCCTGGGGAGTGGGTTACGTATGGCGGGACGGTGCGAAGAGGCTGTCGTCGCCCTTGACCGGGCCTGCGCCCTCTTCCGTGCGGGCGGTGACGCCGGTCGTGAGGTATCCGCGATGAACAAACTCGGCATCGCCCTCCATGTAGCGGGCCGAGTGGACGAGGCGATCGACGTTCACAGGGGTGACCTGATGCTGTTCCGGGCAGCGGGCGATCGGCGTGGCGAAGCCATCGCATGGATCAACCTCGGAGACTCGCTGGCGGAAGCGGGACTCCTGGACGATGCGATCCACGCTCAGACTCGCGCCTGTGAACTCCTGCAGATCGTCGGGGATCGCCACCACGAGGGCTATGCGTGGAGCTTCCTCGGCAGCGCGCTGCGACGGAAGGGGCATGGACGGCGGGCGATCGAGTCGTATCGGAAGTCTCTGGAGTTCTATGCGGAGTTCGAGGACTGGTACGCACAGGGCACGAGCCTGGAAGAGCTGGCTCTGGCCCACGACGATGCCGGGGAACCCTCCGAGGCGCGGTTGTGCCGCCTTCGAGCCGCAGATTCCTTCGCAAAGGCCGATGCACCAGACAGGGCAGCCGCGGCTCGTGCCGCGGCCGGAAACCTCACCCCTTGACCGCCCCACCCAGCGCGAACCCCCCGCCCAACCGCCGGGCCACCAGCACGTACAGCAGGATCACCGGTGTCGAGTAGATCACCGAGAAGGCGGCCAACTGCCCGTACACCACCGTCCCCCGGTTGCCGAAGAACTCGTTGATGCTCACCGCCGCCGGCATCTGGTCCGGGGTGAGGAGGAGCATAAAGGGGACGAAGAAGTTCCCCCACATCATCACGAACGAGAAGACGGTCACCACCGCGAGCCCCGGGCCCATGAGCGGGAGCACGATGCGGAGGAGGGACTGGAAGGAGTTCGCCCCGTCCGTCCAGGCCGCTTCCTCCAGTTCCTTCGGGACGCCGTCCATGAAGTTCTTCATCAGCCAGATGGCGAAGGGCAGTTGAGAGGCGGCGAAGAAGAAGATCGTGCCCTGCGTCGTGTCGATCAGGTTCACCCGGACGTACAACGCGTACACCGGGACCATGATCGCCGTGATCGGCAGGCAGGTGGCGAACAGGATCGTCAGGAGGAAGGGACGGTTCAGGCGGGAGCGGAAGCGGGACAGGGGGTACGCGGCGAGGGCCGCGCAGGCCACGGTCAGCGCGGTTCCGCCGCCGCACAGCAGCAAGCTGTTCAGCAACGGGGTGAAGGTGATGTCCTCCGTCAGTACCGCGTCGAAGTTGTCCCACGTCACCCCGTCCGGCACCTTCACCGTCAGGTCGGCCCGCGGGTCCAGCGACGACAGGACCACCCACGCCAGGGGCAGCACGAAGGCCGCCGACACCGCCAACAGGCCCGCGTCGGCGGCCAGTCGGCGAGTTGTTCTGCGGGATCGCATGGCGCGCCCTACACCTCCGTCCGCAGCAGCCGCAGATACACCACCGAGAAGAGCGAGCCCACGACCAGCAACAGCAGCGCCACCGCGGTGCCGTAGCCGATCATGCTCTTCTGGAACGCCTCCTCGTACATGAAGAGGGGCAGGGTCTGGCTCTTTCCGGCCGGGCCGCCCCTCGTCATCACCCAGATCAGGCCGAAGACGGAGAGGGTCTGGAGCGTGATCAGCATCAGGTTCGTGCCGATGGAACGGCGGATCATCGGCAGCGTGATGTGCCAGAGGCGGCGCCAGCCGCCCGCGCCGTCGACCTCCGCCGCCTCCGTGATCTCCTTCGGGATCTCGCTCAGGGCGGCCGCGTAGACCAGCATCGAGAACGCCGTGCCCCGCCACACGTTCGCGAACGACACCGCCAGGATCGGGAGCGTGAACAGCCAGTCCTGGGTGGGGAGATGGAGCCAGTCCAGGATGGCGTTCAGGGTGCCTTCGCGGCGGAAGAAGGCGTAGAGCAGGAAGCCGGCCACGACCTCCGGGAGGACCCAGGCCGCGATCACGATCCCGCCGGTGAGCGTGCGGATCGGCTTGGAGGCGCGTCGCATCAGGGCCGCCAGGGCCAGGCCCAGGGTGTTCTGGCCGATCAGCGCCGATACGACGGTGAAGACGAGCGTCAGCCATACGGCGTTCAGGAACGCCTCGTCCTCGAACGCCGTACGGAAGTTCTCGAACCCGACGAACGACTCCTCGGCCTGGCCGGTGAGCTGGAGGTCGGTGAAGGCGATCCAGGCGCAGTAGGCGATCGGGCCGGCGAGGAAGAGGAGGAGAAGGACGAGGGCGGGGGTGAGGGGCAGCGCGCGGGGGAGGGCGCGGGTGAGCGTCCGCGGCCTCATGCGCGACGGCTCATTTCTCGATCACCTGGTCGTCGGTCGCGCTCTTCAGCTCCTCGTCGTAGTGCGCCGCCGCCTCCTCCACCGACGCGTCCCCTGTCGTCACGCTCTCCATCGCCTCCTGGATGGCGGTGGAGACCTTCGGGTACGCCGGGTACGCCGGGCGGTAGTGGGTGCTCGCCACCAGGTCCGTGAAGAACTTGATGCCGGGCTGGGCGTCGGCGTACGCGGGATCGTTCGCCACGTCCTCGCGGACCGCGATGCCGGAGTTGGCGATGTACCACTTCTGGGCGTTCGCCTTGGTCTGCATCGTCTTGATGAAGTCGAAGGCGAGGTCGGGGTTGGCGGCCTTGGCGGGGATCGCCCAGGTCCAGCCCCCGGACATGCTCACCTTGCCGGGCGCCTGGCCGTGCTGGGTCGGCATGGCGGCGAGGCCGAGCTTCTCGGACCACTCGGGCCATTCGTGGCCGCTGCCCTCCAGCCAGTCCTGCGGGAGCCAGGAGCCGTCGAGGTCGATGCCGAGTTTGCCCTGGGGGAGGAGCTCACCGCGGACGCGGGTGCCGAAGTTGGGGTCGAGGGCGTCGGCGACGTCGGGGCCGAGTTTTTCCCTGTACACGGTCTCGACGAAGGCGAGGGAGTCCTTGAAGCCCTGGCTTCCGGCGATCCACTTCTTCGACCGGTCGTCGTAGAGACGGTCCTCGGTGCCGTAGAGGAGCATCTCGAAGCCCTGCATGGTGGCCGCCTCGCCGGCCGGTTTGCCCGTGTAGACATTGATCGGCGTGACGTCCGGGACCTTCTCCTTGATGGTCCGGGCCGCTTCGAGGACGTCGTCCCACGTCTTGGGCTGCCAGGTGGCGGGGAGGCCGGCCTTCTCGAAGACGGCCTTGTCGTACCAGAGCCCGCGGGTGTCGGTGCCGTCCGGGACGCCGTACGTCTTGCCGTCCTCGCCCTTGGCCGCGGCCTTCGCGGTGTCGATGAACCGGTCCCAGTCGTCCCATTCAGCGAGGTAGTCGTCGAGGGGTTTCAAGTAGCCGCTGGTGATGTCGGAGTTGATGAGGAAGGTGTCCTCGTAGACCAGGTCCGGGGCGGTCTTGGGGGAGCGGAGCATCTGCTGGAGCTTGGTGTAGTACTCCGAGTCCGGGGCCTTGATGGGGATGAACTCGACCTTCTTGCCGGGGTACTTGTCCTCGAACTGCTTCTTGATGTCCCCGAGGAAGTTGTCCATCACCTTGATGTTGTTGTCCGTCGACTGCTTGAAGGAGACCTTCACGGTGTCCGGATCGTCTCCGGAACCGCCGCCGCACGCGGTGAGGGTCGTGGCGGCGAGGACGGTGGCGAGGAGTAAGGCGGCGGTGGGGCGCACGGGCATGACCTCCTGCGAACTCACTTCGTGGTGGCGCGGGGGTGGCTGCCGTGTGAACGTAGGTGGGGTGGTCTGTCAGGTCAATGCGTCTGCGGAGGATTGGGCTTCGGCTGCTTCTGTGGGGGCGTTGGCTTTGGTGTAGGCGTCGGCTGCCTGGAGGTAGTGCGTGCGGGCTTCGACGGTGTGATGAGTGTCCTCGTAGGCAAAGGCCAGGTTGAACAGAGTTTGGCCTTCCCCGTACCAGTCCTCCACCTCGCGGCAGATCTCCAGGTCCTTGCCAAACGCCTCGACCGCCTCGTCGAACCGGCCTGCCCGCCGCAGGGAGATGCCGAGGTTGTGCCATGCCGTCCCTTCGCGGTGACGGTCGCGGGCGGTCTGGTGCAGGTCGAGGGCGCGCGAGAGGGCGTCGATCGCGTCATCCGTCCGGTCTGCATCCTGAAGCGCAATGCCGAGGTTGTTCCACGCGGCGCCTTCTTGATTGCCACGCCCGATCTCCTGGTACAGATCGATGGAGCGTGTGTGGGCCTCGATCGCCTCCTCGACTTGGCCTGCCGCGCGCAGGGCGATGCCGAGGTTGTGCCACGCGTCGGCCTCGCCGTGGCGGTCCTCGATGGCCTGTGACAGGCCGCGGGCGTGGGTGTGGGCCTCCCTGGCCGAGTCGACCCGGCCCACCAGCCTTAGGGCGAAGCCGAGGCTGTTCCACGCTTCCGCCTCAGTCCGGGGGTCCTTGGTGCGGTGTGCGGCCTCCTGCGCGGCACGCGCCACGGTGATCCAGTCGGCGAAGTGCCTCCGCCATTCGAGAAACGCCTCCAGGCGCAGGGCCAGGCGCATCGCCGCATCCGCATGCCGTTCCTCCGCCGCCCATTGGGCCGCCGCCACCAGCGCCGTCTGCTCCGAGTCCAGCCAAGCCAGCGCCTGCGCTCGATCAGCGAACCGCTCCGGCTCCGGCCTCCCCGGCAACCACCGCAACCGGTCCTCCGCCGCGTCCGCCCACCGCAGATAGAACTCCAGCAACCGCCCCCGCCCCGCCTCCCCTTCTTCCTCCGACACCACCCCGACCCCGAACGCCCGCACCAGGTCATGCACCCGCCACCGCTCACCCGAATGCACGGGAGAGACCAGTGATGCCGCCGCCAGATCCTCCAGCAGCCGCACCACCACCCCCTCCTCACGATCTGCCAGCGCGGCCAACGCCTCCGTCCCGCAATCCGCCCCGGGCGCGAGGCACAGCAGCCGCAGCAATCGAGCCTGCTCCGCACCCAGTCGGCGGTACGACGTTTCCAGCACCGGACGCAGAACCAGTGACCGCCCGTACAGATCCGTACCAGGGCTGCCGTTGTCGAGAACGGCAGCCGGGTCCCCGGCGTCTTGGATCTCGGTCACCAGTCCGGCGATGGAGCGGAGCCTGCGTCTGCGCAGCATCGCCGCAGCGATCTGAAGAGCGAGTGGCAAATGGCCGCACAGGGACGCCAGCTCGTGCAGGGCCTCCGGCTCCCGCGCCGGCCGGTCGTCCCGTTCGTCCGCCTCGTGCAGAGCCCGCTTCACCAGAGCCACGGACTCCTCCGGATCCAGGGTCTCCAGGTCGATCAGGCGTACCGGAAGGGAGTCCGGCCGGTCCCGCGACGTGATCAGGACCCGGTGCTGGTCGGTCCCCGGCAGCAGTTCAAGGAACTGCGCCGGATCCGACGCGTTGTCGAGGATCAGCAGCGTCCGATCACGCCGCTCGGTGAGCAGGACGCGGTACACGTCGTACTGCCGGGCCGCCGTGGACGGCAGTTCGGGCCCCTGTACGCCTAGTGCGTCCAGCAGCGCCAGCACTGCCTGGTCGGCGGTGACCGGGTTGTCGTCGTACCCGCGAAGGTCCACGAACAGCGTGCCGCCGGGGAACCAGCCCCGCCCGCGGCCCCGATGCGCAGCCTCCACCACCAGCGCCGTCTTCCCGATGCCGCCCATCCCGGTCACGGCGAAGATCAGTACCGCCTCGCCGGTGGCCTCCGGCGCCAGTTGCCCCAGCAACCGTTCCAGCTCCGCCGTACGCCCAGTGAATCCCCGTGGCCTCGGCGGCAGCGTCGCCGTGGCCCGCGGCACCGGGCCCCTACCCCTCCCGGTCGACCCGCTTGCCGACAACAGGCCCGTTGAAGACCCCGCCCCGGAAGTCGATGTGGTCGCCACCGTATTGGGGCCCCTCCTGGGAGTCGGAGGGCGAGCCGCTGCCCCCGCCACCACGCGGCCGGTGCTTCCGCAGCACCCCCACCGCGACCTCCGCAGCCCG
The DNA here is from genome assembly GCF_053587635.1 of Streptomyces sp. NPDC003635. NCBI lineage: Bacteria > Bacillati > Actinomycetota > Actinomycetes > Kitasatosporales > Streptomycetaceae > Streptomyces > Streptomyces sp. NPDC003635. Next base: position 19,853 of record NZ_JBSFOK010000003.1, on the reverse strand, counting down.
CGCCGCTGCCCGCTTCTGCGAGCCCCCCTTGTCCGCCTTGGCCTTCCCGGGGTTGGCACGGTCGCTGATGCCGCGGATCACCAGTGCGTCCAACTGCCCGCTCACATGCGCCGCATGAACGGCCCCCGCGCCCTCCATCTCGATGGCGTTCGCGTCGTTGTAGTTGCGTCTGATGAACTCGGCGAACGCCGACCTGTCGTCCGTCAGGACGACATCCCCGCACGCGATCGGCTTCAGATGACCCCGCACCCCGTCCAGACCCCGAAGCGCCGAACGCGCCGCCTGCACCAGCCGGTTCGAGCCGTGCCAGACCTCCGGGCGGGCCTGGAAACCGTCCTGTGTCACCTTGCCGCCCTGGACCGCGTACACCTTCGTGCCGACGACGACGTGACCGATCGCCACGTCGTCCTTCAACGACCCGGCCACGCCCACGAACAGCACCGCCTCGGGGCGCAGCCAGCCGATGATCTGGGTCGTCAGGGCGGACGCGTTCACCGCGCCCTCGCCGAGCTCCGCGACAGCCAGTCGCCAGTCCGTGCCCGTGAGCGGACCGACCTCCACGCGCATGCCGTCCTCGTGGACCAACTCCTCGACGTCATTGCCGAGATGGGCTCGTACGGCGTCGTACTCGACGGGCAGCGCGGTCACGACGACGACGGTGTGTGAAGTCTGCGGCACGCATTTAAGGTACTGCCAAGCACGCGCACCGGGGGAAGGAAACAACGTGGCGGAGCCCGACGTCACCATCGGCCAGCTGCTCCTCACCGAGTACCAGACCGTCAAGGACGAGCAGAAGACCCGTATCGGCTTCCGCGACAACCTCCTCTACGTCACCCTCACCGTCGTCGCCGCCGTCATCGCCGCGGCGGCCCAGGCCGAGCAGGCGTCGATGCTGCTGGCGCTGCCGCCCGTGTGTGTCGTTCTCGGGTGGACGTACCTGGTCAACGACGAGAAGATCTCGGCGATCGGGCGTTATGTGCGGGGGGAGTTGGGGCCTCGGCTCGCCCGACTCGCCCAGCCCGGCGAGGGGGATTTCGTCGCCTTCGGGTGGGAGCAGGCCCATCGCGGCGACGCGCGCCGCAAGTCCCGTAAGGCGATACAGGGAGCCGTGGATCTCACGGCGTTCTGCGTCGTACCGCTCGCCGCGCTCGTCGTGTTCTGGGCGGCCGGCGAGGGCGGGGGACTGCTCGTCACGCTGTCCGTGCTGGAGGCCCTCGCCGTGATCGGGCTCGGCGCGCAGATCGTGCTGTACGCGCGGCCGGAGCGGGCGGCGGGCGCGGGGACAACTGCCCCGTGAGGTCGTACCGTTGACCGCACGTGAGGATCGGGGGACAGGGCGAGCAGATGAGAGCGGCGCTATTGGCGGCCCTGGCGGAGGGCGCGGGCGGGGAGGCCGGACGGCGGGTTCTGGACGACCTTGCGGTGGTGCTCGGTCTGGATCCGGGGGCTTCCGCGCAGGTTCTCGCCGAGGCGGCGGAGCGGCCGGGGCGGCAGGAGGCCGTTCGGGGCTGGGGCGAGCGGGTGGCCGAGCTGCTGGGCGGGGATGAGCGGGTCGCCGTCGCCGTCAAGGACGCCATGGAGCGGCATGCGCCGGGTAGTGGGGTCGCCTGGTACGACGGGGATCACAGCGACTTCCGGGGCGGGGTGTTTCTGCGGGAGGTCGTCGGCGTTCAGGTCGTCGTGCAGCAGAGCGGGGCCGCCGCGCCGGAGGCCATGGCTTCGCTGCCGCCTCGGCCTGGGGGCTTCACCGGGCGGAGCGGGGAGACGGAGGCGCTGTTGCAGGCGCTGGATCCGGTTGCGGAGCCCCGGTCACCGGACCACGCGGCCGTCCTCGTGGCCGCCGTCTCCGGGCTCGGTGGAGTCGGCAAGACGGCCCTCGCCGTCGAGAGCGCCCACCTCGCCTGCGGGAAGGGGTGGTTCACCGGTGGCGTTCTCTTCGTGGACCTCCATGGGTACGACGAGGAACCGGTCACCGCCGACCAGGCGCTCCAGTCCCTGCTGCGGGCCCTGGGCGTACCGCCGGAGCAGATTCCCGCCACTGCCGACGACCGTGCCGCTCTCTACCGCTCCGTGCTTGCCGAGCGTGCTCGGGAACACGGACCGGTGCTGATCCTCGCCGACAACGCGTCGTCGCCCGATCAGGTACGGCCGCTGCTGCCGGGGGACACCCGGCATCGCGTGTTGGTCACCTCGCGCGACCGGCTGGCTCAACTCGGCGCCCGGCTGGTGCCCTTGGAGCAGCTCACGCCGCAGGCCGCGTACGAGCTGCTTGACCTCGCTCTCCGGATCGCCGCCCCGGACGACAACCGCGTGGCGGTCGACGCGGACAAGGCAGCGCAACTGGCCTCCCTGTGCGGCCATCTGCCGCTGGCCCTCCAGATCGCGGCCGCGCTGCTGGCGGAGGATCCCGGCATGCCGGTGGCGGAACTCGTCGACGAACTCACCGAGTCGCACGATCGGCTCGGCCACCTCGACGACGGTGACCGCAGTGTGCGGGCGGCCTTCGACCTCTCGTACCGCCGCCTGCCGACAGGTCAGGCTCGTCTGCTCCGTCTGCTCGCCCTCGCACCGGGGCCCGAAGTGAGCAACGAGGTCGCCGCCGCGTTGATCGGCGCCGACACTCCTCCGCTCCGGGACCTGAAGGAACTGGCCCGCGCACACCTTGTCGAGCGGGGGAGTGGGCGCGGGTGGTGGCGGTTGCATGACCTGGTGCGGGCGTACGGGGCGGGGGTGGTTGCGGGGGACGCGGGGTTGCGAGAAGAGGGCGAGGCCGCGCGGGAGCGGGTGCTGGATCTCTACCTGCGTTGGGCGGATGCCGCGGACGACCGGTTGCGGTGGCTTCCGGGGGACGCCGAGCCGGAGCGGTTCGCCGATCGCGAGCAGGCGTTGACGTGGTTCGACGGAGAACGGGCGGGGCTGGTGGGGGCCGTGTCGTGGGCGCGGGAGGAGCGCTTTGCGGATGCGGCGGTGAGGCTGGCCGAGTGTCTGGCGGTCTACGTCGAGTGGCGGCGGCACTTCGACGACGGTGTCTCGGTCGCCGGTGTCGCGCGGGAGGCTGCCCGCCGCGCCGGGGACCATCGACGTGAGGCCGTCGCGTGCAACAGCCATGGCAATGCCCTGGAAGAGGTGGGCCGGCTGGAGGAGGCGATCGAGGCGCACACCCATGCCCGCGACCTCTGCCACAGCAACGGCGACCGTTACGGCGAGGCCGTGGCGTGGAACAACCTTGGACTCGCGCTGCGCAACGGCGGCCGGGTGGAAGACGCGATCAGGGCGCACACCCATGCCCGCGACCTGTTCCAGGCCGTCGGAGAGCGCCTGTGCGAGCCCATGGCATGGAACAACCTCGGCATCGCCTTGCAGGCGGATGGACAGGTGGCGGAGGCGATCAAGGCGCACATTCGTGCCCGTGACCTGTACCAGGCCATCGGTGACCGGCACCGCGAGGCCACCGCATGGAACAACGTGGGTATCGCGCTACGGAAGGCGGGCCGGGCGGAGGAAGCGAGCGAGGCCCATGGCAGGGCCTTGCGGATCTACCAGGAGTTCGGGGACTGGTATCGAGCAGGCACGGCCCTGCAGAACCTGGCCCTCGTCCATGAGACAGGCGGCCGCCTCACCGAGGCCCGTGACCACCTCCGCCAGGCCGCCGACGCCTACGCCCGAGCCAACGCCCACACCGAAGCCGCCAAGGCCCGCACCTGGGCCGCCGACCTCCCGACCGCGCCCCTTGTCTACGCGCCCCCACCCCGAACCCACCGATAAACCAACTCAGGCCTCCCCACCTGCCCATACAACGGACTGCGCCCCGCCCTCCCCGCATCGACCAGATGCTCCAGGTACCGCCGAGCCGTGATCCGGGAGATCCCCACCGCCTCGGCCACCCCCGCCGCGGTCAGGCCCTCCCCGCAGTCCCGCAGCGCCACGGTCACCCGCTCCAGAGTCGGCGCGCTCAACCCCTTGGGCAGCGCCGCGGGCGATGGTGCCCGAAGGGCGGCCAGGGCCCGGTCCACCTCGTCCTGCCCGCTCGCCTCACCCGCGGCACCCCTGAACTCCGCGTACCGCACGAGCCGGTCTCGCAGCGTCGCGAAGGTGAACGGCTTCAGCACGTACTGCACGACCCCCAGCGAGACCCCCTCCCGCACCACCGCCAGATCCCGCGCCGACGTCACGGCGATGACGTCCGCGTGGTACCCGGCGGCCCGCAAGGACCGCGCCAGTTGCAACCCGTGCCCGTCCGGCAGATGCAGATCCAGCAACAGCAGATCCACCGCCGTACGCTCCAGCATCCGCCGCGCATCCGCCCCCGTGTGCGCCTTGCCGACCGCGACGAACCCCGGCACCCGCCCCACGTACATCACATGCGCGTCCGCGGCGACGGGATCGTCCTCCACGACCAGAACACGGATCGGATTCTCGCTGCTCATACGGCGCCTCCAGAGACAGTGCCCCCAGAAGCTACGCCCTCACTCACCCGCACGGCTCCCGTCCCCAACGGCAACCGCACCTCGAACTCCGCCCCGCCCCCCTCGGCCTCCGCCACCGTCAGCCCCCCGTCATGCCGCCCCACCGCCTGCCGTACCAGAGCCAGTCCCAGGCCCCGCCCACCGGGTTCCGCCGCCGGCTTCGTGGAGAAGCCCCGTACGAATACCTCCTCCGTGTGCGCCGGGTCCAGCCCCGCCCCCGTGTCCGACACCCGCAGGACCAGGTCCGAACCTGCCGTGTACGCCGTCACCGTCACCCGCGCCCGCACACTTCCCTGCGCCGCGTCGACCGCGTTGTCGATGAGGTTGCCGAGGATGGTCACCAGGTCACGGGCCGGAAGCGTCGGCGGCAGCAAGCCGTCGTCCAGGCGGCTGTCCTCCGACACCACCAGCTCCACACCCCGCTCGTTCGCCTGCGCGGTCTTCCCCAGCAGCAGAGCCGCCAGCACCGGCTCACCCACGGCCGCCACCACCTGATCCGTCAGCGCCTGGGCCAGTTCCAGCTCCGCCGTGGCGAAGTCCACCGCCTCCTCGGAGCGACCCAGTTCGATCAGGGACACCACCGTGTGCAGACGGTTGGCCGCCTCGTGCGCCTGGGAGCGCAGCGCCTGCGTGAAGCCGCGCTCCGAGTCCAACTCGCCCATCAACGACTGGAGTTCGGTGACGTCGCGCAAGGTCACGACCGTGCCGCGGCGCTCGCCGCCCGACACTGGTGACGTGTTCACCACCAGCACCCGGTCCGCCGTCAGGTGCACCTCGTCCACCCGGGGTTCGGAGGACAGCAGCGCGCCGGTGAGGGACGGCGGCAGGCCGAGGTCGGCGACCGACGTGCCCACCGCCTCCTCCTCCGACAGGCCGAGCAGCTCACGGCCACCGTCGTTGATCAGCGCCACCCGGTAGCGGCCGTCCAGCATCAGCAGGCCCTCGCGCACGGCGTGCAGCGCGGCCTGGTGGTAGTCGTGCATCCGGCTCAGCTCGGCCGCGTTCATACCGTGGGTGTGACGGCGCAGGCGGGCGTTGATGACGTAGGTGCCCACCGCGCCGAGCGCGAGCGTGCCGCCCGCCACGCCGATCATCGCCGTCAGCTGATCCTGGACCCGTTGGCTGATCGCCTCGACCTTGATGCCCGCGCTGACCAGGCCGACGATCTTCCCGCCGGACCAGATGGGCGTGACCGCCCGGACGGACGGCCCGAGCGTGCCGGTGTACGTCTCGGTGAAGGACTCGCCCTTCAGCGCCGGCTCGATGTGACCGATGAAGCGCTGGCCGATCTCCGCGGGGTCGGGGTGGGTCCAGCGGATGCCCTGCGGATTCATGATCGTGACGAAGTCGACCCCGGTGTCCTGCTGGACATGGAGGGCGTACGGCTGGAGCGAGGACGTGGGGTCGTCGGTGCCGATGGCCTGCCGTACCGAAGGGGAGTCCGCTATCGAGCGGGCCACGGCCAGCGCCTGGCGGCCCGCCGCGTCCTCGGCCTGGCTGCGGTCGCTGACGTACGTGAACAGCGCGTACCCGGCGACGAGCACCGCGATCAGCACGGCCTGCATGGCGAAGAGCTGGCCGGCCAGGCTGCGGGGTCGGGGGAGGGGGATGCGCATGCCGTCAGTGTGCATCCCACGTCGAGCGTGAACTAAATGAACGGAAGCGTGACCGCCCTCACAGGGCGGGAGATAGTCACGGCATTCCTCAAAACCCCCGGACGTGAGCCGCACGCCGGTGATGCCGACGAAGACGTCAAGGAGGGCAGCCGTGGCCGCCAGTACCCCCGTAACGGCACCCGCAGCCAAAAGGGACCGCACGCACTATCTCTACATCGCGGTGATCGTCGCGGTCGCCCTCGGCATCGCCGTCGGTCTGGCCGCGCCCGACTTCGCGGTCGAGCTGAAGCCGATCGGGACCGGCTTCGTGAACCTGATCAAGATGATGATCTCGCCGATCATCTTCTGCACGATCGTGCTGGGCATCGGCTCGGTACGCAAGGCCGCCAAGGTCGGTGCCGTCGGCGGTATCGCCCTGGTCTACTTCCTGGTCATGTCGCTGGTCGCCCTCGGGATCGGCCTGGTCGTCGGCAACATCCTCGACCCGGGCTCCAGCCTCGCGGTGACCGACGCGGTCAAGGAGGCCGGGCACGCGCAGGTCGACGCCGAGGCCAAGGACACCACCGAGTTCCTGCTCGGCATCATCCCCACCACGATCGTCTCCGCCTTCACCGAGGGCGAGGTCCTGCAGACCCTGCTCGTCGCGCTGCTCGCCGGTTTCGCGCTCCAGGCCATGGGCTCGGCGGGACAGCCGATCCTGCGCGGTGTGGAGCACATCCAGCGGCTGGTCTTCCGTATCCTCGCGATGGTCATGTGGGCCGCGCCGATCGGTGCCTTCGGCGCCATCGCCGCCGTCACCGGTTCCGCGGGTCTGGACGCGCTGAAGAGCCTCGCGGTCCTGATGCTGGGCTTCTACGTCACGTGCGTGCTGTTCGTCTTCCTGGTGCTCGGCGCGCTGCTGCGGGTGGTCGCGGGCCTGAACATCCTCTCCCTCTTCAAGTACCTGGGCCGTGAGTTCCTGCTGATCCTGTCGACGTCGTCGTCCGAGTCCGCGCTGCCGCGGCTCATCGCGAAGATGGAGCACCTCGGTGTCAGCAAGCCGGTGGTCGGCATCACCGTCCCGACCGGCTACTCCTTCAACCTCGACGGCACGATGATCTACATGACCATGGCCTCGCTGTTCATCGCGGACGCCATGGGGACGCCGATGTCCATCGGTGAGCAGATTCCGCTGCTGCTGTTCCTGCTGGTGGCCTCGAAGGGCGCGGCGGGTGTGACCGGTGCGGGTCTGGCGACGCTGGCCGGCGGTCTTCAGTCGCACAAGCCGGCGCTGGTGGACGGCATCGGTCTCGTCGTCGGCATCGACCGCTTCATGAGCGAGGCGCGGGCCCTGACGAACTTCGCGGGCAACGCGGTGGCGACGGTGCTGATCGGCACCTGGACCAAGGAGATCGACCGCGGGCGGGTGGACCAGGTGCTGGCCGGTCAGCTCCCGTTCGACGAGAAGACGCTGCTGGACGACGGGGACGAGGTTCCGGCGGAGGTTCCGGAGCAGGGCGGCGAGAAGGAACTGGCGAAGGCGTAGCCCCGCGGGCCCTTCCGGGCCCGCCGCCCCGAGAGAACACCCGAGCGGTCAGGCACTCCCCCCATTGGCCTGACCGCTCGGGCTTTTCCGCGTTCGCGCGGTCGCCTGCACAGAATCACGGTCGCGTGCACAGGATCGCAGTCGCGTGCACAGGATCGCGGTCGCGTTTCACGCCCACGGATCGGTGATCTCCCGGAGCAGTGCCAGCGCCTCGCGCATCTGCTGCATACGGCGCTTGCCGAGGTGCTCCTCCCACTCCCGTTCCACCTCGGCGACCACGGCGTCGGCCACCGCCTTGGCGGCCCAGGCCTTCTCCGCGCCGCACACCAGCCGGGCCCGCTTGTCGGTCGGGTCCGGGATCCGCCGTACGTAACCCGCCTTCTCCAACTGGTCGACCAGGAAGCCGGCCGTCTGCTTGGTGATCTGGGCCTGCTCGGCCAGTTCGGTGAGCCGGGTGCCGTCGGGGCCGATGCGCTGCATGACCCGGGCCTGGGCGGGGGTGAAGTCGTCGAAACCGGCCTCGGCGAGGGCGGCGAAGACGCGGTTCTCCAAGGCGCGGTAGGGGAGGAAGAGCAGCACGCCGGTGTTGAGCTCGCTCTCGACGGCCACCGGCGGTCCCTCCTCACTTGTTCGATTGACAGTGGTCAGAGTCTCTGACTAATTTGGTCAGAGAAGCTTACCACTTGAGTGGGCGGTGATTCCCGTGGGTGTGGTGCTGGGGACGGATGAGCGCTGGCGGATCGTCGACGCGGAACGGGCCGGTCTGGCCGACCTGCTGGAGGGGCTGACCCCGGCGGAGTGGGAGACGCGGACGGCGTGCGGCGACTGGCGGGTCCGGGATGTGGCGGCCCATCTGACGCTGGCGCCGCGCTTCTCGTACGGCGATCTGGTGCGGGACTGGGTGCGGGCGCGGGGGAACATGGACCGGCTGATCCATGACACGGCGGTGCGCGAGGCGGATCGGCCGGTCGCGGAGATCGTGTCCAACCTCCGCGGCGTCGTCGGCTCCCGCCGGCTGGCTCCCACGACGACTCCCCGGGAGCCGCTGCTGGACATCCTGGTCCACGGTCAGGACATCGCGCTGGCGCTGGGCCGTACCCGCGCGATGCCTCCGCCGGCGGCCCGGGACGCGGCGGACCGGGTCTGGACGATGCGCTTCCCGCTCCGCCCCTGGCCCCTGCCGAAGGCCCGCCTGGTGGCGACCGACATCGAGTGGACCCGAGGTGAGGGAGAGGAGCTCCGGGCCCCGATCGCCGTACTGCTGATGCGGCTCACGGGCCGCGGGACCCCGGCCGAGTAGCAGCCGCGGAAGTTCCGCGCCCTTGCTCCCCTTCCCTGCGGGCGCAGTCCGCCGTCTACCTGTTGGTGATAGCCTCTAGCTAAACCTTGATGCTATATCCCGACCGGTCAGGAGGCGCTCGTGCCCGATTCCGATCCCAAGACTCCTCGCGAGCGCTACCGCGCCCAGGTGCGGGACGAGATCAAGAGCCGGGCCTGGGAGCAGATCGCCGGGGCCGGGGCCTCCGCGCTCTCGCTGAACGCCATCGCCAAGCAGATGGGCATGAGCGGCCCCGCCCTCTACCGGTACTTCGCCAACCGCGACGAGCTGATCACCGAGCTGATCAAGGACGCCTACCGCAGCCTCGCCGACCACTTCCAGGCCGCCGCCAAGTCCGGCCCGAGCCTCACCGAGCTCGCGGGGACCATGCGTCGCTGGGCCCTGGACGACCCGCACCGGTACTTCCTCCTCTACGGCACCCCCGTCCCGGGCTATCAGGCGCCCCCCGACACCACCCTGATCGCCTCCGAGATCATGGCCGTGATCCTCGATGCCAGCGCGGCCGAGGAGATTACAGAGGACGCCCTGCACGCGCACCTCGCCGAGCACCGCTCCTGGGCCGGTGACCATCCCGCCCCGGCCCCCGCCCTCCACCGCGCCCTCACCTTCTGGACCCGCATTCACGGCGTGCTCTCCCTCGAACTCGCCGGACACTTCCACGGCATGGGCTTCGACCCCGCCGAGCTCTACGCCGCCGAGACCCGATCCCTCACCGGCTCCTGACGGCGTCGTCCAGCCGCCCTCACCGGCTCCTGACGCCGTCGTCCAGCCGCCCTCACCGGCTCCTGACGGCGTCGTCCAGCCGCCCCCGCTCCTCGGCGCTCAAGTCCAGGTCCGCCGCCCCCGCCGAGTCCCGGATCGTCTCCGGACGGCTCGCCCCGGGGATCGGGACCACCGTCGGCGACAGTCCCAGCAGCCAGGCGAGGCAGACCTGTTGAGGGCTCACCCCCCGCTCCCGCGCCACCGCGTGGAACGCGCTCAGGGGGCCGTCGTCGGCCTCGGTCCGCGACGGCCCGTCCAGCGAGCTGCGCGAGACACCGCCCAGCGGGCTCCACGGCAGGAAGCCCAGACCCAGTTCCGCGCACAGCCTCAGCTCCGCCTCGCTGTCCCGCACCGCGGGCGAGTACCGGTTCTGCACCGAGACCAGCCGGTCGCCGAGGATCTCGCGGGCCACCCCGATCCGGCCGGCGTCCGTGTTGGAGATTCCGGCCAGCCGGATCTTCCCCTCGTCGAGCAGCTCGCTCAGCGCGCCCACCGACTCCTCGAAGGGGACCGCCGGATCGGGCTTGTGGAGCTGGTAGAGGCCGATCGCCTCCACCCCCAGCCGCTTCAGGGACGCCTCCGCGGCCGACTTCAGCCACCCGGGGTCGCCGTTCACCGTCCAGCCGCCGTCGGCCGAGCGGCCTCTGCCGCCCTTGGTGGCCACCAGCACCTCGCCCGTGTCGCCGCCGTAGGCGGCGAGCGCGCGGGCGACCAGCAGTTCGTTGTGGCCCAAGGCCTCGCCCGGGCGGTGGTAGGAGTCCGCAGTGTCCAGCAGGGTCACTCCCGCGTCGAGCGCCGCGTGCACGGTGGCCATGGCCCGTGCCTCGTCGGGCCGGCCCTCGATGGACAGCGGCATCGCGCCGAGCCCGATCGCGCTCACACGCAGGCCGCCAAGGGTGCGGTACCGCATGTCAGTCGCCCTTTCCGAGGGTCTCGGCGACCGCCTTCGGCAGCCACTGCCGTACGTCGCCGAAGGTGAAACCGAGCCCGGTGGCACGGGAGTTGTCCATGCCGTAGGAGCGGGCGAACGACAGGGGCGAGACCTCGCCGACCTCCACGCCCCGCAGCACCACCCGGCCCCCGGTCAGGTGCGCGGCCACCGCCTCGCACAGTTCCTCCGTGCCCACCAGGCCGTGGGAGGCCGCGTTGACCGGTCCGGTGAACTCCTCGCCCGCCGCCCAGAAGAGGAAGTCGGCGATCTCCTCGACGTGGATGTAGGTGGCGGGCCGGTTCACCACCGGCACGGCGATCGGGGTGCCGGAGCGGATCCGGTCGGCGTAGTGGACGAGCCGTCCGGTGAAGTCGTCGTCCCCGCCCAGCACATGGGCGACCCGTACGGCCACGAAAGGGAAGTCGGGGTCGGCGGCCAGGACCGCCTCCGCCTGGCGCTTGCCCTCGCCGTAGTGACGCTCCAGGAACTCCGTCTCGTCCCAGGGGAGTTCGTGGTCGACGGCGACCGAGTGCGGGTCGACGGCCGACTCCACGACGGGGGCGGGGGAGTCCTGGTACTCGTACACCTCCACCGTCGACGTCATCACATAGCGCCTGGCGCGGCCGGCGAACACCCGCCGTGCGAGGGCCGCTTGGCGCGGGGTGTAGCAGACCTGGTCGACGACGACGTCGAAGGTGCGGGAACCGAGCGCCTCGCGCAGGGACTCCTCGTCGTCGCGGTCGGCGATCAGATGAACAGCGTCGGTGGGTGGTGGTGCGGAACCGCGATTGAGGACCGTGACGTGGTCACCGGCCGCCAGCAGCCGCCGGATCAGCCGCTTGCCGAAATAGCGGTTGCCGCCGATGACCAGTACCTCTCGTGCCTTTTCCATGACCATAATTCTCTTCGCGTGCTACCAGGTACTGAAGGGGGAACCATGGGAGTTCAGGCGGTCCCGGCAAAAGAACCACGGCGCCCACGCGCCATCGCCGAGGAAACCTCAGTGGCCTTCGACGCGCTCGACCGGCAGATCCTCGGTCTCCTCCAGACGGACGGCCGGATCAAGCTCAGTGAGCTGGGCCGCCGGGTGCGGCTGAGCCCGGCGGCGGTCACCGAGCGGGTGCGCCGACTGGAGTCGGCGGGGGTGATCGGCGGATACGGCGCCAGGGTCGTCCCCGCCCGGCTCGGCTACGGCATCCAGGCCTTCATCCGGGTCAATCCGCACGGCGGCTACAACCTGAAGCACCCGAGGACCCTGGAGCTCGTCGAGCGCCCCGAGATCACCGAGGTGCACCACGTGGTCGGCGAGGACTGCTGGATCCTCAAGGTCGCCGTGCGGGACACCGTCCATCTGGAGGAGGTCCTCGAAGAGGTCTCCGCGCTCGGCCGGACGACGACGTCGATCGTGCTCACCTCGCCCGTGGCCCACAAACCGCTGTTGCCTTGACGTCGGGGTGAAGGCTTACGTTCGTACGCATGCGAATCGGCGAGCTGGCCGAGCGCGCCGGGACGACGACCCGGGCGCTTCGGTACTACGAGTCCCGGGGCCTGTTGCCCGCACGGCGCACCGGCAACGGCTACCGGACCTACGACGAGAGCGATCTGAAGCTGCTTCGGCAGATCAGGACGCTCCAGGACTTCGGGTTCGACCTGGAGGAGACCAGGCCGTTCGTGGAGTGTCTGCGGGCCGGTCATCCCGAGGGCGACGAGTGCCCGGCCTCGCTCGCGGTCTACCGGCGCAAGCTGGACGAGCTCGACGCGCTGATCGGCGAGCTGCAGGCCGTACGGGCGCGGATCGGGGTGCGGCTCGCCGCGCTGGACGAGACGGACGAGCCGTTGTGCGAGATGGGAGGGGTCGGCCAATGATCAGGGCAGCGGGTGTGGCCGAGGTGACGGACGCGGACTTCGCGGCGGAGGTGATCGACGCGGAACTGCCGGTGCTGGTGGAGTTCACCGCCGACTGGTGTCCGCCGTGCCGGCAGATGGGGCCGGTGCTGAGCGCGCTGGCGGCGGAGGAGGGGGAGCGGCTGAAGGTGGTCCAGCTGGATGTGGACACCAACCCCGAGACGACGAACGCCTACAAGGTGCTGTCGATGCCGACCTTCATGGTCTTCCGCGCGGGAGAACCGGTGAAGGCGATGGTCGGGGCCCGGCCCAAGCGGCGGCTGCTGGAGGAGCTCGCGGAGGTGCTCTGAGCGCCGGCAGCAAAGAAATCCCCCGAGCAATTGCGCTCGGGGGATTTCTCTGCGTATATTCAATGATTCGCGACTTCAAGAGAATTGCATCGCGAAGAAGCTGAGTAAGCGCAGTATATCCGGGCGGGAGTGGAATTGTCAAACAGCGAATTTCCGGACGATGAAATGCGCCGCGAGCAGAAATTCATCGACGGCCTGTACGCGCGCGTCGACGTGCTGCGCGGTGACACCGAGACCTCCGTCGCGGACGCGCTCGCCCAGGGCAACACGCCCATGCAGGCCCGCCTGGAGCGGGACATCCTCGTCGCCGAGCGCTCGGGCCTGCTCGCCGCTCTGAACGCGGTGGACGGCTCGCTCTGCTTCGGCCGGATCGACCTCGCCTCCGGCGTCGTCCACCACATCGGCCGGATCGGACTGCGCACCGAGGACGCCGCGCGCACCCCGATCCTCATCGACTGGCGCGCCGATGTCGCCCGCCCCTTCTACCTGGCCACCGGGCACACCCCGATGGGTCTGCGCCGGCGTCGGCACATCAGCACCAGCGGCCGTACCGTGACGGCGCTGCACGACGAGATCCTCGACCTCGGGGACCGGGAACGCACCGGCCACGAGGATCCGAGCGGCGACGCCGTGCTGCTCGCGGCGCTCAACTCCGCCCGCACCGGCCGGATGGGCGACATCGTGCGGACCATCCAGGCCGAACAGGACGAGATCATCCGCGCCCCGCACCGCGGAGTCCTGGTCGTCGAGGGCGGCCCCGGCACCGGCAAGACCGCGGTGGCCCTGCACCGGGCCGCCTACCTCCTCTACGAGCACCGGGAACTCCTCGCCCGGCGGGCCGTCCTGATCGTCGGCCCCAACCCCGCCTTCCTGGGCTACATCGGCGAGGTGCTGCCCTCGCTCGGCGAGACGGGCGTGCTGCTGGCGACCGTCGGCGAGCTGTTCCCGGGCGTTCGGGCGACGGCGACGGACACCCCGGAGGCGGCCGCCGTGAAGGGCCGCGCGGACATGGCGGAGGTGCTCGCCGCCGTCGTGCGCGACCGGCAGGCGCTGCCCGATCCGGTGATCGCGATCGAGCACGACCGGGAGATCCTGATGCTCGACGACGGTCTGGTGAGCGTCGCCCGCGAGCGCACCCGGGCGGCCGAGCTTCCGCACAACTCGGCCCGCGAGCACTTCGAGGGCCACATCCTCAACACCCTCACCGACATGGTCGCCGAGCGCATCGGCACCGACCCCTACGACGGTTCCAACCTGCTCGACCCGAGCGACATCACCCAGATCCGCGACGAACTGGCCGAGAACCCCGAGGTCTGGTCCGCGATCGACCAGTTGTGGCCGCTGCTCACCCCGCAGCGCGTGGTCGCCGACTTCCTCGCCGAGCCGGAGGGGTACCTCGACGACGCCGACGCGGCGGCCGTTCGCCGGCCGGTGACCCGGTCCTGGACGGTGGCGGACGTACCGCTGCTCGACGAGGCGGCCGAACTCCTCGGCGACGACGACCGGGTGGCGCGGCGGCGGGCCGAGCGCGAGCGGGAGACGCAGGTCGCGTACGCGCAGGGCGTGCTGGACGTGTCGTACGCCTCGCGGACGTACGAGTTCGACGACAAGGAGGACGAGGACAGCGAGATCCTGTCCGCGCACGACATCATCGACGCCGAGCGGTTCGCCGAGCGGCAGGAGGAGGACGACCACCGCAGCGCCGCCGAGCGCGCGGCGGCCGATCGCACCTGGGCGTTCGGGCACATCATCGTCGACGAGGCGCAGGAGCTGTCGCCGATGGCCTGGCGCCTGCTCATGCGACGCAGCCCGACCCGTTCGATGACCCTGGTCGGCGACCCGGCCCAGACCGCCGAGGCGGCGGGCGTCGGCTCCTGGGCCGACATCCTCGAGCCGTACGTGGAGGACCGCTGGGAGCACACGCGCCTCGGCGTCAACTACCGCACCCCGGCGGAGATCATGGAGCTGGCGGCGGCGGTCGTCCGCGCCGAGCAGCCGGACTTCGAACCGCCGAGCTCGGTGCGTTCGACAGGCGTACGGCCGTGGATCCGCGCGACCGACGACCTGCCCGGCGCGGTGGCCGGGGCGGTCGGCGAACTCACCCCGACGGAGGGGCGGCTGGCGGTCATCGCCCCCCGCGACCTGCACCGGCGCATCGCCGCCCGGCTGGACGGCGTGACGGCGGGCGCGGAACCGGACCTCACCCGGGCGGTCGTCCTGCTGGACCCCCGCCAGGCGAAGGGCCTGGAGTTCGACTCGGTCCTGGTCGTGGAGCCGGGCCGCTACGGCACCAGCGACCTCTACGTCGCCCTGACCCGGGCGACGCAGAGGCTGGGCGTACTGCACACGGGCCCGCTGCCCTCAGGCCTCGGCTAGGCGGGGCGCAGCCACACGGTCGCCAGGGGCGGCAGGGTCAGGCGGATGCTGGTCGCCCGGCCGTGCCGGCCCTGGGGCTCCGGCTTGATCGGGTCGGGGTTGGTGACGTCGCTGCCGCCGTACCGCGCCCCGTCCGTGTTGAGGGTCTCGTGCCAGGCCGGTACGTCCTCGGGCACGCCCAGGCGGTAGTCCTGCCGTACCACCGGCGCGAAGTTGGACACCGACAGCAGCGGGACGCCCTCCGTGTCGTACCGCAGGAACGCGAGGACGTTGTCGTCTGCCGCGTCCCCCACGACCCACCGGAAGCCGTCCGGGTCGGTGTCCCGCTGCCACAGCGCGGGGGTGTCCCGGTAGACGACGTTCAGGTCCCGCACCAGATCGCGCACCCCCCGGTGGTCCGGCTCGGCGCCGTACGCCGGGTCCAGCAGCCACCAGTCCGGACCGTGCGCCTCCGACCACTCCGCGCCCTGCGCGAACTCCTGGCCCATGAAGAGGAGCTGCTTGCCGGGGTGCGCCCACATGTAGCCCAGGTACGCCCGGTGGTTGGCGCGCTGCTGCCACCAGTCGCCCGGCATCTTCGACACCAGTGACCGTTTGCCGTGCACGACCTCGTCGTGGGAGATCGGCAGCACGTAGTTCTCGCTGTAGGCGTACACCATCGAGAACGTCATCTCGTGGTGGTGGTGCTTGCGGTGGATCGGCTCGTGGGACATGTAGCCCAGCGAGTCGTGCATCCAGCCCATGTTCCACTTCAGGCCGAAGCCGAGACCGCCGAATCCGCCCGGGCCGGCGTGGTGGGTGGCGCGGGTGACGCCATCCCAGGCCGTGGACTCCTCGGCGATCGTCACCACACCGGGCACCCGCCGGTACACGGTGGCGTTCATCTCCTGGAGGAACGCCACCGCGTCCAGGTTCTCCCTGCCGCCGTGCTCATTGGGGACCCACTGCCCCGGCTCGCGCGAGTAGTCGAGGTACAGCATCGAGGCGACCGCGTCCACGCGCAGTCCGTCGATGTGGAACTCCTCGCACCAGTAAATGGCGTTCGCGACCAGGAAGTTGCGCACCTCCCGGCGCCCGAAGTCGAACTCCAGCGTCCCCCAGTCGGGATGAGCCGAGCGCAGCGGGTCCTCGTGCTCGTACAGCGGGCGCCCGTCGAACTCGGCCAGCGCCCAGTCGTCGCGTGGGAAATGGGCCGGCACCCAGTCCATGATCACGCCGATCCCCGCCTGGTGCAGGGCGTCCACCAGGTACTTGAAGTCGTCCGGCGTGCCGAGCCGGGCCGTGGGCGCGTAGAAGCCGGTGACCTGGTAGCCCCAGGAGCCGCCGAAGGGGTGCTCGGCGACCGGCATCAGCTCCACATGTGTGAAGCCCAGGTCCTTGACGTAGGCGGGGAGTTGTTCCGCCAGCTGGCGGTACGTCAGTCCAGGTCGCCAGGAGGCCAGATGGACCTCGTAGACGGAGAAGGGTCCCTCGTGGGCCGGTACCCGGCCGCGCCGCTCCAGCCACTCCTCGTCCTGCCACACGTGGTGCGAGGCGTGCACGACCGACGAGGTGTTCGGCGGCGCCTCGGTACGGCGGGCCAACGGGTCGGCGCGCAGGGTGTGCGAGCCGTCCGGCCGGGTGATCTCGAACTTGTACAGCTCGCCCTCTCCTATGGCCGGGACGAACAGCTCCCACACCCCGGTTCCGCCCAGCGACCGCATCGGGTACCCGGTGCCGTCCCAGTAGTTGAAGGTGCCGGCGAGCCGCACCCCGCGCGCGTTCGGCGCCCACACGGTGAACCGGGTGCCGGGGACGCCCTGGTGGGTCATCGGCTCGGCCCCGAGCGCCGTCCACAGCTGCTCGTGCCGGCCCTCGCCGATCAGATGCAGGTCCAGGTCGCCCAGCGCGGGCAGGAAGCGGTACGGGTCCTCGGTGTGCAGCTCGGAACCGTCGTAGGCGACGAGGATCCGGTACTCCGGCACGGACTTGAGCGCCGTGAGCCCCGAGAAGAAGCCGTCGCCGTCGTCGTGCAGCTCGGCCCGCAGGTCCCCGGCGAGGACGGTCACGGAACGGGCGTACGGCCGGAAGACCCGGAAGGCGACTCCGCCGGGCACGGGGTGCGCGCCGAGCACGGAGTGCGGGTCGTGATGGGTGCCGGCGAGCAGGCGGGCACGGTCGTCGGCGGCCACGGCGGGGGAGACGGCGGGCGGCGCGGGCTCGGCCACGACCGGCCGCACGGCCTTCTGCGCGGCCGTCTTCCTCGTGGCTGTCTTTTTGGCGGGGGCTTTCTCGGCGGTCTTCTGCGCGGCGATCGTCTTCTTGGCGGGAGTCTTCTTCGCGGTGGCCTTCTTCACGGCGGTCGTCTTGCCGGCCGTCGCCTTGGTGGCGGCCTTCTTGGCCACCGCCTTCTTCGCGGTCTTCTTCGCTGCGGCCTTCTTCTCCACCGCCTCCTTGGCCACCGCCTTCTTGGCCACCGCCTTCTTCGTTATCGCCTGCTGAGGCACGGCGTTCTTCGCCGCCGCCTTCTTCGCTGCCTTCTGGGTGGGGGCCTTCTTGGCCGCCTTCTTCGCGACGCTCTTCTCCTCGGCCGTCTGCTCGGCCGACTGTTGCGGATCCGGACCGGGGGACGGGGGGCGGGGAGTCACGGGTGGAGCCTCCTGGACGAGGGTGAGGTAAGAGTGGAGGGAGCGGGGGTGCCGTCGTCGGTGGCGAGACGGCGCACGGCGGAGAGCGGGACCGGGAGCCAGTCCGGGCGGTGCCGGGCCTCGTACACGACCTCGTATATCGCCTTGTCCGTCTCGCACGCCCGCAGCAGCACCGGGTCGGTCCGCGGGTCGACGCCGGAGACCTCGGCGTACCCGGAGCAGTAGGCGGCCCGGCAGGTCTCGGCCCACCCGGGTATCGGCGGGTCGACCGAGTGGGCCGCGTAGTCGAAGGAGCGCAGCATCCCCGCGATGTCCCGCAGCGGGGGCTGCGGCATCCGCCGTTCGGCGAGCGGTTTGGCCGGTTCGCCCTCGAAGTCGATCAGCCGCCACTGGCCCGCGGGCGAGCGCAGACACTGGCCGAGATGCAGATCGCCGTGCACCCGCTGGGCGGTCCAGGTGTGGCCCTCGGCCGCGAGGGCGCCCAGCGCCTCGAAGGCGGACCGCAGCCCGGGCGCGTACGGACGCAGCGCCGGCACCGCCTGCTCGGCGCTGTCGAGGCGCTCCAGCATGCCGTCGACCATCAGCTCCAGCTGGGTGTGGCCGAGGGTGACCGTGGGCAGCGCGCGGGCCAGGGCGGTGTGCACCTCCGCGGTGGCCCGCCCGAGCGCCCGCGCCTCCATGGCGAAGTCCTCGCCCTTGGCCAGCTCGAGCAGCGCCAGCTCCCAGCCGTCCGACGCGCCCTGCACGAACGGCTGGAGCACACCGAGGACCCAGCTCTCCCCGGCCTGCTCGGCGCGGATCCACGCCGTCGGCGCCGGTACCCGTGGGCAGCCCTCCCGGGCCAGCGCCAACGGCAGCTCCAGGTCCGGGTTGACGCCCGGCACGACCCGGCGCAACAGCTTCAGGATGAACGTATCGCCGTAGACGATCGAGGAGTTGGACTGCTCGGCGGTCATCACCCGCGGCACCAGGCCCGGGCGGATCTCCTGGTCCGGTTCCCGTTCGAAGCGCAGCCCGCCGATGCGGGCCTGGGTGCGCAACGCCTCCAGGAGCACCTCGGCGGGCCGGGGGTCGTACAGGGCCTCGTACACCGTGCGTCCGGCGAGCGGGCCCCGGTCCACGTGTCCGATCAGCGCGGGCGCCAGCCGGGGCGGCAGCGCCTCGCGCACGCCTATGAGGAGCTGGTAGCAGTCGCCGGGCAGGGGGGACTGATGGGCTTGGACCAGCAGGTGGTAGAGGCCCAGCTTGCTCTCCGCCGGCAGCAGCTCGGTGGCGGCGACCAGGGAGAACCCGGTGACCGGACGCCCCTTCCCGGCGAACCACCGCTGCCGTGGCAGCCACTCCCGCAACAGGGGATCCAGGGACGCCAGGAAACCCGGAGAGGAAGTGAGGGTACGGGTGACGGCTTCCGACATGACGTCGCGTCCTTTCCCCGGGGGGGATCGGGGTGTGAGTGATGCGTGCCCCGGGCGGGGCGGAGGAAACCGCCCCGCCGGGCTTCTAGACGTTCTCCTTACGGAGCCGGAACCAGTAGAAGCCGTGTCCCGCCATGGTCAGCAAGTACGGCAGTTCGCCGATGGCCGGGAACCGCACCCCGCCGAACAGCTCCACCGGATGCCGCCCGTTGAACCTCCGCAGATCCAGCTCGGTGGGCTGCGCGAACCGCGAGAAGTTGTGCACGCACAGGACGAGGTCGTCCTCGTACTCCCGCAGGAACGCGATCACCGCCGGGTTGGACGACTGGAGTTCGGTGTACGAGCCCAGTCCGAACGCCGGGTTCTGCTTGCGGATCTCGATCATCCGCCGGGTCCAGTGCAGCAGGGACGACGGGGAGGACATCGAGGCCTCGACGTTCGTCACCTGGTAGCCGTAGACCGGGTCCATGATCGTGGGCAGATAGAGGCGGCCCGGGTCGCACGAGGAGAAGCCCGCGTTGCGGTCCGGTGTCCACTGCATCGGGGTGCGGACCGCGTCCCGGTCGCCGAGCCAGATGTTGTCGCCCATGCCGATCTCGTC